>JBEIKR010000026.1:0-23632 GCA_040379705.1 Crocinitomicaceae bacterium
ATTCCTGGCAAGCGACAGCCTAAAAGGTAGAAATACAGGCTCTTACGAAGAAATTATCGCAAACAATTATGTTCGCGATAATTGGGCGATCAAAAAAAGAAAATCTAAAATACTGACATGGAACTACCAAATCATCACCTCCGAAGACACCATTCAATCACAGATGATTGGCTCTTTTATTGACAATAAATCCAAACAAACACTCGTCATAGGCGCACATATTGATCACATAGGTTTAGGTGGGGAATTATCCAAATCCTATGGAAAAAATGACGTTCATAATGGCGCTGATGACAATGCTTCAGGTGTTGCGATCTTGATTGAATTACAGCGTTATTATTCAATAAAAAAACTCCCTTTTAATATGCTATTCATTGCTTTCACTGGCCATGAAATTGGAACATTTGGCGCTGAATATATCACAAAACAACTGACAAAAAAATATGGTGAATTATTTTGCATGTTAAATTTTGACATGATTGGAAGAATGGATATCCACTCAAAAAAACTATTCGTTTCTTGCTCTGACCAATTATCAAATTCATTTACAAGCAGTGACATTGTTATATCTCTCACAGACAATTCTAGACTAAACATTTTAGACACTAAACATTTTGTGCAACAAGGTATTCCTTCTGCCACATTTACGACAGGAATGCACGACGATTATCACCGTATTTCTGATGATAGCGAATTCATCAATTACTCGGGTATGTATGAGACACTTCTCTTTCTGGAAAATTGGATCAATACCCAAGCTGCAATGCTCATGAAATAAGTGTTTTGACAGCGCGAAAATGCACAATATTCGGCTGCCCTATTGAATACTCACGTGATTATTTAATCCACCGATAAATCCTGTCAGATAGGCTTTATAATTCAATGAAAGCAATTCAGAGCACCCAATGATTCGCAAAAAGCAATAAAAAACCCAACTCTTTTAAGTAGAGTGAATCATGACTTAATTTGTGTATTTCTGTTTCTGAGAAGACTTGATCTCATTATAGCGCGACATTACAGACACAAAAAAACCAAAGCCTAGAAAGCTTTGGTTCTTTAATCTTTTGGTATTTTTCTAATACTTCACTTGCACCATTCCTTGCTTGATTACATCATTCCCACCAACAAAGGTTGCTTTGATGATATAGAAATATGTTCCTTCTTCCACAAGGGTTCCACCGCTTGTTTTTCCGTCCCATTTTCCAAGTGGATCGCTGTATTCGTATATTTTATTCCCCCAGCGATTAAGAATTGTACAGTTAAAATCAGCTACCCCATCAAATGTAACAAAGAACGCTTCGTTTCCTGCCAATGATGACAAGACGATGATGTTCGGCACCTCAATATCACATAATTTCACTCCAATCGTCGCAGTATCCGTATACGTATGACAAATATTTGATGCCGTAACGATGTATTCGCCGGGTTCAGTGATGGTAATACTTGGACCTGTTGCACCTGTGTTCCAAACGAAGTTATCCACTGTGTAATTTTCTTGGGCGTTCACTGTGTATGTGGTTCCTTGACAAATAACCGTATCCAACACATCCGTGTAAGCGTTCGGTGGGAAAGTCACCAAGGCACTCACAGTGATGTTGCACGTATTGTCCGTATAAGATAATTGATACGTTCCAGGCTGCGAAGTATAAATCAATGGATTATCCACAGTATTCACCGGGCTAAATTGTACCGAAGTGTCAGAAGCAGTCCATACACCACCATCGAACGATACCGTACTGTCAATTTGATAAATCCCATAACATCCCAAATCGTCTGTAAAAATCGATGGAGGAACAATCGTTGTTAAGTTTGCAGACACCGCGTTGTTACATACGTTATCTGTGAATGTAATGATGTAATTTCCTGATGTTGTTGCGGTAATCAGTGGATTCAACGTACTCGTTGATGGACTGAAAGATGCATTTGGCGATGAAGACGACCAAACACCGCCTGTTTGATACACTTGTGTTCCTGCCACCTGATAATTCAAACTACATATAAAGGTATCTTCAAACATGACCGGATACGGCGGGTAAATAATATCCGAGGTCACTGTTTGATTGCACGAGTTGTCTGTAAAACTGACGGTATAAGTCCCAGGACTCGAGGCGACAAAGGTCGGATTATTCGCAGTCGCATTTGGCAAGATTGTTACTTGAGGGTCTGTTGTTGTCCATACACCACCCGAAACAGAAACAGTTCCAGATGCAGTGAACGTCAAGTCACAGCCAATCGTATCCGGGAAAATTGTCGGCAACGCCAAAGCAAAAAGAGTAACTGTGGTGTCGTATTCACATCCGAAGTTATCAATCACATGATACACATAGTTATGAGGACCTGGTGTTGTTGGCTGAACAACAATTGCTGTATCATTTTGACCTGAAATAATTGATGGATCATTTTCCCAAAAATCAGAAGCAATGGTGTTTTGGTACCCACCCAAACCTGGGAAGAACGAGCCATCAAAGAACAAGCCCCATTCGAAGATATACCCGTCGTCTATTCCTAAGTTATCTTGGACGTAGATGGTCCAGTTTCCATTGATTGGACATCCAGCAAAGCTGGTAAATGATGTATTTGGCGCGTATATATCCGATGGGTCTACTGAATTTCCAGTGGCATTATTTCCTGCAGCAATAGAAATCGGAACAGTATTCGTCCAGTTAGCATTCATCGCACCAATTGTATTGAACACGGAGCTAAAGCAATATTCCCAGCCATCACCAGGACCTCCACCTCCACTATCGTCGATAGGGTCGCCAAGGTAAGTGCCGCCCCCACTTGTTCCACCAGGCAAGAAACCGGGAGAATAGGAGTTCACCAACTGCACAATTTGTCCTGATGGACATTGCAACCAAATCTCCAAGTCACCCGCGTAAGAGTGCTCCATGGTAATACATACTTGATTTAAGTCTTGTGCATTCGTGATCGTTGCAGTCGGCGGGAAACCACTCATTGGAATGCTTGTTTGGTATTGAATTCCAGAACCATCTGGCAAGTAGGTTGTTCCTGCGTAGGCGCCACCCAATTGAAAAGTTCCTGCTGGAATATCAACACCTACAGTATCTGTTGGAGTAACACCACCAATAAGATCCGTATTTTGGCCCATACATACCGTATCTTCCAGCGGACCTGTCCCCGCAAATATTGGCAATTGGGACACTCTCACCTTACACATCATGCGCTCAAACTGAGGAAATAGATCGGTCATTTTCACATCGACGAGATACCCAGATCTTGCCGGAGGTGTAAACCAAATGGAGTCGTTCGAAGGATAAATACCACCATCAGTGACATTCCAATCGAAAATAATTGTGGAATTCACGTTCTGTGAATATCCATAGCCTGTGGTTTCTTGACTATATGGAAAAAGAGGCTTCGCTACAAATAAAATACTATCACCAAAACATACATCTACGAAACCTGTATCTAAAGGATTTAAAGCATTTGCACCAACGCCATTGATGAATGCCTCAATGTGCGGTTCAAAAGGCTGAAATTGGTTCCCACACTGTACATTTCCTAACCAACCTGTTCCTTCCGTCGTACCATTCGAAATGAATACCACTGTCAAACAACCACTTGGATTGTTCCAAGTCGCCTGATGGGTAAAGCCCGTAGGATTCGTCACTGAATTATGAACGCCTAACAAAGGTGCCGATGCATTCGGACCATCATAAACATACACGAAGTCAGAACCATCCACATTCCAAGTATACCCTGCATTTGTTGCCATGGTCATTGACATCTTTGTACCTGTCGTCAAATCTGGACAAAAAACGATGGTGTCATTGTAATTCGGTGGATAATTACCCGCGCCTCCCGGATCTTGAAAGTTGGTAGTCACAGTCCCAAACGTATTGCAGTTTGCAGTGTTCGTTAACGGATATCCCGCATCCCCCATGTTTACCATTTGAGCGAACGAACCCGACACCATGAACATCAACGCCAATACTACTAGTGTAATTCTATTATTCATGATTAACGGTTATTTTGCATTTCATTATTCAACACCCATTCTGACTTCACCACAAGAACCTTTTCAGTTCCTTTAATGCGCAAATACTGATTCGTTTTCTGTATCTCGAGTCCGAGTGCTAAGAAATCGATCGGCTTGTTTACATCCATCTCAATCAATCCCGTTAATCCACTTTCCTTTCCTTTGGGAACATCAATGATGTAGCACGCATGATCCAGCGCATAGGAAAGCATTCGCAATTGAGCGGGGTCATTTTGCTTTAATTTGGCAAGTTCGGTAGATGTATAACGCGTGGAGAGGCGTGCATCGATTTCTTGAGAAACAGCCACATTCGAGGCTGACAAGAAGATGGTAAACAGCAGTATTTGTTTCATCATTTTAGAGTTGTGAATTTTAAGACCACAAATGTTGAAAAATGGTTGCATTTGGGGATAAAGTTCCTATTTCGGCGCCCCTAAAGTAAATAAATAAGGCTAATTTTACAAGCAACTAAACAATCCTTTCTAAAGCCGAATGGAAACAACAGCATTGCAGCATATTGCATCACAAGTAAGAAGAGACATCGTTCGAATGGTAGCGGGCGTAAATTCAGGACATCCAGGTGGATCTTTAGGGTGTGCAGACTTTTTAACATTATTGTATTTTGATCAAATGAATCACGATGCCGAGAACTTCACGATGGACGGTATTGGACAAGATTTATTTTTTCTGTCAAACGGTCACATTTCCCCTGTTTGGTATAGTGTGTTAGCACGCGCTGGATATTTTCCAGCAAATGAATTGGGCACATTTAGAAAATTGTCCACACGGCTTCAAGGCCACCCTTCTACCGATAAAAAGTTGCCTGGCATCCGAATGGCATCAGGTTCTCTTGGCCAAGGATTATCTGTCGCTATTGGTGCGGCTCAAGTGAAGCGATTGAATAAAGACAATCACCTTGTGTATTGCTTGCATGGGGATGGCGAGCTTCAGGAAGGTCAAATCTGGGAGGCTGCCATGTATGCCTCAGCCCACAAGGTTGACAATGTTATCGCTACAATTGACTGGAATGGCCGACAAATTGACGGTGATGTTGAAGATGTCATTTCATTGGGTGACCTTCATGCAAAATGGGCGGCATTTGGATGGGAAGTATTGACAATGGATGGGCACAATTTCACCGACATGAAAAATACACTTACCAAAGCCAAGTCATTGTGTGGCCATGGAAAACCGGTAGTCATTTTAATGAAAACAGAGATGGGTCAAGGTGTTGATTTCATGATGGGGTCGCATAAATGGCATGGGGTCGCTCCAAATGCTGCTCAACTTGAAGATGCACTTGGCCAATTGGAAGAAACCCTGGGTGATTACTAATTGAAACACCTCCTATTCATAGCGTTACTTTTCTTTTCCGCTCAAGGGTTTGGGCAAGAAAAACTAACGCGAATTCTCTTTATTCTCGATGCATCGAACAGCATGAATGCCCAATGGGGCAGCACTGAAACGCGGATTGAAGCGGCAAAAGACCTGCTAGCAAAAACGGTTGATAGCTTGCAAGGAACCGCAAATTTAGAAATTGCCTTGCGCGTATATGGTCATCAATCACCCATAACAGCAACCTATCAAGATTGCAACGACACAAAACTTGAAGTGCCTTTTGGTACCGATAATTTTGAAAAAGTCAAGCAACGGATTCGAACGATAGAAGCCAAAGGAACAACTCCAATCGCACGGTCATTAGAAGCTGCTGCTGCAGATTTTCCCGATCAGAACGCACGAAATATTATCATTCTTATTACCGATGGACAAGAAGCTTGTGACAACGACCCCTGCGTTATTGCCAAAAAACTATACGATAAAGGTGTCAAAGTCACTCCTTTTGTGATTGGTTTAGGTCTCGACCTGTCTTACTTGGAGAAGTTTAATTGCATTGGCGCGTATTCAGACGCCGAAACCAAGGATGCGTTTCGAATTGTATTGAATAATATTGTTTCAAAGGCAATTTCGAATACCACGGTTCAAATAAACCTTAATGACACCAGCAAACGGCCAAAAGAAACAGATGTTACCATGTTTTTATATGAAGCAGGGACAAAAAATTTAAAGTACACCTTCGTTCACACGCTAAACCGCTATGGAAATCCTGACACTCTGATCATTGACCCAGGACTGAAGTATGATCTCGTTGTAAATACGATTCCTTTGGTTGAAAAGAAGAATATTACGATTCAAAAAAACACACACAACACTATTGTTGTCGATGCACCCCAAGGATACATCAAAGTACGATTTATCAATGCAACACGTCCTTATTTAATAGATTCTCGTGTCACCTTGAAAGGAAATCATAGCACCCTTAACGTGCAAAAAATGAATGTTCCAGAAAAATATATTACGGGACAATATAACGTAGAGGTACTTACCTTGCCTAGAATTTATGCCTCACTGGATGTGACTCAAAGTAGCACTTCTTATATCGACATACCTGCACCAGGTTACTTAAATTGCAAGTTATTGAATACCCTCGTTGCTCAAATTTTTGTTCTCCGGGATGGCGGTGAAATTGAGTGGGTCTGCAATCTAGACGAAACGCTTAAAAACACTACTACTCAGCTGCAACCTGGTCAATACCGCATTGTGTATCGCCAGAAAAGCCAGCGATCTTCGAATTACACCATTCAAAAAGATTTTCGCATTAACTCAAATAAAACAACAACTTTAAACCTTTGATCATGACTGAATTTGAAATTCTCGGCAATAAAGACACTCGCTCTGGGTTTGGTGAAGGACTCGCTGAACTAGGACGCACGAACGAGAATGTTGTCGCCTTGTGCGCAGACTTAACGGGCTCATTAAAGATGGATGCCTTTCAGAAAGAAAATCCAGAACGCTTTTTCCAAGTGGGCATCGCTGAAGCAAATATGATCAGCCTTGCAGCAGGGATGACGATTGGTGGAAAAATTCCGTTCACGGGAACCTTCGCCAATTTCTCTACGGGCAGGGTATATGATCAAATCCGTCAGTCTGTTGCCTATTCGAGAAAAAACGTGAAAATATGTGCGTCTCATGCAGGACTAACACTTGGTGAGGATGGTGCGACACATCAAATTTTAGAAGACATTGGTATGATGAAGATGCTACCAAACATGACTGTCATTGTTCCAGCGGACCACAACCAAACAAAACAAGCAACCGTCGCAATCGCAGCCCATGAAGGCCCTGTTTACTTACGTTTTGGTCGTCCTGTGATGCCGATTTTTGTTAAGCCTGATGCAAACTTCGTCATCGGTAAAGCAGATGTATTAACGGAAGGTACCGATGTCACCATCATCGCGTGCGGTCACTTAGTATGGAAGTCTATCGAAGCATTGAAGGCACTGGAAGAAGCAGGTATTTCAGTGGAATTGATTAACATGCACACGATCAAGCCACTCGATACAGAGGCGATCATGAAATCAATTGCGAAGACTGGTTGCGTTGTAACTGCTGAAGAACATATGATGCATGGTGGACTTGGTGATTCTGTTGCACAATACCTTTCTCGCACGAGCCCTGTTCCTCAAGAATATGTCGCTGTGAACGACACATTTGGAGAAAGTGGAACACCGATGGAGTTGATGACGAAATATGGCATTGACACACAAGATGTCATCCACGCTGTTCACAAGGTCCTTGCGCGCAAAAACGCATAATTCTTCTCGATTAAATTCAAGGTTCAATGTCTCGCGAAGATGATTTCATTCAGTTGCTTGGACAAACAAACCAGCATCCCTTTTTAATCGATGTAGATCGAGCGGAAGGAATATACATCTACGATAAGTCAGGGAAGTCTTACATGGATATGATTTCCGGTGTTGCCGTGAATAACATTGGCCACCGCCATCCAAAGGTTGTACAAGCCATTCATAAACAAGTTGATCAGTACCTCCACGTGATGGTCTATGGCGAATATATTCAAGATGCACCATTGAACTTAGCGAAACGCCTTGTCGAAATTTTACCGGAAGCATTGAATGCTGTATATATGGTTAATTCCGGAACGGAAGCCAATGAAGCAGCACTCAAATTAGCCAAGCGCGTAACGGGACGAACAGAACTTGTTTCCTTTCGAGGTTCTTATCACGGAAGTACACACGGTTCATTAAGTGTCTCAGGCAACGAGATGAAAAAACAAAAATACAGACCTCTCTTACCTGACGTGCGTTTTTTGAGATTCAATGAAATCGAAGACCTTAAATATATTACAGAGCGAACAGCGGGAGTGATTCTCGAAACCATCCAAGGAGATGCAGGTGTTCGTATTCCATCACACCAATTTTTACGCGCACTGCGGGAGCGATGCACTGCTGTCGGTGCTCAGCTGATTTTTGATGAAATTCAATGTGGACTGGGACGAACAGGCCGTAACTTTGCTTTTGAAAATTTTCAAGTCGTTCCTGATATATTAACCCTTGGAAAAGCGCTTGGGGGTGGAATGCCAATTGGAGCCTTGGTCTCTTCTCGCGAAAATCTATGGGAATTTACCCATGCACCAATGCTTGGTCATATCACCACATTCGGAGGTCATCCAGTCATCTGTGCTGCAGCAGATGCGTTTATTGACGTCTTAACAAGTGAAATTGATTACGCTGAAGTTGAACGGTTGGGTGGCCTATTGGAAGCGCTCATCGGGCAGCAAAAAGAAATTCATGCCATTCGTCGCATTGGGATGATGTTCGCCTTTGACATGGTATCGAGCGAAAGAGTGCAACGTGTGGTAGATCGATGCTTGGAAAAAGGATTGATCAGTTTTTGGTTTTTGTCCCATCCATATAGCTTCCGCCTTTCTCCGCCCCTAACAATTACTGAGGAGGAAATTCGAAAAGCAGCGCAAATCATTTGCGAAGCGATTGAATTGACCAAAGAATGATTGGACTTCGCCCATTGTGGCTAAAAATCACCTTTTTCACACTTTTATTCGGCGGTGTGATGAGTTGTCAGGAAGTCAAAACGAAACAATCACAGGTAATCAAGCTGCATAAAACGCCGAGCTTGGAGAAAAATCAAGACTCTGAGATCAATCAAGACGACACCACAACCTTTCATACCAATCATGGGGAACCAAAAGTAGAACGATTTTCCTATCCTCAAATGTCCTTTTGCGGAGGATCATTGGAAGGCCTTTATTCGAATGACGCACTCATCCGCATAGAATCGACCTACGGCTATGAAATGGGATATTCTGAAAAAAACATTGACTTCAAGAAAGGAAGAATCACAAAAATCGAATACAGGGAGCATTATGCCGATTGGAAAACATACAATCAACGTTATGGTGATGAGGAGGGTGATATTGATGCAAGCAAAATGACCTATGTTGACACGCTCTATATTTTAAAGTTTGAACCGATACGTCAATTCACCATCTATTCAGGGAAGAAAAGAGTCCAGCAGCAAGTTTCAAAAGAACTGCTAGACCGTTTATTGGATTGCACTGCTACCATGCAGAAAGAATTAACTACCGAACGCGTAAAAAGATAAACACCATTTATCCCCATCACCCAAGCTACTTGGCTCAAAAACACATTAAATCCTCCCTCTATTGCGTAGAACTACGTAGTTACTACTGAGCGGAAGCGCTGAAATTGATGTGCTTACACCTTTAAAAACTTTCACAGCCCTCGGAATGTGTGAACCTTTGTTTCGTCGAAAGACATAAAACACTTAAAAACAAAACACACACAAAACACACAATTATGAAAACAAAACAAATTTTAATTACACTTGGTCTGGTTGCTTTCACACTGTTGTTATCAACATTTTATTCAAGCGCTCAAGGACCTGGAGTCAAAGCACCACTTTCACTTCAAATGTCATCAGGAAACCCTTCATGTTATGCCAGCAATGATGGTTCTATCGTTATCGACATAACGGGTGGATTTCCACCTTACTTTGTGAACGGGATTGAAATTGCCGGAAGTCAAGTGATTTTTTCAAATCTAGCTGCTGGTCCTTACACGATTTACGTGTCTGACACCTTATTGACTAGTGCAGAAGTTCAGGTGATTTTGATTTCACCATTGGCACTTGACATGACTGCTACTGTTTCAAACGTAAGCGTTTTCGGTGGAAACGATGGCGCCATTGATCTGACAGTGAATAGTCAATCTGTTACCTATGCATGGATGACACCAGATGGCTCTGGACTGGTGGAAAACCTTGAAGATCAAAATGGATTGACAGCTGGAACGTATTCCGTATCGATCACTGAAGCAGACGGCTGTGTTACCATGAAACGATTTACCGTAGAACAGGCTCCACAAGGATTAGGTTCACCAAACAACCCAAACACGAATGGTTCTAGCAACTCGAACGGTTCTGCAATATTCTAATCATCACATTGAACAAAACACGAAACAAAATATTTCATTCAAAAAATAACTCATTATGAAAACAATTAACTTCTTATTCGCAGCTGGACTTTTCTTAACAGCATTTCAATCAAGCGCACAGGTATCCACCGTGATTGGTACTACAAAAGTTCCTTTGAAACTTCAAATCACTAAGCATTCACCATACTGCCATGGTGATCAAAATGGAACGATTCATATTGATATCATTGGAGGCCAGGCCCCATACTTTGTGAATGACCAAATGATCAATGGGTCGAGTTTCGAAATGGCCAATCTCACAGCAGGATCCTACCGCATTGAGGTTGCAGACGACGCCGTTTCTTATGCAGCTGCTGATGTAGTACTTGTTGATCCTGCAGCGCTATCAGTATCTTCAATCGTAAATAATGTTTCCACCTATCACGGAAGCAACGGGAGCATCAACCTCATAGTAAGTGATCCAAATGCTACATTTGTTTGGGAAGGAAACAGCAACAATTTGGTCATTTCACAAGAAGACCAAACAGGATTAAGTGCTGGCTTGTATGGGGTAACTGTGACGAACGACAAAGGATGCAGCACTTACAGAAAATTTAATTTGACACAACCAAACGCACCAATCGTGACTGGAGTTAGCAATCCTCAAGTGCTTGCTGGCACAGGAATACCATCGGTGAGTAACGTGAATGTGTATCCGAATCCATCCTCTGGTCATGTAACATTAAGCGCCAAAACTTCTGTTCTTAGCGCTATCATCATGAACGACATGGGCATTATTTTAAAAACAGTTGACTTCAAGAATGATGGAACGTTGGCAGGAATGGATTTGAATCCAGGCATGTACACACTTATTTCCATCGACGAACTTGGAAATCGCGCAGCGGAGCGCATAGTAATCCGATAAATTGTCATTTTTTTCAGACCCAGAATATAAATGAGCCGGCGGGAATTCCCGTCGGTTTTTTTGTTGATGTTTGGCTTGAATAAGATGATTCTCGTAAAACAAGAATTCTCATTCCTCGAATGAAATAGTACGATGCACAATGGTTATTATACTAAATCTTGATTACATTTAGTCGCGATTACAACGAACCATATTATTTCCAGCAATGCGATTTTTTCTCTTGATACAAGGCCTTTTCCTGCTCCTTTCAGGCGTCACCTTCTCCCAAATTAAAGAACCACGAAGTGGGATTATAGTAAAATTTGAGGAAGCAGAAAAGACCTTTCCAGAATATTGGAATAGCGATGAAGTCAATGCTGAAACTGCTCCTCTTCCAAGCACAGAGAAAAAACGCACATTAAATGTATTGTTTCACGCCTTGGAAAAATACCCAGTTCGCATCATACAAAATCATATATCGGAAGTCTATATTTTCGGCAAACTTAAGTTCTTCAATCAGGGATATGCTGGAACCTATTCAGACAGCATCCTGTATTTATCCAATGGTGGTGTCGAAGAAGGGTATACAAATGGATTTATAGAACAAAGTTTTCATCATGAATTCTCTAGCATTTTATGGTATGCCAACACACAGCTTCTTGATACGACAGCATGGAAAAGGCTGAATAAAATGCAGTACGGAAATGGCGGAATCCAGGCCTTAATCGATGACAATGATTCACAGGAATTTGATGAGTATTACCACGAACGTGGTTTTCTTTTTCAATACGGCGCATCAGATCTAGAGAATGACATCAATTCCTTTGCGGAAAATTTATTTGCTCCTACACTTGAATTTCGAGACGCTCTAAAAAAACATCCCGTTTTACGCAAAAAAATGGCCATGCTTATTGCGTTTTACACAGCTCTCGATCCTTCATTGAACAGTTCTTTCTTTGCACAATTGCCCTTCGTTGAATTGTAATATACAATGCCTCATATAACTTCCATTTCGAAACCCATACAAAGAGGTAAACTTCGAACGTTGTTCGGAAAGGAATATTTTATCCTCAAGCGCCGCATATATTGGTGGGTAAATAGCAATTCCTTTGCAAGACAAAACCAGCACTTAGAATTACCCTTTCTTGTCTTTAATCATCAAACACTATTGTTGAGACCACTAAAAGATGTTGACATGTATTTGCAACACAACAAGGTGACAAATCTTCGGCTTGCCATTGAACACCTGAATGGGATAGTTATTCATCCTGGGGAAACATTTTCGATTTGGAAAAATGTGGGTCGAACAACGAAGCGAAAAGGATATCTTAAAGGTTTAACGCTCGAAAATGGAAAGTTATCAAGTGGTATCGGTGGTGGACTTTGCCAGCTCGGGAATTTGCTTTATTGGATGGTCTTGCATACTCCATTAACCATCACTGAACGGTGGCGCCATGGCTATGATGTTTTTCCGGATGTAAATAGAACAATCCCATTTGCTTGTGGCGCAACCCTTTCTTACAATTATGTCGATTTGCAATTCACAAACACGACAACAGAACAATACCAAATCAAATTGTGGTTGGACGAAACGCATTTGTGTGGATCAATACTAGCGAGTAAGTCCCCAACGAAATCCTTTGAAATTTTCGAAACCGATCATCATTTTTCGCAGCAATGGTGGGGCGGATATACGCGGCACAATCGCATTTGGAAAAGAATTAAAACCAATGATGACAGCGAAACGTATGACGAACTAGTCAGTGAAAACAATGCCATCATGATGTATAGTCCACTCATTGACAACAAAATATAGCTCATGAAAGCCTCATTCAAAAACGTAACAAATTCTAAATTTATGATTTGATTGCTGCGCAAATTTATGATTTGATCGCTACGCGAATTTGTGGTGAATTACACTGCTGGTAATCTCCACTAAATTGCTAAAGGCATCAAATTCTTAATTTTTACACTACATCTCTTTCAACAGTAGATTCAAATACGTGTACTGATCACGGATATTTCGGATGTGAAATAAGAAATAGGCTTTGCGCTTTTTTTGAATGTATCGTCTTTTCGAAATACCAAAAGTTAAAACTCCAAGAAACTTCACACCGAATGAACATTTTGGCTGGTAATCTGGATCTATCGCATGGATATCATTCACCAAAAGTAGAAGTTCATCATCCAATTGCATGTCCACCAAGCACTGACGAATTTCTTCTGAGTACTTCGCAAAACGTACGACAGCATCGTCTTCAGCGGCGTCTGATTTTAGAAGTTTGTCGGCTTGAAATTTAATGTCAGCGAATTGTTTGAATAGATCGTCGATGCGCACAGCTCTGAGTTAATTTGCACAAAATTAGCACATTTATTTAATCACAGGAGGGATACTCTTGGTTTCTGATGCGGGCACGAATCTCAATGAACTGGTGTTTACACAATGGCGTGTATCCTTATCGGTAAAGCCTTCACCTGTAAAGACATGTCCCAAATGTCCACGACAATTGCCACAAATAATTTCAGTGCGCATACCATCCGCATCAGGCACACGAACTACTGAACCATCAATTTCATCGTCAAAACTTGGCCATCCACAATGTGATTCGAACTTGTCATCTGATGTGTACAATGGATTGTTGCAACGACGGCAAATATATAACCCCTGGTCCTTTTTATCATAATAAGTTCCAGTAAACGCGCGGTCAGTGGCTTTTTGAAGTAATACCTTTTCCTCTTGTGGGGTTAACTCATTGTATTTCTGCGTGGTATCGCGGGGCTCTGTTCTTGCTTTCATTGGTGATTGTGCAGGTTGGGCAGTACACGAAAACAATGTTCCGAGTACGATGATGATGGAGAATGGCTTGAACATACTATTCCTATTTAAGATTTACGTCTTTACAACGCTTGAAAACTGTTTTTGATTTTAGAGATACGCAAATAAATGTTAATCAGTAGGAAAAATTTCTTCAATAAATTCTCGAATAACCTGATAAGACTTCTGCAATTGCTCGTTTGTTATGCAATAGGGCGGATTTAAAAAAATCACATTTCCGCACGGACGAATTAAAAATCCACGTTCAATAAAGAAATCATATGCAAGATCGCGCAACGAGGAAAAATAGGCCTTATTGCTATGATCCGTTAACTCCACAGCGACAATTGTTCCTAAATGTCGTGCTTCATTCACTCCACGAAGTAGTGCAAGTTCGGCAGTAAATTGTTGGTTCAATAAAGAAATGCGTGTGATATTGTCTTTTGTGTCTTGCTTTTCAAATAAATCCAAATTGGCCAAAGCTGCTGCACAGCATAAAGGATTTCCAGTAAATGAGTGTCCATGTAAAAACGCCTTTACCTTCTCATCGGAAAGAAAAGCCTCATATATTTCATCACTTGCGACAGTTAATCCTAAAGGCAAGACACCTCCGGTCAAACCTTTTGACAGGCAAACGATATCTGGTTTTACCTGGCATTGGTCCATCGCGAAAAGCGACCCTGTCCTACCCCATGCGGTCATCACCTCATCGAAAATGACCTTCACCCCATGTTTTTGTGCTAATGCCGTTAGTTCATCAAGAAAAGTAGCCGAATACATGCGCATTCCAGCTGAACCTTGAACAAGGGGCTCAACAATCAATGCAGCAAATTCGTTGGTTGAAAACAGTTCATCAGCCTTCGACAACAATGGCGCATAATTAGATTCTACAGGAAAATCCAAAAAATCTACATCAAAGAAAAACTGTTCAAACGGCGAGTTAAAATAATCGCGCTGTCCAACCGACATTGCACCAAAGGTATCTCCGTGATATGCACCATCCAAGGCGAGAACACGATGTCTAGGTGTTCCTTGATTAAACCAAAACTGAAATGCCATTTTCAAGGCAACCTCCACAGATGTGGATCCATCGTCGGAGAAAAAAACACGCGTGAGAGGATGCGGCAGCAATCCAATGATGCGTTCGGACAAATCTACTGCGGCGGGATGGGTAACACCAGCAAAAATTACATGATCCAACGTTTCAAGTTGCGCCGCAATGGCCTTAGCGATATACTCATTTCCGTGTCCGTGAATGTTCACCCACCATGATGAATTGCAATCGATGTACTCACGACCATCTTCAGTGTATAAAATGGCATCTTTTGCGCGCACGATGGGCAGAGGCTCAGGCGCAGTATGCATTTGTGTGAAAGGATGCCACACATACTTCTTGTCACGCTGAAGCAAATCACTCATAAAACAATGATTTTAATTCTGGTGCGATGCGCGTTGCTTGCTCATAGATGAATGCAGAATCCACAGCATCTGCTATCGGCACGCGCGCAATAAATTTCACACCGGTTTTTAAAAGGATAATGGACTCTGTCGCCAGATTTTCATCTCCGACGAAAATAATTCCAGCAACCCTTATATCGCGGGACTTGATAGCTTCTACAGTCAGTAATGTATGATTAATACTTCCGAGATAATGCCGTGAAACTATGATGACAGGCAAGTTCCAATTGGCTACCAAATCAGCAAAAACTAATCCTTGGTTATTGAACGGAACCAATATACCTCCAGCACCTTCCACCAAAAGTGGTCGCTGTGATTGTGGAAGTTGAAAGTCATTGGGTGAAATCGTTATTTGGTCTTGGGCTGCCGCAAAATGTGGTGATGCTGGTACTGCTAAACGAAAGCGTTCTGGAAGAACAGTGATGTTGCTAGTTAATGCTTCTACCTTCTTTGAGTCACTATTATCCAAATCACCCGCTTGAACGGGCTTCCAATAGTCATAACCCAAGGCTTGAGCGACAATCGCGCTGACCACAGTTTTTCCGACATCAGTGCCAATCCCAGTGACGATGATTCCTTTACGATTCATTGTTCGTGGGTGTTAAGAACGTAGCTGAGCACCTAGCTGGGACTCCAATTCTTTCCTAATTTTCTCCATTACAGCATCGACTGCCTCATCGCGCAAGGTGTTTTCAACGTCTTGAAATATAAACGAAACAGCATACGATTTTTTACCCTCATCGAGATTTTTCCCTTCATACACATCGAAAAGTCCAACTTCGCGCAGAATTTTTCGGTCACATGCTTTGGCAGCATGTTCAATTTCCGCAAATGTCACATTCTTATCAAGGAGCAATGAAAAATCGCGGCGTGTAGCGAAGGTTTTCGGCAATTCATTGGAACGGATCTTCACATTTTTTACGTATTCCATAAGCACATCCCAATCCAGATCGGCCACAAATACATCTTGTTTAATTCCAAAGTGTTTCTTCACACCATTTCCAATCCATCCAATTTGTCCTAGCTTACTTTTCAATAAAGTCAACTCCGCTCCTTCCGCCAAAACAGAATTTTTCCATTCAGAATAATTCAAAAATCCTTTTAATCCAAGACGAGAGAGAATACTTTCAACAATACCCTTCATCGTGAAATAATTCACCGTTTCCGTTGTCGAATTCCATGATTCAGCGTGCTTCCTTCCTGTAATCGCCAGCACCAAGCGCTTGCTCTCCACGTAGCGATCTCCATATTTGTGGTATGTTGTTCCAAACTCAAAACACTTCAAGTCTGGATGCTGTCTGTTTTGATTATGACGAATTCCTTCCAAAATCCCAAATACCATACTTTGACGCATGACGTCCAATTCCTGACTCAAGGGATTAAGCATTTCAATATTGTTTTCCGCGCGTAAGGCTTCATTTCCAAGAGTCGCTACATACGTTGAGCTTGTCAATGAATTGTTCATCACTTCATAGAACCCTTTGCCAACAAGCATTTCTGCCAGAGTAAAACGGTAATGGTCCACATCTGGTTTGCGCGATGCACCGATGGATGTATTCAATTTTTCTGGCAGTGGCACATTATTAAATCCATAAATACGCAATACCTCTTCGATGACATCTGCTTCGCGCTGAACATCCACGCGATACGCTGGCACCTCAAGCACTGCATCATCCCCATTTTCAGAAAGTACCTTGATATCTAGTGAGGCCAATATTCGTTTTATCCCATCTCGAGGTATATCTGCACCAATTAATTGATTGCATCTCCGGAAATTGAAATTGACAGACGCTGGCTTTGGTGTTTCAGCAAGAAGATCACATGGTTCCATTGCAATATGTCCACCGGCTACTTCCATAATAAGTAAGGTAGCACGTTTCAGTGCATACATGGTCAGTTCTGGATCTACACCTCGTTCAAATCGAAAACTTGCATCCGTGTTTAATCCATGGAAACGCGCCGTTTTTCGCACAGAAACAGGATTGAAATACGCCGATTCTAAGAAAACAGATGTTGTATGTTCAATAATTCCTGAGGTACTTCCACCGAAAACTCCGGCGATGCACAAATGATCATTTCCATTGGTAATCATCAATTGTTCATCACCTAAGATGCGTTCAACGCCATCCAGTGTAGTAAATTTCTCGCCTGCAGTGGCAGTTTTCACTTCGACGTTACCATTCAACGCGTTTAAATCGAACGCATGCAGCGGTGTGCCCAACTCACGCATGACAAAATTGGTAACATCCACCACATTATTGATTGGTGACAAACCTACCGCACGCAGTCTTTTCTGCAGCCATGCGGGTGAGGGCTCAATTTTCACTTGGTCGATTACTGTTCCCACATAGCGTGGACAAAGAACGGGATCGGCCACCGAAACCGAAATCTTCTTATCGTTATTGTCAACATTAAAACCAGAAACATCTGGCCAATTGATCGCCGCTGGGGTGCTATGATGAAAGTTGATATACGCCATCAGGTCACGCGCAACACCGATATGTCCCATGGCATCGGCACGATTTGGTGTAAGTCCTATTTCAATTTCAAAATCATCCTCCAACTCAAACACTTCGGCTACAGGGGTTCCGTTCGCTAATGAAGGATTCAACACTAAAATACCATCGTGGGATTCACCTAAACCGAGCTCATCCTCCGCACACAACATCCCATGCGATTCCACTCCACGAATCTTGGACAACTTCATTTTGATCGCTTCACCAGAAGAAGGATAAAGTGTTGTTCCAACCATTGCCACGGCTACTTTCTGGCCGACAGCCACATTTGATGCACCACAAACAATTTGCAATGGTTCTCCACCAACAGAAACAGTCGTTACCTTTAGTCGATCTGCGTCGGGGTGCTTCTCGCACGTCATGACTTCCCCAACCACAACACCTTCCAATCCTCCTTTGACGGATTCAAGGCGTTCAATTCCTTCTACTTCAAGGCCTGTTTCGGTTAAAATATTACCAATTTCTTCTGGAGAAAGTGCTGTATTAATGTATTGTCTTAACCAGTTATAGGAGATTTTCATGCGAATAATTTATTGCCAAATACATGACAAATTTACGGAATAATTATTTGACAAAATTTCAATGATGTCCGTCGTCTTAAATGAGAAAAATCATAGAAAATTTCATATAAAACAAACCAAAATTGCACTTAGTTGTTGTTACTTTGCAATTCACTTAAAATGACACCCTTTTTACAATGAGGATTCACATCATATTTTCACTTTTAATGCTTCTGACATTTTCTGCGTTTGCGCAGGAGAACCAAACCATCAGTGGGTATATTACAGATGGCAGAAGCGGTGAAGCCATGATTGGTGCGAAGGTCTACATTCCTTCCATTTCAAAAGGTGCAGTGACGAACACTTATGGATTTTACTCGTTGACAGTACCTGCAGGAACCTACATCATTGAGTTTCGCGCAACAGGTCTGGATACTGAAATCAAAGAAATCAATTTGACCAGCGATGTGAAATTGGATGTTGAATTGGGTACCAACCTACAAGAACTTCAAGAGGTTCAAGTCAACGCAAAGAAGGGTGAGAATGTCAATTCAACAAAAATTGGGCAAATCGAATTGCAAATGGACCAAATTAAAACGCTTCCGGCGTTCATGGGTGAGGTCGATATTATAAAAACCATTCAGCTCTTACCTGGGGTGTCATCCGTCTCGGAAGGTGGCCAAGGATTTTATGTGCGTGGTGGAGGTCCAGACCAGAACTTAGTATTGCTCGACGAGGGCGTTGTCTATAATGCAGCCCATTTGTTTGGTTTCTTCTCCGTCTTTAATGCCGATGCAGTGAAGAGCGTCAACTTGATTAAAGGAGGTATGCCTGCCAACTATGGTGGACGCATGTCATCGGTATTGGAAGTCAACATGAATGAAGGAAACATGAAGAAATTCAAGGTGAAAGGCGGAATTGGTGTTATTTCTAGCCGCCTCACCATTGAAGGTCCATTGAAAAAAGATAAAGGTTCATTCATCATTTCTGGTCGTCGCACCTACATCGATTTGTTGATGAAAGCGTTTATTCCGGATTCTTCTCCCTTCCGAGGTTCCGGATATTACTTCTACGATGTCAATGTGAAGCTCAACTACAAGTTGGGTGAAAAAGACCGGATTTTCCTGTCAGGATATTACGGGAAAGATATGTTTACGTACAAGAGCAATGACGACAACTTTAATGTGCAAATGCCTTGGGGGAATGGGATTGCTGCCTTGCGGTGGAACCACTTGTTTACCAACAAGCTTTTCATGAACGTCACAGGCACTTTTTCTGATTATATGTTTGCCTTTAAGTCGGCCCAAGATCAATTCAACTTCGAGTTGCGGTCAGGTGTTCGCGATGTCGGGGGCAAGGTTGATTTCTCTTGGTTTCCAAATGCGCGACATCGCGTGAAATGGGGATTGGATTACATCTATCACACCTTCACTCCAACGAGTGTTTCGGCGGAATCTCAAGACGTCGTTTTCGACACAGGTGAAATTCAACGACTTTATAGCCACGAAAACGCGGCCTATTTCATGGATGAATTTGATGTGAGTGAAAACTTGAAAATCAATGCTGGATTGCGTTACAGCACTTACGAGTTTGTGGGTCCCTTTACGCGCTACATCAAAGGAGATATTAGCAAGCCCGACACTTCGATAAAATATGCGAGTGGTGACCTCATTAAATTTTACCAAGGATTGGAACCGCGCTTCTCCTTTCGATGGTTGTTGCCCGACAAAAGTTCTATCAAAGCGGGTTATTCCTACAATTACCAATATGTGCATTTGACGTCCCTAAGTGCTGTATCATTGCCTACAGACATTTGGTACCCAACGACGGATTTGGCAAAACCACAAAAAGGATGGCAAGCATCTGCTGGGTATTTCCGTAATTTCCTTAACGACAAATACGAAACGAGTGTGGAGGTCTATTACAAAGGCATGCAAAATTTGATCGAGTTCAAAGAGGGTGCCTTGCCTGGTGATAACATCGCCGACAACACAGACAACTTGCTCGTATATGGTGAAGGATGGAGCTACGGGGTAGAGTTGTTCATTAAACGGACCTATGGAAAATTGACAGGATGGATCGGATACACCTGGGCGAAAACCGAACGCAAGTTCCCTGACCTAAATAACGGAAACGTTTATCCTGCGAAATATGACCGTCGCCACGACCTTTCTGTGGTTGCTAACTACAAGTTGAACGATCGAATTACATTTGGTGCATGCTTCATTTATGCGACAGGAAACACATTGACATTGCCGTCGTCTTGGTATGTTCAAGAACAAAACCTATTGTTCAATTATGGTGCTCGTAACTCAACACGTATGGCACCATATCACCGTTTGGATTTGTCAGTGACCATTTATGACAAGGCCTATAAAACAAAACAAGACCCCGATTCTGGAGAGAATATTCAGGTGAAAAAGAAATTCCGCAGCAACTGTGCGATTTCCATTTACAACGCCTACAACCGAGCGAATCCTTTCTTCTTGTATGTCGATAATGATGGGGACTTTTTAAGTGGAAACTTTAAGCTCTCTGTGAAGCAGGTTACCCTCTTCCCAATCATCCCAAGTTTTACCTGGAACTTTGAATTTTAAGCCGATGAAAACAATAAAGTCACTTCTCCTTATTGGAATCCTTTCTTTGCTTTTTTCTGCGTGCACGAAAGAAGTAAAAATCGATATCCCTGGATATGAGGAACAACTTGTCATCGATGGAAATATTGAAACTGGAATGCCACCAGTCGTTCTCATTTCGCGATCGCGTGATATTTATGCGCCAACCAATTTAGATGCTTATTTGAATGGGTTCGTTTCTGGCGCGATTGTTACCGTAAGCAACGGTACGAAAACCGTTCAATTGACTGAAATCTGCTCAGACAACCTTCCTCCTGGAACGGAAGCAATGGCGGCAGCTGTCTTCGGAATACCTGTTGAACAGCTTGCACAATTTCATATTTGTGCCTATACCTCATTTGACACCGATATTTGGGGAGAAGTTGGAAAAACCTATGACCTCACCATTGCTTTCGAAGGCAAGACATATACTTCTACCACATCCATTCTTCAACCCACAGCGTTGGATAGTTTGTATTGGAAACCGGATGGCAACTATACCGACAGAGGTTTTTCTTGGGCTACGCTCTCAGATCCTTCGAACCAATACGATGCATACCGCTGGGAGGCAAAACCTATCAGTGATCCGGTTTTTTACAAACCCTTTCAACCATTTACAGACGATCAATTTTTCAATGGAAAAACATTTGATTTTTCATACGAAAATCCAGCCTCTTGCAATGGCACCTACGAACCTGCAGAATACCGGTGCTTTTACAAGCTCGGTGATACGGTAGTCATTAAAGTGTCAAAACTTCCAAGAGATGTGTTTGAATTCATGGAGAAGAAATACACTCAAATCTATTCTGCTGGAAACCCTTTTGCTACGCCAATAAATTTGCCCACAAACATCGTTGGTGGAGCACTCGGCGTCTGGGCGGGATATTCCCCTTGGTACGACACATTGATTTGTTTGCCTTAGCCCATAAATGGCCGCAGATCTTCTGATTGTTTTCACTAAAAACGGGCAGCTTGGAAAAGTGAAAACACGCCTTGCTGCGACAATTGGTGAACACGAAGCATTAAAAGTTCATCGTCTTTTGTCAGAAAAAACCGCTGCACAGATGTCTGGGGTGCTGAGTGATAAAATAGTGTATTACTCCAATGATATTGAAGTAGGTGACGTATTTTCGACACATGGGTTTCGTCAAGAAATCCAACATGGTGATGATTTAGGACAACGCATGAACAAGGCGTTTGCTGACAAGTTCCAGCAGGGATATTCATCCATTGTCATGATTGGAACAGATTGTCCAGACATATCGAAAGAAGATATTGTTAACGCCTTTTCAGAATTAAAATTCAAGAACCTTGTTTTAGGCCCGGCGCGAGATGGTGGGTATTACCTCATTGGTCTATCATCACCAGAGGAAGAACTCTTTACGGGAATTGAGTGGAGTACCTCATCCGTCTTTCAAAAAACCATAGACATTGCCCAAAAATTGCAATTGACCGTGGGAATTCTTCCAAAAAAACAAGACATTGACACCATTGATGATTTGAAATCGTGCGATTTCGGGAAACAACATTTCCCTTACTTGATAGATCAGTAGTACTTTTCTCCGAACAAGTAATTCTTCACATAGTCTTCCACCCCTTCTTCAAGCGAATGGAATCCTCCTCTATAACCTGCTGCCAACATTTTTGACATGTCTGCCTCGGTAAAATATTGGTACTTGTCGCGAATATCTGCAGGCGTATCGATGAATGAAATAGTGGTCTCCTTGCCCATTGCTTCAAAAGTATTTGTCGCTAAATCCAAGAATGTACGCGCCTTGCCAGAACCCAGGTTGTAAATCCCAGAATCAGGCTGCTTTTCCATTAAAAACAAACACACTTCAACCACATCTTTCACGTACACAAAATCACGCAACTGCCCTCCATCTGTATAGTTGGGATTGTGTGATCGGAACAATTTCATTTCTCCTGTTGCCGTAATATTTCTGAACGCATGAAAAATCACACTAGCCATACGACCTTTGTGGTATTCATTCGGCCCATAGACATTAAAAAATTTCAACCCAGCCCAGAAAGGCGGCGTTTCATCTTGTTCCAAAATCCACTTATCGAAGTCATTTTTTGAATCGCCATAGGGATTTAAGGGCTTCAGATTTTGAATGTTTTCATGGTTGTCAGAATACCCAAATTCACCTAAACCATAGGTCGCTGCAGAACTTGCATACACCAATGGAATGTTGAATTTGACACAGGCGTTCCAAACTGATTTCGAATAGTCGACATTCAGTTCATCAAAAATCTCCTTGTTAAACTCGGTGGTATCGGTACGTGCGCCAATGTGAAAAATGAACTCTACTTCTGATCCGAAGTCGTCCAACCATTTGATGAAACTTGAGCGGCCAACTTTCGCCAACAACATTTTCCCGTCAAGGTTTTGATCTTTTTCCGTTTTTGAGAAGTCGTCAACCACCACAATATTGGTGTATCCTGCTTTATTTAAGCGGCTTACGAGGCAACTCCCGATAAACCCAGCGGCACCAGTAACGACAATCATA
>JBEIKR010000027.1:0-23475 GCA_040379705.1 Crocinitomicaceae bacterium
CATCCTTGGAAAGTACAGCAGACATTTCACTTGGATTCCAGCAATAGAATTTCCCTTCTTCGCCTTCGCTATCAGCATCCAATGCTGCATAAAAAGATCCATCCGCAGCCATCATTTCCCGCTGCAACCATTCCACTGTTTGATAAACCGTGCGCTTGTACAAAGGTTTTTTAAACTGTCGGTAGGCATTCGCATACAATGAGATAAGTTGTCCATTGTCGTAGAGCATTTTCTCAAAGTGAGGCACCTTCCATAGCATGTCCACTGAATAGCGCGTAAATCCTCCACCAATTTGATCGCAGATTCCACCCATTGCCATTTTATCCAAGGTTAGTTCCACATGTCGTAGTGTTTTTTCATGATCGAAACGCACACCATAGTGCAATAAAAACTGGTAATTTGTTGGTAACGGAAACTTCGGTGCACGCGCATCACCTCCCTCAGAAATATCAAAACTACGCGACCACCTGAGGACCAATTCATGCAATTTTTCCTGGGAGAGCTCTTCATTTTTCACGGGTTCATCAATGAGTTCATGCAAGACAATACCTTCGTGCAATTTTTCAGCATATGACACTGCCTTTTCCAGGTCGGTTTGAAAAGTATGATCCAAAGAGCGAAGAATATGCATCCATTGATCTTTAGGGAAATAGGTCCCTCCATACATTGGGCGGCCATCAGGAAGTGTAAAACAATTGAGCGGCCATCCACCACGTTGCGTCATGAGTTGCACGGCAGTCATGTACACTTGGTCCACATCGGGTCGTTCTTCGCGATCGACCTTCACATTGATAAAATGTTTATTCATGAGCGCAGCCACCTCTTCATCCTCAAAGCACTCACGTTCCATCACATGGCACCAATGGCACGCCGAATACCCTACACTAATGAGAACCGGTTTATTTTCGCGCTGTGCACGGTCAAAAAGATCATCGCTCCACGGGATCCAATTGACTGGATTGTGCGCATGTTGGCGCAAGTAGGGCGATGATTCTTTGATGAGTTCATTGGTGTGTTTCTCCATGGTGCAAAAAAACAAAAGCTCCACACGATAAACAAATCCTGTGGAGCTTCATTTCAACTAAAAGTGTGTCAATTAAATTCGATCTCTTCCTGTTTGGACTCTTCAGACTCCTTTTTCCAGCCATTGATCGTTTTATTCTGTTTTGTTGTGGTCTTATCCTTTTTCTTTTCAGTAGGTTTCTCTGAGTCCGTTTGTTTAGACGGTGCAGGAGATATTTCAATATACAATGATTCTTTAGGCAACACCTTGGGTTGATACGATTTCACTGTTGAATCCTGCTTAAAGAAGCCAAACTCTGACTTAAGCATGGACTTTACACTTTCCTTTTCCGCTGCTCTATTTTCTGCTGCTTGCTGTTTGCGTGCCGTTTCATCCCATTCAATGATTGGATTGTCCAAGTCACCATACATGCGCATGTAGACCTTCATCCCTGTGCCATCATCCACCTCTTCTCCAAACTCCGACGCTATTGTTTTCTCTTTTAGATCACGGAAACGGAAGGCAAAGCGATAATCGATTTTATTCGAAAACGTATGTGTTCCTGAAACATCCATGTCCAACGCTGAGCTGCGAATTGTCATGGACGGAATTTCGAGTCGGCTGTTGCGGATAATGAACGTGTTTTCCAATGTCTCAAACTGAAGGTCTTGTAACTTACGGTCCAGCAAGCTGATGTTCTTCTTGCCAATCGACAAACGCGTAGAGGCACTTGACTTCAAACTTTCGGTAATCGATTTGAAAGCACCCACATTGCGCAAGCGGCCGTTGGAAAGTTTCAAATGCACTTCCGAATGAATTTCATCCGAAACAATGCCTGATTTGAGGTGGAAGGGTGCTTCGAAATATCCTTCCGCTTGTGCCATTCCGGAAATGTTATCTTCTCCAATCACCTCTTGATTGAAATTGTTCCACTCCTTAAACAACGACTTGAAATTGAGGTTGCTTGTTGAAAAATGAGTGGCAATCTGAAAACGTTCCGGCGCGCTTTCTTTGATAGTTAAGTTCCCTCGAACATCCGCATCGGCGTTTCGAAGCGCAAGAGACGGGAAATTGATGGAACGGTTTTTCACCTCCATTTGACCGTTCACAGCACGGAAAGTATGGCCTTCGTAATCGATTCTCCCCACCGAAAGATCGATATTCGCGCCGATGTCATTTGGCAACACGAACACATTTCCATCCTGAATTTTATCTTCCTTCGACGTTGTTCCTAAGTCGGCCACATTGATGTAATTGCTTTGGATATCTACCCGAGCTTCAAGCTCACCAGATTGACCAATGTAATTCATTATGTTTCCAAACACACCGTTGATACGCAAATCGGTAGAGCCAATATTCAATGAAACATGGTCAATTCCCGCCTCCTCATCATTAAGAAAAAGTGTTCCATTCATGTGCGAAAATGTGCGTTTGTCATCTTCCAACTTTAGATTGACATCGTTCATTTTCAAATCTCCTGCGCAGTGATCAACACGGTAATACGATTTGCCATCAACCACTTTACGCGTTTGTACACCGAAGTCTGTCCTCATGCGAACTTGACCAGAAACTGTTTCCACATAAGGAATATTAAATAAGGCATGAACCATTTTCAAGCTCAAGACGCCATTTGCTTTCCCTCGATACTCGGGGGCGTCGAAATGCGTGATACGCATGTTTGCCTTAAACGGTCCAGCTGGAGTAGTGAAATCGAGCTCATTCAGCTGAAGAAATTCCTTATCCTTGCCACCTTTGTTGCTATATTTTCCTGCGACATGCACCTTGTTGATGCGCAATTTCTTCGTTGGCTCTCTTAATGATCCATTCGTCACACCAAAGTCACATTCAATCTCCGTAGGATCGGTGGCAGAAAGGTTTCCGTGAATAAATAGGTTAAAAAACACCTTTCCTGAACCCTCGAATTTTTTTATTTCCTCTGTTTCATGTTCAATCATGTTATTGGCAATATCCTCCAATTGAACATTGTCTGCATGCACTTCAAAATCCATCGCATCCTGGGTTACGGCTCCTTTTACACGGAAAGGCAGATTCGCCACATAGATGCGTGCATCAGGAATTTCGATTGTTCCCTTCTCGCGATCCACGTTCAAATCGAGATCGAACGATGCTTTTTTGTTCGAAATCAAGGTGATATCACCGCTTTTAGCTTGACGAACTTTCAACGAACTCGCCGCATGCACAGTATAGCGCGTATCTGTAAACTTCCCATTCATCGCCAATTGATGAATGTGAGTGCGGTAGCGCTGTCCCGTTGCCTCGTTAATGTATTTGAAACGCATCCCTGAAACACGCACTTCATTGAGTTTGATTTCTGCACCCGAAGACGCTTCTTCCTTTGATGGCTTGAAGATGGTATAGTTATCAGCTCCTGTAGAATCAATCTTCAACTGCAAGGTCCCTTTTCCAATTTCAATAGATTCCACTGTGTAGTTTTCATGCCAGATATCCATGGCATTGAATTTCAAGCGAATTTGTTCAGTGTATAAAAGCGTATCGCGGTCCGTAGCATTGGCCACCGCATCGCGAATAAATACTTGATTTAGATCTACGGAAAGATGCGGAAAGGTTCCCCAAAAAGTCAAGTCCACATCCGCCACCGTCACTTTGGTATTGAGGTATTTATTTGCTTCTTGCACCACTTTTCCACAGATTTCGTCTTTGAAGACATACAATCCACCGGAAATTAGGAGCATTATCCCCACGATGATTCCGAAAAACCATAGTGAAAATCGTCCTATTTTACGTCCTATTTGTCTCATTATTCTCGACTCTGATAAGTGTTAGATGCCACCTTCAACGAAAGCTCAGATGAAATTGTTACAAAATGATTGATTTAATTACCATATAACTGAAAACGCCATAATGTTTCACCTCCTTGACCTCCTACTCTTTTGCACATTGTATTATCTTTGCCCTAAAAAAAATCATGCGTTTACTTACTGTCGGCAGCGTTGCCTTTGATGCCATTGAAACACCCTTTGGAAAAACAGATAAAATCATCGGTGGTGCAGGAACCTTTATTGCACTCTCATCCTCTTTTTTCAACCGCGATCAGCGTATCGTAGCGGTTGTTGGCGATGACTTTCCAGTAGAGATGATCGAAACCCTAAAATCTAAGGGTGTAGACACCGAAGGGCTTCAAATCCGTAAGGGTGAAAAGACATTTTTCTGGTCAGGTCGTTACCACAATGACATGAATTCACGCGATACACTTGTTACTGAGTTGAATGTGTTGGGTGATTTTGACCCAATCATTCCCGATTCATATCAAGGAACTCCTTTCTTGATGTTGGGGAACTTGAGTCCACAGGTACAAAGCACAGTGATCGAGCGCTTAACGGAGCGTCCGAAACTCATTGCCATGGATACCATGAATTTCTGGATGGATATTGCCATGGATGATTTAGCGAAAACAATGTCGATGGTGGACCTTTTGATTATCAACGATGAAGAGGCAAGACAGTTGTCGAAAGAATATTCATTGGTAAAAGCGTCCAAAGTGATCCGTGCCATGGGCCCGAAATACCTCATCATTAAAAAAGGTGAACATGGTGCCCTACTTTTCCATGGAGAAAAAGTCTTTTTTGCTCCAGCACTTCCTTTGGAAGAAGTCTTCGATCCAACAGGAGCGGGAGATACTTTCGCTGGAGGATTTATGGGATACATTGCTGCAACCGGTGATACCTCATTCGAAAATATGAAACGTGCAATCATCGCCGGCTCAGCCTTGGCTTCATTCTGTGTGGAGAAATTTGGTACAGAACGTCTTCTTGAAATCACGCGCGAAGACGTAGATGCACGCATCGAACAATTTGTTGCCCTTACCGACTTCAATATGGGTCATCACGACTCCATCTAACGAAATATACTACCTCCTTTTTTACATTTCACCATGGAAATTCAGCAACTCATAGATGATTTAAAGCGACTTGCACTGCAAGAAGATGTATTGGCTGTAAGCAGAGAAATCAATGAGATTAAATCAAAATTTGATGACCAACTGCTCGAAATCGAACGGAAAGATCAAGTAGCAAGTCTGGAAGCAGAAGTCAATGGTGAGGCATATGAGCCTGTTGATGTAAAGCCTATTAAAGAAGAATTTTATGCCTTATACAATGCCTATCGCGAGAGTAAAACCGCAGTCCTCAAGGCAAAAGAAGCTGAAGAAACAGCGAATTTAAACCAGAAAAAGGCACTGATTGAGCGTTTGAAGCACATTATCCAAAACGAAGAAAATATTGGTGCTGCATTCAAAGCATTCAAAGAAATCCACGAAACCTGGAAAAATGTCGGAGATATCGCTCGAGAAAAAAGAAATGATGTACAACAAGAGTATTCCAAATTATTAGAGCAATTCAACTACCAGATTTCTATATACCGTGAATTGAAGGATCATGATTTGAAGCGTAACCTTCAGCTCAAAGAGGGCATCATTACTCAGTTGGAAGCGTTGACTAAGAATGAATCGGTGCGCGATCTTGAGTCCATGATTAAGACCTTGCAGAACGAATGGGAAGAAGTTGGACCTGTTCCGAATGAAGAATGGGAAAAACTGAAAGACTTATATTGGGCACATGTGCGCACCATTTACGACCGAATCAATGTCTTTTATGAAGGCAGACGCCATGCCTTGGCAGCCAATATACAGCAGAAGCGTGAGTTATTGGAAAAAACACGTGAGCTGATTGCTCAAAATGAAGACAATACTACCAGTAAAATGTGGGATGACGCTACCGAGAAGTTGCTTTCATTTCAAAATCAATGGAAAACCATCGGCTTCGGTTCGCGTAAAGAAAATGAGGAGGTGTGGCAAGAATTCAGAGGGGCATGTGATATTTTCTTCGCCAGAAAGAAAGAGTTCTTTGGAAAAATTCAAGAAAAATACTCTGTCATCGCCGATGCGAAGCGTGCATTGATTGACCAGGCCAATGCATTGAGGGAATCGACCGACTGGAAAGCCACTGCAGACCAACTCGTTGTTTTACAAAAGAAATGGAAAGAATCTGGACATGCGGGTCAGAAAATCGAGCAAAAACTATGGTCTGAATTCAGAGGGGCATGTGATGCATTTTTCAACGCACGACAAAAGCACTACGGTGAACAAGATCAGCAGTTTGAAACGAATCTCGCGGCGAAACAAGCGATTATTCAACAGATAGAAAATTACATTGTTCCAGAATCTAAAAAACAAGCATTGGACGAATTGCGTGATTTTACAACTGCATTTAATGCCGTAGGTCGCGTGCCGATAAAAGTGAAAGATAGTATCTACAATGCCTATAAAACAGCCATCGATGCACATTATGCGAAGATAAAGCTTGAGGGCGCTGAAAAGGAAAAAGTGATGTTCCAAGCACGCATCGATACCTTGGCCGGAAGTCAGGATGCTGCGCGGGCATTTTCTCGCGAAAAATCCGATATCCGTCAACAAATCGAGGGATTGAAAAATGAAATTCGCCAATACGAAAATAACTTGGGTTTCTTCGCAAACTCCAAAGGTGCTGATGCATTAAAAAAAGAAGTCGAATCTAAAATCAATGCCTCTAAAAGTAAAATTGATGCGCTGAAACGCAAATTATCCATGATTCCAAATGAATAAATTCATCAACGCACTCTTGCTGTTTTTGCTGTTTCCTACGATGGCAATGACCATTTATGTTGGTTTTGATCTCCCTGTCGATTTTTTGAAGACAACAGGCGCTAATATTCCCTACAAATCTGAAATATTTCTAGGACTTGGCTTGCTCATTCTGATCATCAACCTGCGTCGAAGCATTCGCCGGTGGATGGGAATGCGTATCATTAACCAGACAGATCGCTTTCTATGGAACGTTCCTGTGAGCAGTAGTCGAATGAAACGCATTGTTGTATACACCTTGCTTGAAGCATTTGTACTTGGATTTATTGGCTACGCACTTTACACGATCACGCCTCTTGCAATTTTACCTGCAGCGGGCTATCTATTTTGCACGGTAGACAACATTATTTTCTTGTTGGTGGGTGGACTAGGTAAGAAATTCAGAGCTGGAGTCACTTCAAAGGCTGTTATTGTCGCCGACCGCGATGTCGTGCTCGCCTACTTCACTGGTTTGCGTAGAGTAACCATTCATCAAGATTCAGTGTACTTCCATTACATCAAAGACCTGCAATTGGATTTTCCTTTGGATTGTATTGAAATGAGTGAAAGGGATACTTTTTTTGAGGAATTAAACAAACAAATTGATCGCGACAGAGTATTTGTTACCACTGAACGCTCGTAATCTACCCAGGTGAAGAATAGAACATTCGTGAACATTTGATTAAAATCTTCATCGTTCTATTGATTTTTTAGGCCATTCACATTAGAATAATCCGCTTTTCAGAACATTCGATGCCATTACGCGCATGCTATTTTCTATAGATTTTAAGTATAAAATCACATTGGTATCAGATTTAAAATGCTGAATAAAAACAAGCATAACTCACTGTTATGCTGTTATTTAATTTCTAAATATTTTTATGAATTGTTATTAACGCTTTGTTATAAGGCAATAGGATTTGAATCGATTCGATTACCAAAGTTCGCATATCATCTATCTTTTTAACGATACGCTGTGTTTAAGTTTATTCTTTACTTAAAAACATCAAACAAATAAAACTTTTAATTTGCGTTGGATATTGTTGCTTATTACTACGTAAATGAGGAAATACCATGCGCTAAATGCGGCGATTGACTCTTCGGATGATATTGTTCAGCTTCAACGATTGATTCGGACATCAGTTTTGACTGGTTCGGACCAAGAGCTTGATGCATTTTTTGGCGACCTGAAAACAGCACTCATTACTGTCGACAACGAATTCAAAATCCTCTACATCAATAACACTGCGGCAAATCTTGTTGGTGATAAAGAATATGAAGCAGAGAAGGGAAGCATGGTCATAGACTTTGTCAAACGTGTCCTAAATCCTTCATCCCTCATTTCATTTTACGAACACCTCATTCATAAAAAAGAGCTAAACCTAAGCGAAGGTTTTACATTGCCGCGGATTGAGCGCATCAGTATGATCCCAATCTCGACTGATGGGTATGTGATTAAGGTCTGGTTAAACGAGCGTTACACGGACTCTGCCGCGAACCTTTTTCGCTATTTCCCCGGATTGCCAATCGCCTATTTTGGATTTGATTTGGTCGCAGGTAAGCGCTTATCCATTCGTTTTCTAAGTGATAATTTCCATATTCTTTTTCCATTCCTGGATGTCGATCAAGTCATTGCCAATGAAAACTACTTTTTATCCTTTTTTCATCCAGATGACTTGCCCGAATTTTTAAGTAAGATCCAACATCTCAAGAAAGGACGCGACTCCTTCAATACGGAGTTTCGATTGACAAAGCCCGATGGTAGTGAGCATTGGTACCGCTTGATTTCAGGAAAGTTTTCGGAACGAAAGGATAAAAACTTCTGGTTGGCCTACATTGAGGATATAGACGAGAAGAAGAAGCCAATATTGGAGAAAGAACGCTTGGTTCATGAAACCTTGGACGATGAGCGCAATCGAATGGCCATGGAGCTGCATGACGGTTTGGGCCAAAATCTCGTTGCGCTGAACTTGTACCTTTCCACAGTCATGACGGAAACAGAAAACAGGATGCTTTCCATTTGCCGTGACTTGGCAAAAGATAGCATTATGTTGATGAAATCGATGTGTTACAACCTCGCACCGCCCGATCTCGATCGCGGGTTACTCTATGCATTGGACGTGTATTTCGGGAAGATGAACGAGCTTTCGGGAAACATCGAATATGTCTATAATGCGAAAAAGGTAACGCTTTCGCACATGACCCAAGAGAATGCATACAATATCTTTCGAATCATTCAAGAGTTCGTTACTAACTCCAGAAAATATTCAGAATGCACGAAGATTGAATGTACTATTGGCAAGCGAAATCAAAAGATGGTCCTAGAAATCCACGACGATGGCATAGGATTCGACATGCGCAAGATGGAAACAGGTTTTGGGCTAAAGAACATGGTCAAACGTGCACAGGTAGCCAATGCTACAATAGAATTAATCAGCGCTCCTGGTGAAGGCACAGCCATTATCATTGAATTTTAACGTTTACTTTTAAATTGCAGGCATTTCGGAGAAATACTCTCCGCCCTCCGAAACAGCCTTAATTGCTTCCTTTATCGTTGCAATCGACGCATTTTTTAGCACATACCCTTTCAAACCTATTTCTTTCGCTTTCAACAGGTAATGCGGTTGATCTTGCATGGTGATAGCCATAATACGAATGCTTGAATTGGACTGAATCAACTCTCTAGAAATCTCTAAGCCATTTTTATCACGCGGTAGGTTAATGTCCATCAATACCACCTCAGGTTCCAGTTTAAGAATAGGTTCAACGATATTCTCACCATTATTAAATACAGTGACATTATATCCCATTGCTAAGAGAATTTCTTCCCATACAGCAGCAATCAGTTTAAAATCTTCGACAACAACAGCGTTTTTACTCATACCCTACAATTTTGAATGGAGAAAAGTGACTGTAGCCATTACAGGTATCCTTTTTCGTTGGCCCAACCCGTCAATTGAGCGGCGTTAGAAAAACCTAATTTTTTAAGAATGTTGTGTCTGTGAGTTTCCACTGTGCGTGGAGAAAGAAACAACTGATCCGCAATTTCTTTTGACGTCAAGCCTTTCGCAATCATTTTGACTACCTCAATTTCCTTTAAGGTTAGTTCCTTCTTATTTTCCTCATTATCTAAATGCAGCAATGACGCAAAATAGCGGTCTTTAATTTCACTAGCAATATAGGTTTCTCCGTTGTACACTGCATGAACAGCTGCAATTAGTTCTTCCCGATTGATGTTCTTCGTTAGATACCCTTTTCCGCCGAGCGATAAAAACTTCTTTACATAGTTGATTTCATCATGCAAAGTCAAGCCTATGATTCGCGTCTTCGGAAGGCTATTGTAAATGCGTTCAGCCGCATCAAACCCGTTACTCCCCTTTAAGTTAATATCCATTAATACCACGTCTGGACGATACTGAATGGATAGATTGTAGGCATCATCTGCATTATCCGTTTTTGCAACAACCTGAATGCCAGGCGCAGTTGATAGCAATGAAACCCATGCTTCACGAATCAATGCATGATCATCGACAACAAGTACTTTAATGAGTTCTGACATAAGCAGTGGATTGAATTCTGAAATAATTGTGTGTGAATGTACTAAAATATTTCTCAAATAATTGAAAAATGAATGACCGACTTCATTGATTAAATTGTCAATATTTGTGACTAAACAAGCAATATCTTAATCAAAAAGGATTTTGACAGCATTTAACGTTTGTGCGCCTTTCCTAAAATACCTATCTTTCGATACGAATTTTAGGCTCTTTTTGGTTGCAAAAGCCTGAAAACAAGTCGAAAAAGCCAATAAAACGCATTAAAGATAATTTGACTTTGAGTACACCAACAAACTCGCTTCAAGCCGTGTATGGCCTTCTCGATACGGTGCATCAATATGACATCATTGTCGATGGCGAGGGAGTAATTATACATTTCGGTCCATTGATGTTCGAAGATGTGCCGGTCATAGAAAGTGGAAAAGCACTTTTTGATGTATTCCAATCTGTTCAACACTCCCGATTCGACGCATTATTTGAATCCATTATATCTGACAAACACAGTGATGTCTTCAGCGTTGTAAATTCCAATAATCTCCGCTATGATATCCGTTTATCTCTTTTCGGTGAAAACATGGTGTATTTGCATTGTACTCCCATGCGAACAAGTGATGTCGCGATTGTAAGTCATGTCATCAATTCGATCGATCCCGCCCTAAGCCCTGATCAATTTATACTCGATGTCATGCATCATTTACCCTTTGATGTAGGTATTTTCGATCGAAATGGCCGCTACCTATATATCAACCCTGCGGGAATAAAAAATGACAGTACGCGCAATTACATCATAGGAAAAACGGATTACGACTATTGCGATTTAAAGGGCATTGATCGAGCAACCGTGGAACCTCGAATGAAAAACTTTCGTCGGGTCATTGAAACAAAGCAACCAACTGAATGGGTGGATGAGCACCCAAAACTCGACGCCGAAAGTGTTTTTGTTTTACGCCGCTATCACCCGGTGGTGAATAGGAATGGTGAAGTTTCGTACGTTATTGGTTATGGCATTGATATTTCTGCGGAACGCAATTCAGAAATCAAATTACAACAAAAACAAAAAGACCTCGAACGGCTTACTTTTTTCTTGGACAACGCTGTTGATGGGATTCAAGTTCTAAATGAACGTGGAGAATTCGCTTACTTGAATAAAACGGCTAGAGAAAGACTTGGTATTGACGACAACTTTAACGCTCATACCATCTATGAAATTGAATCCTTCTTTGAATCCTCAGAAGATTGGCTCAATCACCTCAACGAGCTAAAGGAAAAAGGTCATTTCAGTATAGATACACAGCATAAAAATGTGAAAACGGGTGAAAAAACACCTGTGCATGTCGAAGTAATCCCAACAAACTTTGAGGGGGAAAATTTTGTACTGACCATGGCAACGGATATCCGTGAGCGGATAGCATTTATCAAGGAGATTGAATTGGCAAACCAGCGATTTGCTGACATTAACGAAAAATTGGAAATCTCCATCGCAGAAAAAACTTCGAGAAACGACGAATTAACCGAGCGATTAGCCAATCAGGATAAGTTAGCGATGATTGGGGAAATTACTGCAGGCATTACCCATGACTTAAACACACCGATTGGTGCAGTCAAGATTGGTGCAGAGAGCATTCGCTATTCATTGGAAAATCTATTCAAAAGCGTCATTGAAAAATGCTCATTTGAACAGTTACATTACTCCTGCAGTCGAGCGGTTGAAAGCAATGTAAAAATGTTCATTGGAGGACTTCAGGTAATGCGGGAAACGAAAGCGTTTAATGAGGTATTACAACAGCGGTATCCGGATAGAACAGATTTAGACTCTCTTGCCTCAGCCTTTGTGAAAGCCCGCGTTTTAGCAGACGAAGACACAGTAATCGACTATGTGATGTCAGGGAATAATCCAATGGAATTGCTTGACCTTATGTACCACATCCAAAGCATACGTACCTTTGTAGATACCGTGATGGAGGCGGGAGAAAAAGCGGCATCAGTGATTCGAAATCTTCGATTTTACTTGAAAGAAGGTGCCAATTTAAGCAAAGAACAAGTCAACCTCCACGAAAATATTCGCACGGTATTGAATGTGTTTAATCACCAGTTGAAACATGGTATAGACCTCAACTTTGAAGTGCCAGAGGACCTTGAAATCATTGGATACGAATCCAAACTCTATCAACTTTGGTCAAACCTCATCAAAAATGCGGTGGATGCCATCGGAAGTAAAGGTGAGCTCATCATTACCGGTTGGAAGGAAAATGGGCATTTAATGGTAGAAATCAAGAACAGCGGCAAGATGATTCCTTATGAAATTCGGAATAAAATCTTTGAGAAATTCTTCACTACCAAGGCGGAAAATAATGGAACAGGATTGGGATTGAGCATCGTAAGCAAAGTGATTGAAGATCATGGCGCACAAATAAAGTTGAATTCAGATGAGCACTACACCTCTTTTCTTGTTACATTTACGACAATCTAAACCCGTAAACTCTCATTGATGACCAACCACAAGTTCGCTATTGTGTGTGTAGATGATGATCCAATGATCACATCGCTCCTCAGTTTTCAACTAAGGAAAATCATCAACAATAAGAATACGTTTATTGAAACCTATTCTCAACCTACCGAAGTAGAAGAGAAAATTGAAGAGTTGATTCGTTTTGGCGTGAGCATTATCTTCATCATTGTCGATTACCAAATGCCTGAAATGACCGGTGCACAGTTGATTCGCAAGGTAAAAGAGAAATATCCAGATGTGGCGTGCATCATGCTTTCTGGACAAGCCAACGAACTCGTCGTTAGTGAGCTTCAAAAAGAAAACCTGCTCGAGACATTTCTATCGAAACCATGGAGTGAAAAAGCGTTGTTCGATGTTGTGCACCCCTTTATTGCAGACACTCTGGCCTAAACCATCATTTTACCGGCGAAAAGAAATCAAACGAATCTCTTGCTTAAGATTGTTTTGTGCATCTACAAGTTGAAAGATTGGCACATAATTCCCACCGCCAAGACGTGCAGACGCGATCATTTCATCGGCATCATTTTCACTGTTTCGAATACCAACCACAGACATATTGATTCCTTTGCGCCGGTACTTTCGGATGTACCGTTTGTAATCATCCGAATTTCGATTAAAGGCACCATCGGTAATGACAACAATTTGATTAGCACCATCCTTATTGAATGATTTCATGGCCTCTTTGAACCCAAGCTTAATGCCATCGCCTCCGGAAGTGAGTCCACCCGCCTTAAGTTCAGACACTTGAGATTTAATCGCATTCTTTTCCATGCCCGACATCCCGGACAAGAGCACGCGCGTATCTGTTGCGTAGGTAACAATGCCAAGATTGTCCTCGGCGCGAAGCATATCCACCAATTGAAAAAGCGAGTACTTCAGTAACTCCATTTTATCACCTTGACGCATGGAGGAGGAAATATCTAGAATAAAGACAACATTCACAGGCTTAAAGTAAGTACTTGAGAAGTCTTCCTTATCCAAGGTGCTCAATTCAATCGGCACATCCGTTATAAGCGTTGGTTCTTGACTCTCCAATTGTTCCTCCAAGACAATTTCGATGGTCGTCGAAGTCACTATGGTGTCAATTGTCGGAGATGGAAGGTCCACTTTTGGGTTCTTTCGCAAGGGAATAACCACCTCATGGCGGCTGAAATTGACGTATGCGCCAAGTTCTTCCGGAAAATATCCATCATGTACCGCATAGAAATAACTGAATCCAATGGTGGCGTCTTCAACGATTTTCCCATTTTTATCCGTTTGTTTCATCCAAACAGGTGCGCCATTTTGGATAAGGGAGACAGTCGATAGCTCCAACGGTTTTTTACTTTCCGCATCAATGGTGATGACCGTAAGATCAAATTTCTGGCTGTTTCCCGCTGGACGTGCACTAAAATCAGGACAGGCAGTGAATGCTGAAAGATTATCTGTTGGCACTTCATTCATTACCCCAAAAAGCCGAATGCGCATAGCTGCTGTTCGATCGCTTGTATAGACATCGATCTCATAAGAAAACCGCCCCTTCATTGTAGGATTTACTTGAAAACGGATATACATTGCGCTGTCTGCGCCGATGCGATCGCTCGAGGCGATATACGCCACCTCTTCGGGCTTCTTAACACTGAGAATGAATTCCTTTTTCGGACCGATGTTCGAGACCTTGATGTCCACAAAACGGTCATCAAATGATTCCAACTCTCCGAAATCATAATTCACCGTTTCGAAACGCAATTGTGCGAAGCCAATAAACGAATACAGAAAAAGGATACTGAAATAAAGACGCATACATCCAGAAACGGAAAATGAACTTAAATGTTACCATCACCAACAAAAAAGGGCCTACCGAAGCAGACCCTTTTCTTTATTTTTTCATCAGAAAAATCAATGACCTTTTTTGCATGATTTTTTCTCTCCTTTGCATGATGATTTATCCTTGCATTCAGACTTGTTTGAGCAGCACTCCGATTTCTTCGTGCACTCATTTCCACCCATAAACTTTCCATTTTCATCGTAATGTGCCATACACATTGCTTTTTCCTCTGGAGTACATTTCAATGAATCGCACATTGCTGCACACTCATCTTTCGTCATTTTAGCACACTCACGCATGTCACATTTTCCGATCATATATTCTCCATTTTTGTGTGGATCACATGCACCCATATTACCGTGGCAATCTTTCATGTCTTTCGAACATTCCATTTTACCATGGCACTTGTCCATTCCACACGCTGCATCTTTTGAGGCATCACCATGACCATTTCCAAGAAGTGGCGCGATTACCAATCCCACAAGACACGTCAATTTAATCAAGATGTTCATGGATGGACCAGAAGTATCTTTGAATGGATCTCCAACTGTATCTCCAGTTACTGCTGCCTTGTGCGCCTCGGAACCTTTGAATGTCATTTCACCGTTGATCATTACTCCTGCTTCGAAAGACTTCTTCGCGTTATCCCAAGCACCACCAGCGTTGTTTTGGAAGATTGCCCAAAGCACACCAGAAACTGCCACACCTGCCATGTACGCACCAAGTGCTTCAGCCCCCATCAAGAATCCAATAATAATTGGAGAGATGATCGTGATTGCTCCTGGCAACATCATTTCACGCAATGCCGCTTTTGTAGAAATCTCTACACATTTTCCATACTCAGGAGTTCCGGTTCCTTCCATAATTCCTGGAATTTCACGGAACTGACGACGTACTTCCATCACCATGTCCATCGCTGCTTTACCTACTGATTTCATCGCCAAGGCAGAGAAAACCACCGGAATCATTCCACCGATAAACAAGGCTGCCAGTACATTTGCTTTGAAGATGTTGATTCCATCAATACCTGTAAATGTCACATACGCTGCAAACAAGGCCAATGCGGTAAGTGCTGCCGATGCAATCGCAAACCCTTTACCTACTGCTGCTGTTGTGTTACCCACTGAATCCAAGACGTCAGTGCGTTGACGTACTTCTTTAGGCAATTCTGACATCTCTGCCACACCACCTGCGTTATCTGCAATCGGTCCGAAAGCATCAATTGCCAACTGCATTGCTGTTGTTGCCATCATTGCTGAAGCGGCAATTGCCACACCATAGAAACCAGCCAATGTGTAAGACCCCCAAATCGCAGCAGCGAAGACAATCACTGAAGAGAATGTAGAAATCATCCCTGTAGAAAGTCCTGCGATGATGTTTGTTGCAGCACCCGTTGAAGAGTTTTTCACAATATCCAACACCGGCTTTTTACCTAATGCCGTGTAATATTCAGTAAACATTGATATCAAATATCCAACACCAAGGCCTACCAAAGTTGCATAGAACACGTTCATTGATGAAATGTTTTTCGGATCCTCACCAAAGAATTTCATTCCTTGAATTGTATCTGGCAACATCCATTTAATCAAGAAATACCCCGCTACTGCTGAAAGCAACATCGCAACAATATTCCCAAGGTTCAATGCACGCTGTACTTGCGCTTCTTTCGCGTCATTGTCTTTAATACGCACCAAGAATGTACCGATGATTGATGCGATGATTCCCACACCTGCGATCATGATAGGCAATAGGATGGCTCCCATTCCATTGAATTTATCAATCGTTTGACCAGCCTCAGCCATGTCTTTGATGATGTAGTTCCCAAGTACCATAGATGCCAGTACCGTTGCGACATACGAACCGAACAAGTCAGCTCCCATACCTGCAACGTCTCCTACGTTATCTCCTACGTTATCCGCAATTGTTGCAGGGTTACGTGGATCATCTTCAGGAATTCCTGCTTCAACCTTACCTACTAAATCAGCACCTACGTCTGCCGCTTTCGTGTAGATCCCTCCACCAACGCGTGCAAACAAAGCGATTGACTCAGCTCCCAAAGAAAAACCAGCCAAGGCCTCAAGTACCATCGTCATTTCATCGTAGAAGCTTCCACCTTTGCCAACGAACATCGAAACAAACACCATGAAGAACAAGCTCAAACCAAGAACTGCCAAACCAGCCACTCCAAGCCCCATGACAGTACCACCACCGAAAGATACTTTCAATGCTTGTGGCAAGCTTGTGCGCGCAGCTTCTGTTGTTCTTGAGTTCGCATCCGTAGCGACACGCATACCGATATTACCCGCAACCGCAGAGAATACCGCTCCAATGACAAAAGCTGGAACAATCATCCAATGTGTTGTTTCCACAACTGTTGAAATTCCAAATAAGGCCGCCGAAGCAATCACCACGAAGATGGCCAAAAGGCGATACTCCGCGCTCAAGAAAGCCATCGCTCCCTCTTTGATGCTTTTAGAAATGCCTTGCATTTTCTCATTTCCTGGGTTTTGCTTTTTCACCCATGCCATTTTGATTAGCATAAAGATCAATCCAATGACCGCTAATACAATTGGTACAATAATTAAGTTTTTTTCCATTGTTTAGTGTTTGTTAAAAACAGGGCGCAAAATTAGATTTTTGAACATACATCTGCAAGTTTGCCCGGCATTATTATCAGGTCGCTCTTACGAATAGATGCACACAGGGTTACATTTCAACCTTTTATTGACACTAAAAAAGGATGTTTAGGCCAATGCTTGATGGATTTTCAAGCATACACAAAGAAAAAATCTAGATACGTATTCCTTATTTTCCGCTTGATGCAGCGCGGATCTTCGATTTCAAGGTGGATATATCCATGACACCACTTGTTCGCCACTGAATTTCACCCGATTGAAACAAAATGAAGGTCGGAACACCGCGAATTTTAAACTTATCGGCAATGTCGACGTTCTTGTCCACATCAATTTTTAAAATGCGCACTTCGCTGCCCATCTGCTGCTTCAATTGCTCCAAAACCGGTTCCATTGAACGACATGGACCACACCACGTGGCATAAAAATCAACCAATGTTGGCGTTTTGTCTTTGATGATGTCTTGAAACTTTCCCATACCAAAAGAAATTAACTGATTTTAAAGATAGTGAATACCACCGTTCCTTTTTCTTGAATGCGAAATTAGGTCAAGAATTTCCTACGCTGTGTAACATAAGTTATATTCAAGCACTTTCGCCTATCTTTGCACCATGCAAGACGTGAAGCGCACCGTTATTGATGTGTTCAAACTCCTCCTCTTTTGGATTCTGGTGTTTGATGTTCAACGTATCTTATTTTCCATTCACAACTCCGATAAATTCAGCGACATCCCTTGGGGTGAATGGTTACAAGCATTTATCTATTCGATTCGTTTAGATTTAGCTACGGCAGGACTTCTGAGTTTACTTCCCATGTTGGTGATCGTCACAGGGGTATTTGTGAAGAAACCATGGCACCGCAAACTGTTTTTTGGCGTGATGCTCCTTGAAATCATCATGTGCGCCATGATTCACGGCGGAGAAATCAATGCTTACCCCGAATGGAACCACAAACTCAATACGCGTGTTTTCACCCATCTACTCAATCCCGATGAAGTGGTGCGCACCGCCGACTATGGAATGACCATTTGGTTTATCGTCTATGCGGTGATTGAAACGGTGATTGGCTACTATTTACTCAAAAAGCTCTATCCGAGAAAAACGGCTAGTCCAACTCAAGCGTGGTACATCGCAGCAAACCTCTCAATCGCTCTGTTGAGCTTTTTTACAGGATTGTTTCTCGTGCTTGGACGTGGTGGATTTCAACAAATTCCCATCAATATCGATGCGGCGTATTATTCGAAAAATTATGTTTCCAATGACCTGTCTGTCAATTCGGTGTATTATTTCTCGAAGAGTTTTATGCTCTACAACCGCAGTGAAATCGGCAATCTTTTTCCGCGCATATCCGAGGAAAAAAGCAAGCGACTTTTAAAGGATCTGTACACCTACCCGCGCAATCATTCGGTAGATATTCTTAAGAACGACCGTCCCAACGTGGTCTTTATCATCCTAGAAAGCTGGACCGCAGATGCTGTAGGATGCCTCAACAATGGCAGAGGTGCAACGCCACATTTTGATGAATTGGCCGAAGAAGGCGTTCTCTTTACAAACATCTATGCCGCAGGTAGCACATCAGAGATTGGAAACGCAAGCATCTTTGCGGGTTACCCAGCCTTGCCTGAAATTTCCATTTCCATGCAACCCGACAAGCACCGAAAACTTCCTTCGATCAATCAAGACCTGAAGAAATGGGGATATACCTCACATTACCTTTTTTCAGGAGACTTAAAGTATGGAAACATCGGCGGATTTTTCATTGACCACGGCTTTGATGTTGTTGAAGATGAAAATGAATTTCCCACAAACCTTCCGCATGGGAAACTCAATTATTACGACGAAGCCCTTTATTCCTTATTACTGAAGAAAATCAATCGTACAAAAGGACCCTTCATGCATTGCGCATTTACAGGAAGCACCCACTCGCCCTATGATTTCCCCAAAGGAAAAGCGCCCATTTGGAAAGGCAATGAAGCAAAATTTATGTCGTCCGTTTATTATGCCGACCATTGCTTGCATAAATTCATCAAGGCCTGTAAGAAAGAGAAGTGGTATAAAAATACGATTTTCGTGCTCGTGGCTGATCATGGACATGCCTCTCCGTACAATACCAATCCAAGTGTTGCTCAATTCTTCAGAGTTCCGCTCATGATTTTTGGGGAACCGATTAAAAAGGAATTCCGTGGCGCGCGGATCGATGCCATTGGTTCGCAATCGGACATCGCTGCAACATTGCTCCGTCAAATGCATGGCGATGTGAAACACTACCCGTGGAGCAAGGACTTACTCAACCCAAAGGTTCCACAATTTGCCTTGCATACGGTCATCCGAGGGTATGGTTGGGTCACACCTAAAGGTCATTTCACATGGCACATGGACGGTAAAATGTTCCAAGAAAACACCTTCGATGCAAAGCACATTCAAAAAGAAAAGAAGCGCTGCCATGCACTTATGTCCTTGCTGTATAAGCAATACAAGAGGCTTTAATTGTCAGTGAAATGAATATCTTTGACACGTGAAAATCCTCGTTGTTCGTTTCAGCTCCATTGGTGACATCGTTCTCACAACACCCGTACTTCGTGCGTTAAAAACACAGCGTCCCGAGGTGGAGATTCATTATTTGACGCGTAAATCCTATGCATCACTTCTCGCGAACAATCCACACATCAAGAAGCTGTATTCATTTGATCAACACCTCAACGAAATAGTCCCTGAACTCAAAAAGGAAAAGTACGACCTTATCGTGGATTTGCATAAGAACATTCGCACGATGCGATTGAAATTTGCGTTAAAACGTCCTTCCAGTAGCTTTGATAAGGAAAACTTCAAGAAGTGGATTTTGGTTCATTTCAAAAAAGACACGCTTCCCAAGGTACATGTTGTGGACCGTTATTTCACTGCTGTAACACCATTGAATGTAGTTTCAGATGGCAAGCCTGGAGAGCTATACCTGTCCACTGTCGATACCGTAGATACGCAAATTCAGTTCGGGCTTCCACCGAAAAGATACCTCTCCATCGCCATCGGCGCACAATTCGGGACGAAGCGAATGCCCGTGAACCTTGTGGCTCAAATCATTGAAAAACATTCTGCACCAATAGTCATCGTTGGTGGACCGGAAGACCGTGAACGGGGCAACCGCATTGTTGAGTTATGCCCAGATAAAAAGATAATCAATACCTGCGGTGAATTATCAATCATGCAGTCAGCTTCGCTTGTTTCACAAAGTACCACTTTATTGACCGGTGATACAGGCATGATGCATATTGCGGCATGTTTCAATGTACCGATTGTAAGCGTTTGGGGAAATACTGTTCCTGCACTTGGGATGTATCCGTTTTATCCAAATCAGCCGGAAAAATATAGCATCCACGAAGTAACTGACCTTCAATGTCGTCCGTGTTCAAAAATAGGATTTCAGGAATGTCCGAAGAAGCATTTCAACTGCATGCACTTGCAAAATACAGAAGCGATTGCGAATGACCTTGAATCGCGTTCAAATCAATCGTAGTAAACTCATTCTTCGTCCAAGAACAATTTCTTGAGTTCAGTCGCTTCAGAAGGATTCATTTTACCAGCCAGAATCAAGCTCAACTGTTTTCTTCGCAAGGCTCCGTCATAGCGTTCTTTTTCTTCTTCTGTTTCTGGAATCAATTCAGGAACTTGAATCGGTGCGCCATTTTGATCTACCGCCACGAAGGTGTAGATTGCTTCATTGCACTTTTCTCGTTTTCCAGTAATGGCATCTTCCACAAAGACATCCACAAAAATTTCCATGGACGAACTAAATGCGCGTGAAACTTTCGCTTCCAAGGTGACAATCGACGCATGGTTGATTGGCTTTTGAAAGGAAACATTATTCACAGATGCAGTTACCACTACCCTTTTACTGTGGCGGTGTGCGGAGACACTTGCAATGACATCCATCCACGCCAATAATTGTCCCCCGAATAAATTACCTAAAGTGTTTGTATCATTGGGCAGTACCACTTTCGTGGTGATGGAAAGGGTTTCGGATGCGAATTTTGATTTCATGAGAACTATTTTGACAAAAGTACAACTTTTCGTAGGGAAGATTCTGGAAAAAGCATCGGATTTCGTACTGAAATGAGGATACTATCTTTTGCAACTTTTCTGATTCACATTGAAAATATGAACTCCAGTATTTCGCATCGACAAGCTTTCTTTATCTTTGTATGCATTCTGTGTGTTTCCCCAGAAAGAGCATCATTATTGTCTCACATTACATTCAACACCATGTTACCTCTTGTTCATTACGTACCGCTCGGATTAATCGACTACAAAGAGGCGTGGGACCTTCAAGAACAGCTATTCAACGCCACTATTTCTGAGAAAATTCAAATCCGAAATGGTGCTACAGAGATCATCACGAAAAATCATTTGCTTGTATGCGAACATCCGCATGTATTTACGCTTGGCAAAAGTGGAGATGAAGGAAATCTACTGTTGAATGAGGAAGGCTTAGAATCAAACAATGCCACCTTTTATAAAATCAATCGCGGTGGTGACATCACCTACCATGGTCCTGGTCAGCTCGTAGTTTACCCCATTTTCGATCTCGATCATTTCTTCACAGACATTCACAAATACATGCGATTTTTGGAAGAATCTGTCATTTTAACGCTTCGCGAATTCGGTATTGAGGGAGGTCGAATCGATGGCTTGACAGGCGTTTGGATCGATGGAGATACGCCACGTCCGCGTAAAATTTGTGCGATGGGTGTGAAAAGTTCACGCTGGGTCACGATGCACGGCATTGGTTTTAACGTCAATGCTGACCTGAGCTATTTCTCGCACATTATCCCGTGTGGCATCGACGATAAGGCAGTGACATCCATGCAGCAGGAACTCGGAAGGCCCTTGGACATGGCAGAGGTGACCAATGTACTTAAGCATAAATTGGCCGAACAGTTTAACTACACTTACACCGAATAAGCATGGCAAAGTCAATGAAACGTTTCTTACGCATCTTGATCTTCACGCTCATCGCGGTGATCCTACTTTTCAATGTGTTCATCGTTCTTTCCGGAAGATATTACTTGTACACTGGGGTGTATCAGACCTACCTACAAGGACGCATGGGTCCGGGAATTTATGACCTCCACAACTTTCCATACCGTACCCTCGAACATTCGTCACATCCAAAATCATGGAAAAAGAGCAAAGGGTATAATACCGTTGAACCGAAAAAATCGGACATGGACTACTTAAAATCCTTGGGGACCAGTGCGTTTTTGGTAATCAAAGGAGATGAGATTGTCTATGAATATTACAACGAAAGCCACTCGAAAGCAACCGTCAGCAACGCCTTCTCAGCGACAAAAACAGTAGTGGCCTTTCTCATTGGGATAGCCATTGACGAAGGAAAGATTAAAAGTCTAGATGAAAAGGTCGGCAACTACATCCCAGAATTCAATGAAAAGGGACGAGAAAAAATTACCATTCGCCATTTGCTCGTGATGGCCTCAGGACTGGACTGGGAGGAGAGTGGAAAGAATCCCTTGTCAGAGAATGCTGAGTCTTATTATGGAACTGATTTGTATGGACTCGTGACCCGCCAACATGTTATCGCCGAACCTGGAAAAGTATTTAATTACCAAAGTGGAAATACCCAATTGCTTGGATTCGTGATTAAAAAGGCAACAGGTAAATCAGTTTCAGACTATTGCAGAGAGAAGATCCTCGAACCAATCGGCGCTGAGAGTGATGCTTATTGGAGTTTAGACAAAGAAAACGGCGACGAAAAGTCCTTCTGTTGTTTGTACGCCACCGCACGAGACTTCGCCAAGTTGGGAAAAATCCTCATGTACGACGGCTTGGTTGATGGAAAACGTATTGTTTCTGAAAAGTTCATGCGTGAAGCCAAGGAACCCGCTCAAATCCGTACCGAAGAAGGTTGGAAAAACCTGCGTTATGCCCTTCATTTGTGGGTGTATTATGACAAGAAATCAACAGTACATTATTTCCGAGGACTGAAAGGTCAGTACATCATCACTGTGCCCGACGAAGATTTAATGGTTATTCGTTTGGGAAATCAGCGCGACGACAATTACATCATCCCTGAGGATAAGATGAACGACCGACGTTATATCAAACGGCATTTGTACCAAGTTGAACATTCAGTGGATGTATTTCGTTATTTAAACATTGGAAGAGACATCGTTTCAAAAAAATAGAAGTATGCGCGAAGAATTGCTAGGACCAAAAGTGGAAAAAGTGGGCGTTGCCATCATCGAACAACAGGACGAGGAGGGAAACACGATGTACTACGCTTACCTATTGAATCTCAGAGACGATATCATGGAAGG
>JBEIKR010000028.1:0-23137 GCA_040379705.1 Crocinitomicaceae bacterium
AACTCGCCCAAAATTTCCATGAAATTGGATCCGTAAGGATGGGCCAAGGTCATCCCTTGATTGCCATAATTCTGACCATTATTTAAGTGCGAATATGTGAATGGCCGCACAGCATTGTATTCTATTCGATAAAACCAATGGGCTTTATGCGCATCAAAATTTCCTTTAACCCCTATTTGTCCACCGTACTTATTGGCCCACCATCCTGTTTTGTTTTTTATTTCCGTCAGGAAAAACTCATCCAAGATAAACTGACCATAAATCGTGTGTGATTTAAGGTGGGCGCTAATGCTCACCCCTAAAAGTACATTGTCCGACGACCCCAATGCATATTCTTGAGGCCGATAGAAAATCACCGGATTCAGATATTCAACCTCATACCCCCTTAGCAAAGCAGTGTCTTTGGGCTGGAAAATCACTGTTTCAAAAACGCCAATGTTCAACCATTTCGCCGCGTTGAAACTTATGTGATGTGTTGCGCCATTTTTCAAAAACCAATTGTCATTTCTTTGTTCTCGGAAGAATTGATACAACACCGTGTATTCCAAACGCCAAAACCTTGCGCGAATTTGACCGAAGGGGTAAGGCTTACCATAATCACTTAAAAACAATGAACGCGAACCTTCACCGATAAAGTTGTGGTCTAATCCAACTTGGAAATTGAAAATGGAATTGGGTGTGTATCCAATTCGCGCACGGACATCCGTATAAAGCGTGTTGTTTTTTAGGGGACTAGAAAAATATGTTTTTGGCGCATAAATAGAATCACTCAAACCAATCCCCTCGATGGCACCAATACGAAATGACCATTTATCCTTAATGGAACTTTCAAGCAGAATTCCTGCCCCAACGCGGTATTGAGCAGATCCGCCATATCGAAATCCAGCTTCACCAATGGATGTAACAGATAGAAAAGATGAATCTTTATCCAGGTGACGTGTCCCCAACGAATTTTGACGGATCAAGGGTAGAACATCTGTATGCGTTTGAAGGGTGCGGGGCAAATCCGCACGTTCATCAGGTTGCTCTTCTACCACAAAGTTAATCCCACTTTGTCCAAAGCCAAAGTGACAGATAAGTGTAAATATGGCGATAATCCACTTCATCAGAAATCCGTATATCGATTGTTAATGGCTGTTCGTAAACCAATATTCAAGGCGCTCGTCATGCCAGGATCTGCTGCCGAACCATAGCGAAAATCACCCGAAACAAAGAAACACATGTTCATCTTTCGATTTAGACGATACCCACATTCGACATGATGCAAGATAAGGCTACCCTGAATAGCGAGTTGCTCTTTCGGCACGGAAAGCAAAGCTGTTGATCGGTAATCTTTCAGCAGGTAAAGGTTTGTCCGGAAATCTGCATACCATCTTTTTTTATCATATGAATAACGCAGTATAATTTCATGAAAACTGTTCCCCTTGGGATGAGCCAGTGCGACATTTCCATGCGTGTAATTCAGCCTGATGTTCGAGGCAACAAACATGTCTTTTGTGGCATAGTTGTATTCGAGTTGCACCATGGAAAAGGATTTCTTCCCGAAATAATAGCGGTAACCTGCTTGTGCAGCTAAATGCTCAAACGAAAAATTGGAAACCACAAATTGTCCATAGAATCGTTGGTTCTCACTCGTAACAAGTGAGACATTCAAACCAAGCAATTGACTTGACACACTATCTTTTACGATCAAACCGTTGACTATTGGAATAGGGTTAAAATATAGAGGGTTGATAGGTCTTGCAGTAATTGAATCGCCTCGATACCACATGGCGCTTTCAAATAAACTTATGGATAACTTTTCGGTTGCATGAAAAGTGAGGTAATTCACAGAGGTTCCTTTGGTTTCATAGTATGCTTCCACGGTATTGTACGCCGCTTTCCGCATGAAATTCATGGATCGCTTTCGTAGGTAATTGAATTCCCAGCGCTTATTGATCGAATAATCCAACCGAATAAAAGGAGCAGGTAATGCATTGTCGGACAGCAACATCGAGCGATAACCATCCCCAATAAATTGCGTGGTGTTGCCAGCACTTATTGCCAGTTGTTGCAAAGGTCTGTAAACGATATTTCCTACGGCATATGTATAATCAACCCCATCTCCTTTAAATGGTTTAGAACGTGCACTTCCAGGAATTACTGCATTTTGTGTGGTGTAGACTCCCGTTGTTTGGTTAGGATAAAGCTCTCCAATAGACTCATAAAAGGCGGATTCATACCGCGTGAATCTTGCTTGATTTTCATAAATCGATGTACTGAAAGAAAAGTTATTCATTAAATCCCCCTCGATAAAAATTCCACGGGTATTTTGAAAGAGTCGTCGTTTGGCGGTGTCGGAAAGATCTTTACCAAGAGAGAAATCGACAATAGGAGAAATAGATAAGTGATAATTGTCTCCCTTAAATTCGAACAAATGCTGTTTAAAAATTCTTTCACCACCATCGTAATACTGAACACTTGAGTCGCGCAACCAACGGTCTGAGTGCACATCGCCCTCTAGAACAGGCAAAAATCCGGATCCGGCTAAGTAGTGACTATTTTTTGTGTTGTAGAGTTGATCCTTGTAAAAGGAATGCAACAACACTGCGTTTTGCTGTGAAAATGTATGATGAACACCAACGAAAAGCAATATGACAATCAGAATTTTCATCTTGGTTCATTGGTCATAGCAAATGAATGCGCTACGAAATAAGGATTCGTTAGATTTTCTTTGTTGTAATAGAGTGGTTCATTGCGTTCGGCATGTAGAACCCGTCCACCAACTCCTTCCAAGAGTGCTTGTCCTGCGGCAATATCCCATTCCATGGTTGGTGCAAAACGAGGATACACATCGGCCTCACCGCGTACCAGATGAAAAAACTTCAAGGCTGAACCCATTCTGATAAAGTTTACCACGCCATGATTTTCTTTCAGGTCGTTAATAAACTTTAAATCGGTACCGGAATGGTGACTTCGAGAACTCGCCATGATGATCGGTGAATTTTGTAAAGCTTTACTGTTGATTTTCTCCCATTTAGAGGGCTCTTCGAAATGCTCAAAGTCACTTTCAAATACTCCAGTCTCTGTTCCACCAAATATTAGTCGGCGCATGCTTGGCGAAGCGATGATCCCAAAAACTGGTTTTTTGTGTCGAATGAGCGCAATGTTCACACAAAATTCACCATTCCTTTTGACAAACTCTTTGGTACCATCTAAGGGGTCAACACACCACAACTCTTCCCATAATTGTCGTTCATCGAATGATTTCTTGGTGCTTTCTTCACCTGTAATTGGAATCCCCGTAGAAAAAAGATATTCTTCAATGATTTCCGAAGAGGCTAAATCTGCTTGTGTGACAGGGGAACCATCATTTTTGAATTCAGTATCGAACCCTTCAGAATAGATCTCCATTATTTTTTCGGCTGCCGCAATTGAAGCGCGGATGGCGATAAGATAATGGGGTGGAAGGGATTGCATATCGTTTCAAAAATAAGGATTCTTACAAAATGACTGAAAATGAAAAAGGACCGATTTACGGTCCCTTTCTGAATGCGTTCTATGTTTAATGGCGAACAATCAACTTGCGCGTCATTAGTTTTGTTTCGGATGATTCCACTTGAATGAAATAGATTCCGTTCTTAAAGTCCGAAAGATTGATCATTTCTGTACCGTCAGTGATCACATCAGTCATTACAACGTTGCCCAACACATCAACAACCTTCATTGTTGCGTTACCCGTTGTTCCAAGAGAAACAGTCACATAATTGTCGGCAGGATTTGGCGTCAATGTCAACACTGGTGTTTGCTTCAATGCATTAACTCCTAACGTGTAATTGATTTTCAAATCCACAGAATCAATTAAGGCCCCACCTTCGTTAATATAGTAACGGTAATGTGCAAAACTATTTACAGAGGCATCCGGAGTAATTCTTGGCTTCATTTCAGCCTCAAGATTACCCAAGGATGTTGTTGCTGTTGACGTTCCATTCAAAATGGTTGGTGCAGGAGAACCCACAGTACTCGGAGTCGTAAACAAACCGTCTGTTGTAGGATAACAGCTCGGTGGCCAGCACAATTGATCAATCCATGTGGAAGGAACACTGATTTCCTTGCGGGTAATTTTCCATTGTTTGTCCGTACCTGTGTTGTTGGTGATAACAAAGTGAACATCAATTGTCCCAGCAACAATATCTGGGTGAGAAGCATATAAGTACAAGTCAAGGCTTGAACCAGCCAAGTCGTTTCCCACGCCATCGTGGCGAATCTCTACGCCACTTTGCGCTTGTACACCACCAATAAAGGTGAAAAATAGGGTAGCTGAAAGTATAATTTGTTTCATAATCGTCAAAAATATATGGCCATTTAACAAATGTACCAAGCCCTAAATTACTACTTTTCTCGTTACTTGCAACATCACTTCCACCAATTTCCTGCATTATTTAATTTTATATTGTCTTTCGATTCAAATATTTCACTCCGATCTAAAGTCATCACAAATACGGAAAGAAATGTATCTTTGGAACGCGGCAAGATTTTTGAAAGTCGCGCCGAAAAAAAAATAAACGATGAAGAAACTAGTATTTGCACTCTTTTTTGTGTCTTTAGGATGGACACTTTCTGCACAACCAGAAACCGAAAATCATTCCTCTGTTAAACAATTGCCAAAGGTAATGTTGGTTGATCTAGATGGAAAAAGCATTAATACTGCAGAAATGGGATTCAAGGGTCCAATTGTCATCAGTTTTTGGGCGACATGGTGCGCGCCTTGCAAAAGAGAGTTGAACACAATCCAAGATTTATATCCAGATTGGCAGGAGGAAACAGGAGTTACACTTGTGGCAGTGTCCATTGATGATGAAAAAACGAAAGCGCAAGTGCGTGTATATGTGGATGGAAAGGCCTGGGATTATGTTGTCTTGCTAGATCCGAATGGTGATTTCAAACGTGCGATGGGCGTGAACAACGTGCCGCATACATTCCTAGTGGACACAGAAGGAAACATCGTTTATTCGCACAACAATTATGCGCCTGGTGATGAGGAAAAACTCTATGAAGAGATTAAGAAAATTGCCGTAAAAGGAGCAAACTAATCCAATAATCTGTACTACTGCTGAATGAAAATCCGATTACTGCTTGCTGCAACGCTAACTCTTCCTGCACTATCATTTGGTCAGGTTGGTCTTGGAAATTTTTCCGGAAATATTGAAAGTAATTTCCAATACCTGAATGAAGACACTGTAATCAGTGCACTTCAGCCCCCTTCAAAAGGGTTGATGAATTCCTACATGAATGTGTTTTACACGCAAGGGAATTTCAAAGCAGGCATGCGTCTGGAGTCGTATTTACCCAGAATTCAGGGGTATCCTGATTATTTTAGTGGTACAGGGGTAGGGATGCGCTACATTGGATATGCCAATGATTTTATAGACGTCACAGTAGGATCTTTCTATGAGCAATTTGGTTCTGGCCTCGTGCTGCGCGCTTACGAGGACCGTGCCCTGGGTTACGACAACATGCTTGATGGTTTTCGAGCAATCATTCGACCTTATAAAGGGATAGTAATCAAAGGAATATATGGCTATCAGCGTGCATCTTTTGTTGAGGGGCGCATTCAACATGGACCTGGAATCGTTCGCGGATTTGATGGTGAAATTCACTTGAATGAGGTCATAGCTTGGATGGCAGATAAAAAATTAGATGTTTCTTTAGGCGGATCTTTTGCCAGTAAGTACCAAGCTGACGATCAACCAAACTTAATCCTTCCAGAGAATGTTGGGTGTTATGGTGGACGTATTAAAATGCGCTACAACAAGTTCACGTTTGATACAGAATATGTCATGAAAGGGCAAGATCCATCGCAGGACAATGGGTTAATTTTTAATCCGGGTCATGCACTTGTCGCCAATTTAGGGTATTCTCAAAAGGGCCTTGGAATCATCCTTTCGGCAAAGTCAACCGACAACATGAGTTATCGATCCAATCGCAATGGAAAATCTCAGGAATTGTTGATCAACTACATTCCTTCGATGAATAAAACACACACATACAACCTGGTGGCATCGCTTTATCCGTATGCAACACAATTGTTGGGTGAGGTTGCTTACCAAGCTGAAATTTTGTACACCATTAAAAAAGGGTCAAAGCTCGGAGGGAAGTATGGGACTTCGTTGAACTTCAATTATTCAACAACACATAATTCTTTACAACACACTTCAGCAATCAATCCACTCGATTCTACAGGGGTGACGTACACCTCTCGTTTGTTTGACCAAGGAAGTACCTTGTATTGGCAAGACATCAACTTCAATATTTCCAAGAAGTTCACGAAGAACTTCAACATGATTTTGAGCTATTACAACATCACACTCAACAACAATGTGGCATCTGTAACGAAGATTACGAAACCTGATGGGCTCATTCGATCAAATATTTTCGTGGCCGAGTTAGGGATGAAATTCGCCAACAAACAATCGTTGCGCGCGGAAATTCAAGGGCTTTTCATCAATAAATATGAAGGGAAACCTGTCGATAAAGGAAATTGGGCAACAATGGTGGTGGAATATACATTCAACTCAAATTGGTTTATGAGTGTAATGGATCAGTACAACTATGGTAATCAGTACAAAGACCGCAGAGCACACCATCCCTATGTAACTCTTGGCTACATTCGCGAAGCAACGCGCATCATGGTATCCTATGGTCGTCAACGCGCAGGAATGTTCTGTGTAGGAGGTGTTTGTCGACAAGTACCCGCGTCAAATGGTTTAACGATTTCATTTACTCAAAGCTTCTAATCCTTCGGATATGAAAAAAATATTTTTTGGACTTCTACTAATTGCCGCTTGTCTATCAAGTTCATGCGATAAAGTGAGCAACCCTTTTCCACCAGCGCTTGAGATTGATACCACGATTTATCCAGGGGCATGGAGTGATTATTTAGAGAACGAATGGCCAGATTTTTCAACGCTACCTAATGAAGACCCAGAGCGCAATGTATTGATTGAAGACTTCACAGGACATACGTGCGCCTATTGTCCGAATGCGGCGATTATTGCGCATGATATTCATATTGCGAATCCAGACCGTGTGTTTGTAGCATCTATTCACGCATCCAATGATGGCACGAATACTTTCCAAACAACTTCTACAGCCTATCCAATTAAGTTCTGGAATACAACCGGAGTTGATATTGCATTTGCTTTTGGCCTAGGCGCAACAAACCCAACTGGATTTACAGGCAACCCAGCAGGTATGGTGAACCGAGTGAATGATGCAGGATTATATTTTCCTGGCCCCATTCAATGGCAAACCTGGGCAGATAATGCCATGGCAACAACCTTGAAAGTGGCTATTAAAGCAAAACTGAATTATTTCGAGTCACCAAAGCATGGCTTTTACTTGCATACGGAAGTGGAGAAATTGGATGCCGCTTTGGGTGAGCTTGGCATGATTGCATACATCATGGAAGATACAGTGGTTGGACCTCAACTTGTGGGTAGCGTGTATACTGCAGATTATGTGCATCGCGACGTGATGCGCGGGACTATTGACGGTACAGCATGGGGAAAAATTTTGACCACCGACTTAATGAAGAACGGGAAATACTACGTGGACTACAGCTATATTATACCTAATCAATTAGCTCCGCAAGGAACAAGCTCTACACACAATGCGGAGAACATGCACGTATTAATATTTGTGTATGATAACTCAACAAAGGAAATTCTCCAAGTTATCAAGAAAAAGCTGATTTAGGAACGCGTTGGTGAAGTGAAATAAAGTTTTGAACATCCCACTACGCCCACTTTATTTTGCCTAAATTGCTTTCACTAAAAACGAGTACTGTCATGTTGGAATTGACCAAACAAATTCTTACGAAGGTGAGTTTTGATTCCTCTTTGTTTCAAAAAGAATTGGAAAAAGCACTCAAATGGCTTACAGATGCCGAAGAGATTCTTACATTCAAGGATTGGTGTATCACAGAATTCGGGAATCGATTTCCAGCAATAATCAATAATGCTTTTGCTTTGAGATAGGTGCTATTCGAATTCAACAAGTACAGTTCCCTTTTCAACTACTTGTCCTGCTGAAATGAGAATGGCTTTTACAACACCCGTACCCTCCGCTTTTAATACGTTTTCCATTTTCATTGCTTCAAGAGATAATATTTCATCTCCAGGGTGCAATTCTTGTCCAACGGCAATGGTCACTTGAACAATGCGTCCTGGCATCGGTGCCTGAAGTTCTTTGAGTTTTCTCACTTTAGGGACATCTAGACCCATGGCGGAAATCAAATCATCCAACGAACCTTTTTTGCGAATTTCGAAAACACGGTGATTGATTTTGATGCGAAGCAACTGGTCCTCAGATTTATCCTCCAATAGCTCCCCATGAAAAAGTTGACCCCTATGCGTGAGTGTGAAGAATGTATGATCTTCCCAAGCAATGACTGCACCATCTGCACCTTGCACATCCTTTCCATCAATATTCCATGTCCGATTTGCCATGACTTCTTTTTTGACAAAAATAGTAGAAAGAATTGCGCACCGAGGGTGTTTATCCCTTCGAATTGAAATTATTTCAGCAGTTTTGTATAAATACAATCATACGTGCCATGAAAATCAAATTTGTTTACCTCGTCGCTCTGCTGTTTTTGGCCTCTTGTGGCCACAAGCAATATGATGAAACTGTAATTGGGGAAGAAGAGTATTATGAAGATGAGCTCTATTTGGACGAAGCCGAGGACATGGCTAAGGAACGGCCGATTTACAGAGAAACAGAAACGATTCTGACCGACCTCATTCATACACGCTTGGATGTAAATTTTGATTGGACAAAATCACGCATGAATGGTAGAGCGACAATCACCGCCAAACCACACTTTTATGCGTCGGATAGTATCTTTCTGGATGCCAAAGGAATGGATATCTTGAAAGTCAGCATGGAGAATAAAGCCTTGACGTATTCATACGATAGTTTGACTTTGCGCATTCATTTGGGGAAGACATTTACCCGTGATGAGAAATATACGGTAGTGATTGATTATGTTGCCAAACCAGACGAAAGAGTAACTGGCGGAAGCGCGGCAATAACGTCAGACAAAGGCTTATATTTCATCAATCCAACAGGAAATGACAAGTCCAAAATGCCACAGATTTGGACACAAGGAGAAACGGAATCGAGTTCTGTCTGGTTTCCAACGATCGATACACCAAATGCGAAAACAACGCAGGAAATCTTTATGACGGTAGCCAATAAATATGCGACCTTGTCCAATGGGAAATTGATTTCTTCGAAGCAAAATGTGGACGGCACCAGAACGGACCATTGGAAGCAAGAATTGCCGCATGCGCCTTATTTGTTCATGATGGGCGTGGGTGAATTTAAGGTGGTTAAGGATGTGTACACGCGTCCAGATGGGACAAAGATGGATGTGAATTATTATGTTGAAGCTCAATGGGAATCTTCGGCGAAAGCAATCTTCGGCGAAACACCAGCGATGATTTCGCATTTCTCGAAATTGCTTGGCGTAGAATATCCTTGGGACAAGTACCACCAAATTGTTGCGCGTGATTATGTGTCAGGGGCCATGGAAAATACAGGGGCAGTTGTTTTTGGTGATTTCGTGTACAAAACTGAAAGGGAATTGTTGGATGGTAATGATCAATCAACCATTGCCCATGAATTGTTTCACCACTGGTTTGGAGATCTTGTAACCTGTGAATCGTGGTCGAATTTGCCATTAAATGAGTCCTTCGCAAATTATTCTCAATACTTGTGGGATGAATACCGCTACGGTAAAGATGAAGCTGATTTTCAAGCGGTGGTGGAAACAGATGGATATTACCAATCTGCGCAGATGCAGGGGTATCACAACTTGATTTGGTTTGATTATTATGACAAAGAGCAAATGTTTGATGGTCATTCCTATAATAAAGGAGGACGGATCTTGCACATGTTGCGCAATCATCTTGGTGATGATGCCTTTTTCAAGGGAATTCAGATGTATTTAACAACCAATAAATTCAAACCGGCGGAGTTCCATCAGTTGCGCTTGGCGTTTGAAGAAGTTTCTGGTCAGGACTTGAATTGGTTCTTTAATCAATGGTTCTTGGGCGCCGGACACCCAGTGCTTGATGTGAATTATGAAACGGATACAATGAATCATAAGGTCAGCGTGATTGTTGGGCAGAAGCAAGATTTAAAGTTATCGCCGATTTACAGATTACCAGTGGACATTGCTGTGTATGATTCAGAAGGTAAACACGTGTACAAGATGCTGATTGACTCACTCAATCAAAAACACACCTTTGCCTATGCGGGGGAGTTAAAATCAATTGTGTTTGATGATCAAAAGATGCTTCTTGCAAAAATTCGCGAAGAGAAACCAGCGGAGCAGTATCTGTTTGAGTATTACAATGCCACGCGGTATAAAGCGCGCAAGGAAGGATTGTTGTTTGGTACCCAAGGACCAATCGTGAAGACAGCCAAAGGTCAACAATTGATTTTAGATGCCTTGAATGATACATTTTGGGATATTCGTTTGACCGCAATAGAAAAAGCAGTCAAGTTGAAAGACGAGAATGTAGGCAAAGCGAATAAGTTGATACGTGATTTGGCGATGAATGATCCAAATTCTGGTGTGCGTGCTGCGGCAATGGCTTATTTGTCGAATAAATTGGAAAGCCTAGAAATGACAGCTGTTTGCATTGATCGATTGGAAAAGGATCAGTCGTATCTTGTGATCAGCGCGGCATTAAAGAGTCTCGGTAAAATTGACGTTGAATTGGCGTTAAAGAAAGCAAAAACCCTTGAATCAGAGCAGTCTTCCAAAATGATTTCCGGGGTTGCTCAACTGTATGGGGCACATGGAAAAGAAGATGCCTTAATCTTCTTTGAAAAAGCATTGAAAGGAACGATTCTGCAAGGATTCGATCAGTTAGGTGTGCTCAATTCATTGACATTTTTTAATGTGCGTCAGGAACCAGCAACAATTGAAAAGACCTTTGATCTGTATAAATACATGAATGAAACTGGGGGATACTACACAAAGATGTTTATGAGCCAGAATGTGGCGTATTTAATATCGATGTTTGAGACAAAAATGACAGAACTCGATGAAGAAATTGCGGCACATGAGAAAAACAATAATGCGGCATATGCCGATAGCGCACGCCGCAAGAAAAAAGACTATAATGCTTTGAAGGAATTGTTTTTAACCCTTCCAACAGAGGAATAATCAACATTTTATTCAGGAAGCCCGATCCAATCGATCGGGCTTTTTTTGTTGGTTAACGAAACTTTTTTTGCGTTCAATGTTTGTATTGTTGAATATTCATTTTATATTTGATTAAATATTCGTCAAAACAATGCTTAAATAATCGACATGAAACATTTGAAAACGGGTGACAAAGCCCCAGACTTCTCTGGTAAAGACCAAAATGGCAATACGATTTCGCTTGGCGATTTCAATGGAAAGAAACTCGTTGTGTATTTTTATCCAAAGGACGACACCCCAGGATGCACTGCCCAGGCATGCAGCCTGCGTGACAATTATGCGGATTTATTGCAACATGGAATTTCTATTTTGGGTGTAAGTGCGGATTCTCAATCAGCGCATACAAAGTTCATCACGAAATATGAACTTCCGTTTCCTTTGATTGCTGATGAGTCGAAAGAGGTCATCAACCTATTTGGGGTTTGGGGGCCTAAGAAATTTATGGGCAAGGAATATGACGGAATTCACCGAACTACCTTTTTGATTGATGAGGAACAAAGTATTGTGGAGATCATCAATAAACCGAACACAAAAGAACATGCGGAGGAAATTTTAAAAATTTTCAATCAATAAAAGAACATCGTAAATTGATTACGACCTACAGCATTTATCTTTGTTTCAACAATAAAAACAAACATCCGACCGCGAGGAAGGAATTAAAACAAAAACGATATGGCAGCAAAAGACGTTAACCCGGAAAAATTAAAAGCACTCCAGCTTACAATGGAGAAATTGGACAAGGCGTATGGAAAAGGAGCGGTGATGAAATTGGGGGATTCTCCAGTGGAAAAAGTGGAGGTAATTCCAACAGGATCCATCACTCTTGATATCGCTTTGGGAATCAATGGGTATCCTAAAGGACGTGTAGTAGAAATATACGGACCTGAGTCATCGGGTAAAACGACTTTGGCCATCCATGCGATTGCGGAAGTGCAAAAGCAAGGTGGAATTGCTGCCTTCATCGATGCAGAGCACGCATTTGATCAGTTCTATGCACAGAAGTTGGGTGTTGACATTGACAACCTTTTAATCTCTCAACCAGACAATGGGGAGCAAGCATTGGAAATTGCAGACAATTTGATTCGTTCGGGTGCAATTGATTTGATTATTGTCGATTCAGTGGCTGCTCTAACACCAAAAGCGGAAATTGAAGGTGAGATGGGTGATTCCCAAATGGGCTTGCAGGCACGTTTAATGTCCAAAGCGCTGCGAAAATTGACAGGATCAATCAACAAGGCGGGATGCTGCTGTATTTTCATCAACCAGTTGCGTGATAAAATTGGTGTGATGTTCGGAAACCCTGAAACAACAACTGGTGGTAATGCACTGAAGTTCTATTCTTCAATTCGTATTGATATTCGTAAAGCGAGTCAAATTAAAGAAGGCGAAGATGTGGTAGGGAACCGCGTAAAAGTGAAAATCGTGAAAAACAAAGTTGCCCCACCATTTAGAAAAGCGGAATTCGATGTGATGTATGGTGAAGGAATTTCTAAAGTAGGTGAAATCATTGACCTCGGTGTTGACCTAAACATCCTGAAGAAAAGTGGTAGCTGGTTCTCTTATGGTGAAACTCGTCTAGGACAAGGACGCGACTCTGTGAAACAAATTATTCAAGACAACCCTGAACTTCTAGATGAATTAGAAGCGAAGATTAAAGATGCTCTTGGAGCAAAAGGAGTAGAAATTCCAATGCTGCAAGACTAACTGCATATCGTAACGAAGGCGGCACTCTTTCCGGGGTGCCGTTTTTGTTATTAAAGGTTTTTGATACTTTTGATTTCTATGACTGAAATTAAAAAGATCGCTTTTATCATTAACGGAGCAAGACCGCTGAATCCGAATATACAAGCGATCATTGATCAATGTCTTGCTGATTATTCTTTGGGGGTACAAATAAGTAAAACCACAAAAGAAAAGGAGGCAGATGAATTGTCCACCAAATTTTCTAATGACGGCATAGACCTCATTATTGCAGTAGGTGGAGATGGAACGGTGAATGAGGTGATGAATGGCATGATGCGCGCTTCGAAAAAACCCCTACTGGCAATCATCGCCAATGGAACAGGGAATGATTTTTATCGTTCGGCCTTCAACAATTCTACGAGTGGAAACTTTTTGTCAGCACTTAAGAATGCCCAGATTATGCCAGTCGATGTTGGGAAAATTGAAAGTGATTTTGGAACAAAGTATTTTTTGAATATCGCAGATGTCGGTTTTGGTGCTTCTGTAGTTGAAATTCTAAATAAGCAACGTAAATACCTCGGGGGAAAAGCCTCCTATGCCTTGGCAATTTTGCGAACCTTTTTAGGGTTTAAAACACCTCATTTATCCATACGTTCACAATCATACCAGTACGCTGGACCTGTATTTATGGTTGCTTTTTGTAATGGTGATATGTTCGGTGATGGACTGTATATTCATCCAGGAGCAAAAGTGAATGACGGGATGTTAAACATTACACTGCTCAAGAAAATTGGTTTGATGGACTATGTACGAAACTTAAAGAATCTGAAAACAGGTAAGCGAATCAACCACCCTGAAGCCTTTTATTTCATGGAAAACGAATTGACGATTCAGGTAGTTAAAGGAAAAGCGGTGACTGAAACAGACGGAGAACACTGGCCTACGGCAGAAATTAAGGTGTCAATTGTTCCTGCTGCAATACAGCTATTGAAAACCGAAGGTGCCATTGATTGATTTCCCAATCGTTTTCTTGTATGTAAGCATAAATTTTCTTAAGTTTCCTTCCTATTTTGTGAATTATCCTGAATGACACTGCTATGAAAAAAAACGCATTCTACTTCTTGCTTGTTGTATGTTGGATAACACCTATCCATGCGCAGCAAAACGATAAGACTCTCTTAGGTTTCAACAGCCCTCTTTCCTCAATGCATGTAGACACGAATACACATGTGAATTGGATAGAAGTGGTTGAAGAGCGCTCAATTTTTTCCTCATCGTATCGAAGTGATGATGGACAAGTGAAGATAGAATACAGCAAGTCGCCAATCAATTATTTTAACAAGGATAATCAATTGGTGGCGATTGATCCTACATTGATTGAATTATCGAATAAAGCATCGGTTTGGGCTGCGCTTAATCAACCCTACCCTACTTTCTTGTATCAAAAAGGTGCTTTTGGAATTACCTTGGGTGAAAATTCGTCGATGCGGATTGGAGAACAGTTCATTTTTAATGGGATTGAAATCGACGCAGAGCGCGTTCAAGTATCGCAGAACCGTGCGGTTCAACATTACAATGAGCTCGGGGTAAGTCGAATCCTTGATTTCTTTGAAAACGCTGTTGAATATTCCTACATTTTAAATGAATTTTCAACCACGTTAAATGAGTATGTGACTTTTGATGAGCGTTTGGATTTACCTGCCGGTTGCACAGCTTCCATTGAAGACGAATTGTTGCTAATACGAAATTCTGAAAAGCAAGTTGTCGGAAAATTTAATGCTCCTCTCTGTTACGATGCACAAAAGGAATGGACTCTTGGTGCGTATTCCATGATAGAAAAAGACGATCAACTCTTTGTTCGGCTAAGTGTCTCAACCGGATGGCTCAATGCGCCAAATAGAATCTATCCAATTGTCATTGACCCGATTGTTCAAGGTCCAACCACCGTGTGGAATGGTGGCGCAATGCCATCGTGTATTTTACCGAATTACAATGTGGATAGTATTCAATGTGTAATACCAGCTGACGTTACTGTGACCGGTCTTTTTGTCACTGGCAGTTTCTATGCTGACCCATTTACTGCAGCAATCATGAGTCAAGGAGAAATGAAATATAGCACGACATGCGGTATGTCACAGGCATTTACAATAACGGGAGCAACAGCGACATTGCCTGGTACTGCGTACCTCGACTCTTTCAATATTCTGTCGCCTTTGATGTGCTGCTTTCCGGAGTCCTGCAATCCGCAAAGCTTTTATTTGCGCATGCATCTTGGGAGAACGGGTCCAGCTACAGGATGCAACACGACTTACATTCGCTACGATCCAATAACCACATTGTGGCCTTTTAAGGCAGTAGTTGTTGGACGTACAGCGGAAGCATATGGGAGTAAATGGAATGTTCCAGCGACACCAATCTGTTCAAATCAATGCACCATTACAGGCACAGCCTATGTGTATTATGGTGTTGCGCCGTATACTTATACCCACCCATGGTCAACTCAAGTAGTTACGCAAGGGCAAAATAATGGCTGCGGTACCGGATCAAACAGTTTTCAGTTTACACTGAATATACCCAACTGTCCAACGTATTGCGACACGACATCTTCACTCATTATCCCACCACCAGTCATTACCGATGCATGCGGAAATGTGATTATGGGCATTCCTGCGGATGCAGTCCCATTAAAAATCACCCCCCAAGTAAATGTAATCATGGATACCTTGCTTTGTTCGGGCACCCCATCCACGATTGCCTTGAATTCTTGTGTGCCAAATGGTGTGGTGAATTGGTCAGGAAACGGTCAAAGTGGAACAGGAACTTTTGCAGATACAATTTACAATACAACAAATACAATAGCGGTGATTCCGTATTCAGCGGTAACTTCCGAAAATGGCTGTGTATCAGATACTGTTAATGTCAATCTCTATGTGGAGCCACTTCCAACAGCTATTTTTTCTTCGATACCGAATCCGGCAATAGTAGCCATCCCAGTAGATTTTCTAGACCAGTCTCAGAATTACAACGGTGAATTGAATTATACATGGACACTGGATGGTCAGCCTTTTTCAACAGACCAGAATACTGCGAACACATTTTTTAATCCGGGTGAATATACCATGTGTTTAGCAGTTGAATCCAACACCTTATGTGCTGACACTGTTTGCCAACTCATTCAAGTTGTACCCGCGACAGTTATTCCACCAAATGTGATTACGGCAAACAATGACCAGGTCAATGATTTATTAGAGTTCAAATACTTAGAGTTTTATCCCAACAATTCACTCGTTGTTTTGAACCGTTGGGGAAATGTGGTATTTGAAAAAGTCGGATATGCCAATGACTGGAATGGTGATAATTTGAATGCAGGGACGTATTTCTACTCACTCATTGTAAATGATGGTGAACAAGAATACAAAGGATTTATTCAAATTGTGCGTTAAACTTTTCGCTTGATAGGATAATCCGAATCAAAAAAATGATGCGAAATATTTCAAAATCCAAATTTGTCTCTGGCGTACAGTGCGAAAAGAAATTGTTTTTTGATACACATCGCAAAGATTTAAAACCACCGATCTCTAAAGAACTACAAGCGGCTTTTGATGTAGGTCATAATGTAGGCTTTCTAGCACAAGCGTATTTCCCGGGCGGTAGGGATGCGACCCCAGCTGAAGCTGGAAATTATTTCGTCCCAATTGCCAACACGAAACAATGGATAAGTGAAGGTGTCCAGACCATTTATGAAGCGACATTTTCCGCCCATGGTGTGTTTGCTGCATTGGATATCCTACACCATGAAAATGGAGAACGCTGGGCGATTGAAGTCAAGAGCAGTACATCAGTGAAAGAGTATCATATTACAGACGCCTCTATTCAATATTATGCGATGGATCGAGCGGGTTTTCGACCCGACAGGTTTTTTCTAATGCACATCAATAATGCATACGTACAGAATGGTCCCATTGACCCGACAGAATACTTTCTCCTTGAAGAACTGACAGAAAGGGTAAAAAGTAATCAACCTTGGGTTGCTCAGAAAGTCAACGAATTGCGGGGCATGTTGGATGGAGAAGAGCCGATTGTCGAAATTGGCCCTCATTGTGAATCTCCGTTTTCTTGTGAGTATAAAGCACATTGTAGGGCGCGCAAATAAGTTGTGTCATTGAATGATTGCAAGTGATGAAGTGGAAACATGCCGCTATTTATTGGCCTATTGTGAGCAAGACATCCTTGGAATGGTCATCGTTTGGAAATAGGTTTTAGGGGATCGAGTGTAGCTTAAAGGTTGGATTCAACTAAAATTAGTCGATGCTCTGAACGTAAAATATGTTTTTTAGACCCTTGACTACGTAGAACTACGTAGCGCTACTCCGGATAAATACTGAAAGTAATCGCAACACCTATTTAAAACATTGCCACCTATAAACACTGCACCTATCTTTGATTCATAAAGCAGTCGGGGTGGTTCCCGAAATTCATAGCAGTAGTTTAGTTAGTTTAGGTTAGGTAGTAAAAAAGGGCGCAAACGAGCGTCCTTTTTTAGTTTAAATCAATTTGATCGTAGGTTATTGGGGTTGAGCAATACGCAAAGAGCCTGATGGAGTGTGATCATTTAAAGAGCTTATGGCTAAAAGCGAAAAAAACAGAGTAATGTTTTGAAGCATAAATCTTAAGAGAAATGCTTTCGCTCTCGCTCTCACACTCACTCTGGTTTTTTGTACCTCTAATGTTTGCATTGTCGAACCAACTTTGTCTAGATAATAAGTTAGTTACAACAAAATTTTGATTGTGAATTGGAAGTGCGAGTTAGAGCGTGAGTGTGAAGAAAAAAACCAGAGTAATGTTTTCGCTCTCGCTCCCACACTCACTCTGGTTTTTTGTACCTCGGGCCGGAATCGAACCGGCACGCCCGAAAGCACAGGATTTTGAATCCAGCGCGTCTACCAGTTCCGCCACCGAGGCATTTCGAAAATGGTGCACAAATTTAATACTTTATTTCAACCCGCCACGCAGTAGCGCGCAAATTTGTTCGAATTATAATTTCGAAACTTTCATCAAACGCTCACGTTTGCCGTCCGTAATCTTCAAAAAGTACATCCCTGAACCAATTCCATCCAGTTGATTGAACTGAACAAAATTGCTTTGGGCTAAAGCAACCAACGTTTTAATCATCCGGCCTTGCGCATCCAAAAGGGTAACACTCGTTTCCTCTGTAATCGTCTCGCCCAACTCAACGATAATTGTACCTGTAAAAGGATTTGGATAGACCTCCGCCTTGCTGAAAGCCAATTCATTGATCCCCGTCATGCTGCAACCATTTAAGGTTCCAGGCATGTTGATGTCTAACCAAGCGATGCGGCGCGAATACCAATCTTTCAAGCGCTGAACTTCTTCTGTATAACTCTGCGCTGGTGGCTGCACTTCACCAGTTCCTGTTGCAACACCCATATTCCCCCACGTTTGGTAGTGCCACGCTTGACTTTCATTTACCACATTGGCAACAGAATCAATCTTCGCATGGATGTATGGTAAACTCAAAATATTACGGCGTAAATCATCATATCGGCAACGCACTTCATTCGCAAAAAGGGTGTCTTGCAAAAGTCGAATGTACCACCCACAAGCATTCACATCTTGATCGACTTCTCCATACATAAATTGAGATCCGTCCTCAGAGCCACTCCACATATCTTTCTGCGACCAGTCGAAATCCCACACAGGTCCTGCATGAAGTTTTTTATAGGTGCCGTCCGAATAATCTTTGTCCTTCCAAAAGAAACGACTCTTCTTGAATCCATCCACGTTTCGTGTCAACTCGTTGATGATAAAATAGTCGATGAACGATTCCATGTGCATGAAGCGGCGATAACCAAACGTTGGATCGTCGAAATTCACGGAATAAAGTGCTGTCTCGAGCAGATTTATATAATTCTGAATGTAGGTCTTTTGGGCCGGAACGATATCTGACGGCTTTGGATAGTAGTAGACATAATGGATATCTAAACCCGGAAATCCGATTGGTGAATAATTGCTCAACCAAGAGTTTGATCCGTCGTAGTAGTCAATCTTGATGATGTAGCCACCGGTCGCATCCAATCCTAATATTTCAGTGGTATCCAATTTGGCAATGTCAATTCGCATGGAGTCGCGCTTGATTTTTTCACATAACATGTAAACTCCTTGATAATCTCCGTCGATCACGACATCTACGAAACGCGAACGAACCCCATAGTGTCCCATCGAATCAAATAAATTGAACGGAACGAAATTGCGCGCAAAGGATTTATCGTTGTAATTGGCCATTAAGTTCCAATCACTCTCAGCAGGCATGCCAATGAGTGAAGAATCAATGTCATTACCTAGGTTGTCGCGAAGTTCGAACGCATAAGGTTTTTGAGGCAATGAAAGTGAATAATTCCCACGGTATTCCAATCCAATCTTGCCATTGTATTCATTGAAAGGATCGACCAAATGGTTTCTGTTTCCCGGCCCGTTGTAAATAATCCCCATGTCAACATTTGTTTTGATGTCTGACTGAATCGTTTGACCACCGGTATTGATAACGACAATGGGAAGGTCTGACTCTGAGAATTGAAAATAATCCGCAGGGTTTGAACCAAAAGTCAGTGACCAGTTTTGAACAGCTCCTTCATCCACGCCATAGCCGTCTGTAACACGCAAGTACCATGTACCATTTGGATTTTGTCCATTGTTCACAGCCCCCATCTGACCCATAGGAGTGTAGGTACCAGTAAATGGTGCTACGCCAGTGGCAATATTTGCCGAGGCGGTGGTATTCAAACAGGTATTCACCAGATCGTCATCTCCACCACCGATTCCTCCAGCGAGCAATTTTACAGTGCCATCGGGAGCAACCAATTCAATGGTTAAATCGGCCAAATAGGTATGCGTCAAATTGATACAAATAGTCTCAAGCCCAAATGTGGTGGTGTTGATGCTCGTTTGTGGAACGGTAACAACCGCAGGAACATCTATGGTTTGAAAGTCTAGGATGGGACCTGTTCCCCCGTTGAATGTTTGGGCATTCATGCCAAAAGAACTGATTAAAGTAAGCGCAGCAAGGTAAAGATTCTTCAATTTCGTGTAATTTTAGATTCCGAATTTAATACAATTCCCGCCATGAGTAAAATACTAATCAAAAACATAAAAGGACTCGTTCAGGCGGGCGAGGAGATTCCGATGGTTTTACGTGGTGCGGAAATGGCTGATGTTCCGGTGCTTTCAGATGCATTCTTGGCGCTTGAAAATGGTGTTGTAGTGGCTTATGGACCAATGAGCGAATTGCAAGGAATTGATGATTGGCGCGATTTGGAACTCATTGACGCGGAAGGGAAATATGTGATGCCTGCCTTTTGCGATTCACATACACACACGGTTTTTGCCCGAAGCAGAGAAGAGGAATTTGTGGATCGAATCAATGGATTGACGTACGAAGATATTGCGTTGAAAGGAGGGGGAATTTTGAATTCAGCAAGAAGGTTAGCGGAGATGTCGGAAGACGAGTTGTTTGATCAAGCAATGCAGCGGATACATCAGTTGATGAAGTACGGGACAGGGGCGATTGAAATCAAGTCAGGTTATGGTCTGTCAGCCGAGGCGGAAATTAAAATGCTCCGAGTCATTAAAAGATTGAAAGAAAATGCACCCATTGCGGTGAAAGCTACATTTCTAGGAGCACATGCTTTCCCAAGTGAATTCAAAGCCGACCACAGAGGATATATCGATCTGATTAAGAACGAGATGCTGCCAAAGATTGCCGAGGAAGGATTGGCTGATTACATCGATGTCTTCTGTGAACGCAACTACTTTTCGGTAGCAGAGATGGAAGAAATTCTGCTGGAAGGAAAAAAATATGGACTTGTTCCCAAGGTGCATGTCAATCAGTTTTCTGCTTTGGGTGGGGTAGCAAAGGCTGTTGAGCTCGGTGCTTTGTCGGTTGATCACCTGGAAGAAATTACAGATGAGGATATCGAAGCACTGAAAAACAGTGAGTGTATGCCAACAATCTTACCTAGCTGCTCACATTTTCTAGGAATACCTTTTGGCGATGCGCGAAAAATGATTTCCGCAGGATTGCCTGTGGCCTTGGCAAGTGATTTTAATCCTGGGTCAACGCCAAGTGGTAACCTCGGATTTGTTTGGTCTTTGGCCTGTGTGAAAATGAAACTTACTCCCGAGGAAGCGCTGAATGCATTGACTGTGAACGCTGCCTATGCCATGGGTCTTGGTGATTCACATGGGAAAATTGCGCTTGGCCGAAAAACCCCCATTTTAATCACGAAACAAGTGCCATCCCTCGCCTACATCCCTTATGCTTTTGGAGACATGCATATTGAACGGATTATCGTTTAATTCTATAGGATTCCATACCTTTATACCATGCGTCAATTTGTTTTGTTTTTTGTATTGATTTTTCTAGCTTCTAGCTTTTTGCTGAAGGCCCAGACGATTCAGCATAAAAATGAACTTCTGTGGGAAATTTCCGGGAATGGATTGAAAGCAAAAAGCTATCTATATGGCAGCTTACATTCCAACGATAAACGCTTGTTTCGCCTCTCAGATTCTGTTTATGTGGCCTTAAACAACTCCAAGGCAGTGGTGCTTGAAACAGATATTTTTTCTTTGTTCGATGAATGGGATACCCGAAGTGATGAGGTGCGGCTACTTTACGACAATCAAGGGAAGCCTTACACCGCAAATGACAAAGCAACAGAAACGCTTTATGGGAATGAAGATGGTATGCCACAGTTTTTGGACGCGTATTTTCTTCAATATTGCTACAATGCGAAGAAAAAATTCTATCCACTCGAAACCATTGAAGAGCAACTAGGATTACTCAGCGAATTTGGTTTGCCCGATGCGAATGGACTACAATTCCCAGTACTCGATTATCTCCAAGAAAAGGTGTTGGAAATCTACCTTAAAGGAGATATTGAAGGATTGAATAAAATGATGAAGGTGAATCTTTCAGCCGATAATAATTCTGAATTGTATGATGAATTGATTGTTCGTAGAAATGAACGCATGACCAAGGGTCTCGATTCGCTCATGCGCATGAATCCCTTGTTTTGCGCCGTTGGAGCAGGACATTTGGCAGGTGACCAGGGCATTATTACCCTACTGCGAAAAAAAGGCTTTAAGGTTAGAAAGGTAATGGCTGTTTTTTCAGAAGGGACCATTCCAGCAAAAGAGGAAGTGAGGTCCTTCAAAAGCTACAGCTATTTTAATGAACAAATTGGCCTTGTAGCCATGTTTCCTGGAAAACCAAAGGAACTTAAAATCTTTGATGGCCATCCTTATTTAATCTATAGGGAATTTGGTCAGGGCAATTCTTTTTCCATTGAGATCATCCCTATTGACGGCACCTTGACCCTGGAAGAACAAGCCGCCATTTACATCGCTAGTCCAGATGCTTCCACCTATAAACATTCGATCCAAGATGATGGAACTGAGTTTTATGAGGGGATTTCCGACACATATCCAGAAGGTCCTCATTGGATTCGTTTGATTCAAAATGACGAATACTTGTTGATATTAAAAGCTTACGGAGGTAATAAATTCATGAATTCAAACCGTCCTAAATTATTCTTTAGTCGGGTGTGGTTTGATCAATAATCGCAAATATTAAGTAATTTACGCGTTTAATATGGCATTTCTACTAGATTTGTTGTAAAAGAACAGTCATGATAAATCGTGTTCCAGCTCCTCGACTGAAGGAGTGTATTCAACAGAGCAAAGTAGTATTAGTGAAGGGCCCTCGTCTTGCAGGAAAATTCACGTTGGTGAATGAGGTATTGGATGAACTGTCGGTGAACTGGCAGCATTTTGATGCCCGCAAGAAGTTGTTTATTCAGCAAGTAACCGACGCGAATATTGTGCAATTGAATGACATTGTGGGCGCTGTGCCTTACACGGTAATCCGCGAGGCTCAATATGTTCGAAACCTTCAATTCATAATAGAAGCCGTATTGGAAGGTACTTTGAATACAACGCTGATATTATGTTGTTCCTTCGACCCCTTGATGGATCCGGATTTTTCGGAAGTGCTTCGACTTCAAGGATTAGAAATTCACGTGTATGCCCCTTCTTTTTATGAAATGGCACAGCATAACTCACTTCCTTTAGAAGAGAAATTATTGGAAACACGTTTGATTTACGGTTTATATCCTCAGG
>JBEIKR010000029.1:0-23127 GCA_040379705.1 Crocinitomicaceae bacterium
CCAACCTTTCCAACAAGCCGACCTCTCTACAACCCGAAAGTATGGTGGCACAGGACTGGGACTTGCCATTTGTCGAAACATCGTTCAGCTAATGGATGGCGAGTTGTCCGTTAAAAGTAAATCTGGAGAAGGATCAGAATTCATCTTCAATGCCTACTTCTCCTTAGAGGACAACATGGACAACCATATCGAAAGCATTGAAAACATCAAAGGAATGCATGCCTTGCTTGTAGATGATTCAGAAAGTGCGCGTATGGTCTTGAACGATATGTTGAGCTCCCTCGGATTTGAAGTGACAGTCGCGAAGAGCGGTGCCGAAGCAATCGAAAAATATGAAAATCACGTAGATAAAGATCCTTTCTCATTATTGGTGGTTGATTGGCAGATGCCAGGAATGGATGGTTTAGAATTGGTGCACGAACTGAAAAAGCAGCATGATGGTGAAATTCCAGCTGTTTTGATGGTTACGGCTTATGGTCTAGATACTGTTCGTAAGGCAGCTAGAGATGAAGAAGTTGATGGTCTCATTATAAAACCAGTAAATCCTTCTGCGCTTTATGATTCTGTGAATAAGATTCTTCAGCTTGGAAAGAAAAAAATAACCGCGCACAAAGAACAAAAACGAAATGATTCAGACCATGCCACTGCACTCCAAGGAAAACGTGTGTTGCTTGTTGAAGATAATGAAATCAACATGGAGCTTGCTTTGGAGTTATTAAAAGATGTAGGTATCGAATGTGAGAGCGCTTGGAATGGTGCTGAGGCCATCGAAAAGCTGAAAGAATCTCGGTTTGATTTGGTATTGATGGACATACAAATGCCTGTAATGGATGGATTAACGGCTTGTCGAAAAATTCGGGAAGAAATGAACAGAGAACTTCCTGTATTGGCGATGACCGCTCACGCCATGAAAGGTGAACGCGAAAAGAGTTTGGCCGCTGGGATGAATGACCACATCACTAAACCGATTGATCCTGAGCATCTGTATATGACCTTACGTGGCTTTTTAGCACCTGAATCGGTTAATTCAGCAGCTCCTAAAGCAACCCCATTAAAGGTTGAAACTACCGTTGATACATCTTCTGATCTATACATTGAAGGAATTGAAACATCAATAGGACTCCGAAGAGCTGCAAATAAGGAAGAAGTTTATTTACGTTTGCTCAAAACATTTGTTGAGAACTATGGAAACTTCAGAGCCAAATCTCAACTCCTGCAAACGCAAAATCGACTCGACGAAACAGGTATGCTGTTGCACACCGTTGCGGGTGTAGCAGGAAATATTGGGATTACAGAGGTATATAGACTTGCACAACAGCTCACCTTGGAGTTCAAAACCCATATTAAAAGTGGAAGCATGAATTTCACACCAATTCTTCAAAATAAGTTAGAAGAAGTTGCCAACGTGTTGGACATTTACTTAGAACGAATCCATGTGTTCCTTGCCTCGAGAGAGGAGGCAGATGCCAATGCTAAAATCAGTGTGTCTGATACCGACCGTGATAGCATGTTTGATAAATTAGCCCAGGCCATTGAGCAAAATGACCCAGTATCTATAGAACAATGCACCTACCTCATGGAGAAAGTTGAACTCGATGAATCAATCATTGACCTGTTAAGAGATATTTCTGCTTCCTTGAATAATTTTGATTTCGACGAAGCGCTTGATAAATTTAACACCCTAAAAACAAAATAAATATGGCTACACAACAATGGATTATCGATCCGATGCACAGTGAAATTATGTTCAAAGTGCGTCACATGCTCATCACAAATGTTTCCGGAACATTTGACATGTACCAAGCAACAATGCATGCGGATGCTGCTGATTTTTCAGACATGCAGATTGAGTTTGAAGCAGAAGTTTCTTCAATCAACACGCGCAATGACCACCGTGACGACCACTTGAGAAGTAATGACTTCTTTGATGCTGCGAACAATCCAACATTGAAATTCGTTTCCACAGGAATTCGCAGAAACGATGGTAACATCTACGATTTGGATGGGAAATTTACGATTCGTGGGGTTGAAAATCCAATCACTTTGAAAGCAGAATTTACAGGAACTGCGCTAGACCTTTACGGACAACGCAAAGCAGGTTTCGAAATTTCTGGAATGATCAATCGCAATGACTATGGTTTAACGTGGAATGCAACTACTGAAGATGGAGGTCTTGCCTTGGCTGAAGAGGTTCAGTTGGTGATTTCTGCTCAGATGATCAAACAATAAAGAAAACACAATGGTGAACCGCACTTTTGTGAACGCACTCTGCGGGGTGGTATTTTTTTCTATGCTGTCATTTTGTGGAAAAGCGCAACATATTTCAGTTCTTTCTGAGGAGAGATATAAGTATCTGCATAGCCATCCAGAACTGAGCGGCGAAGAAATAAATACTGCCACTTATTTGAAAAGTGCCTTATCAAAAGCGGGGTTCACCATTATTGATTCCCTTGGGTTTCATTCTTTTGCTGGAATTCTATACAACGGAAAAGGGCCTACAGTGATGTACCGCACTGACATGGATGCTTTACCCATCGTTGAAGAAACGGGATCAACCTTCTCTCCAAGTGCAACCATACAATCCGACAAGCCAATTTCACGGATGCATGCGTGCGGGCATGATTTTCACATGACAACATGGCTAGAAGTGGCTGAAGATCTCGTGAAGAAAAAGGACACATGGAAAGGCACCGTTATTTTCATCGCACAATCCTCTGAAGAAACAGGTCAAGGAGCAAAAGCAGTAGTTTCTTCCGAAAATTTCAAAAAACTTCCGAAAGCAGATTGTCAGATTGCCTTTCACAATACACCTGAATTGAAAAGTGGAACGGTAGGATTCTGTGATGGCTATGCCTTTGCCGCAGTGGATATGATGAACATCACTGTCAAAGGTGTTGGTGGACATGGTGCAGAACCTTTTCGTGCTGTTGACCCTGTGCTTCTTTCCGCCTATTTAGTGACCGAACTGCAATCCATTGTGAGTCGTAATCTGCCACCTAACGATCCTGCAGTCATTACTGTTGGTGCCATTCATGGCGGTACGGTAGGAAATATCATTCCTGCACAAGTTGAACTAAAACTGACCATCCGCTCATACTCAGAAGCATCACGAAAGAAGATTCTTCAACGGATTGAAGCGATTGGAAATGGCCTTGCAGCCAGTGCAGGTTTAGATTCATCGAACTATCCAACATACACCTTGCTGGATATGTCCATTCCTTCTGTTTACAACGCAGCAGACATGGGAAAAACTCTCTTCACGGCATTGAAGAACAGCAACCTTCAGACGTCAGTGATGACTTCTAAAATGATTGGTGAAGATTTCGGAGTATATAGTGCTTCTTTGAATATCCCTTCATACATGCTTTGGATTGGAACGACTTCAAGTGATGAAAGCGTATGTCCAGATCACGAGGGATGTGATGTTCCAAAACTACATACCTCCGAATATTTCCCTGATTATACTGTCGCTCTTCCTTTGGCGGTGAAAGCGATGAGTACTTCCATCATGACATTATTGACCACTCGTCCTGTGCCGATTACCCATAGCACTGCGCCAAGCTTGAAGAATACCAAGCAATAGAAATACGCTTCCATAAAAGACCATAAATTCAAATTGATGGGCGTTGATCCACTGGCGATTTTCACCTCCTAAGATGGCATATACGGCCAAAAGTGAAAATGCGCCAATCCCTGCGCTCATTGTATACAACAAGATTGAAGTAGCGCATTGATCAAGAATATTTCTTTGCTTCAATAAGGTGCCCCAAAACATCCAAAATGGAACTTGAAAGGGATTGACAAAGCTCAAACTCATTCCGAAGAAAAATGCACTTCCCGAGAAGGATACTTTTTCAATTGTCGGGCTGGTCGCATTGAAAAATTGAGAATAAAGCACATAGCCACCGTAACTAATCAAACCGATGACAAAAAGCCACTCGGCTGTTTCCTTCCATTTCATTGGGATATTAATGCGATGAAGCAAGGTAACGGCGAACGCGGCGTAGAGCATTTCAATAATTACAGCACCGAAAGCGAACCATAATGCTGATTGAACCGAGTCGAATGCGGAAACTTGGAGTGTTGTCATGTTGAGCGTTCCCGGAGCCATAGATCCAAAAAAGCTGATGGCCAAACCCGCAAGAAATAATTGTAGATTTTTTGTCATACACCTATCCTAGCTCAAATGTAGTAATGCCAAAAACCTGATTCATCGGTAATTCTGGTGGTGTGCCATAGTACATGCGTGCACATTCAAATACATAGGCTGTTTGATATACCTCAGCTAGACGCACGGCATCTGCGTTGGAACATGGGATATCCAGGAATACCTTTTCGTTGGGAACTTCATTCAAACAAGCCGTATATAATGCTTCAGCAGTAGCATAATTTTCAGCAAACAAAGGCCCAACCTTCCAACCGTCTGCAGTCTGTCGAAGAACCGCAAAACCCTTTAGTTCTTCTCGTTCATTGACTGAGGTAAAGCAAATTGAATTTGGGTTAGAAATCCAACGCTTCATAAATTCACTGCGATCGTAACCAAAGCAAACTCGGTCAAGCGCTAAAAGATCATCTATAGACCCAGCGCCTTTTCGAATGGATGAATGAATCGGAAAATTCGCCCCCAAGCGAACGCGTCTCTCGTCGCGGAATGATGCTACAAATCCTCCATTCGAATAAAATTCCTGCATGGCCAAAATACCATCCATCCCAATAGAAGCCCCTGGATTTAATCGACCGAGCAAAGTATCTCGGCGCTTAAACCAAAGGGAATGCCCAATCCCATTGCCTCGAAAATCTGGGTGAACAATAAAAAATCCCATGAAGCCAAATTCGCCATTGTAGGATACCAACGAACCTCCTCCAATTAATTTTCCTTGATGAAAATAACCATAGAAAGCTTCTGGGTAACACGTGTAGAAGATATTTGCATCATTCACTCCGGGATCCCAACCTTCGGCGGCAGCCCAGCGAACAAGTTCTTCGAACTCGTCAAAATGTAAAGGTCGAAATTCTAATCCCACAATCTTTCGAATTACCTTTTTAACGCAAATTCACCAAATACAATTCCCGTTCACCCTTTCCTTTCAAATAGACTGAGCCAAGTGATTCAAATTGAAACTGCTCGGGGTGCAACAACGCCTTCGTTTCTTCAGTAATCGCAACGGACATTGGACGACCATTCGATTCAACACGAGCAGCAATATTGACATTGTCCCCCATCACATCAAACTGGAAGCGCGACTTCCCAACAACACCTGAGATAATCTCTCCAGAATGTATCCCAATGCGACACTTCCATTCTAGTGAAGATTGGCTATTTTTATCTTGGAGGTACTTTACCATAGCAAGTCCAAAGTTGACAAGGTTCGTTGCGTGTGCATCACTGTTTGAGCCGATTCCGGCCACCGCCATGTAGGCGTCACCTATTGTTTTGATGCGTGCCACATGATGCATGGCCGCCAAGTCATCATAAGCGGTAAAAATATCGGTCAATTCTTGAATCAATTCATGGGGCGTTAAACGAGAACTAATTGTCGTAAATCCAACCAAATCACAGAACAGAACACTGGCATTCGCATGAGTTTCTGGCGCATAGCTCCCTTTTTCGATTAATGATTCAATCACATTATCAGGGAGAAGAACGCGCAACAAATCATCCGCTCGTCGTCGTTCAACCTGCAAGTCAAGATGGGTACGAATACGCGCCATCACAACATCCGCATTAAAAGGCTTGGTAATGAAATCGGCGCCACCCGCTTTGAATCCTTTGGTTTCGTCGGATGACTCATTTAATGCCGTGAGAAAAATGACCGGAATCTTATTGGTAGATGGATTGGACTTAATTTGCTTGCAAACTTCATATCCATCCACATCAGGCATCATGATATCTAGCAAGATTAAGTCAATCGATGGATCAGCATCGAGAATTTCTAGCGCCTTCGATCCATTTTTTGCCACCTTCACTTTGTAGGTGTCGCGCAACAATGCAGACAACACTTGTAAATTCTCTACGGAGTCATCCACCACAAGGATGGTGTCTAAATGATCTGATTGATAAAAAAAATTCTGCATGGAAATAAAAATAGAAGGTGTGAAAATACACTTTTAGAAGAGCCAAATCTCTATTTCTATTGCTTTTTTTCTAATTTTACCTCGCTACAAAAAAACACAAGAAGAACAAAGCTAAATTTAATATCTATGAGCGCTACAATTATTATCCCCATTGATTTCACCGATGCATCCCGAAAAGCAACAGAATTTGGTATAGGATTGAGTGCAGAATTAAATGCAAAGCTGTCCTTCGTGCACATCATCGAAGATGAAGATCAACGATTGGGTGCTACATCAAAACTATCCGCTTTTGTTTCAAGCCTTACGTTAAATTCTATTGAGAGTGAGCAAATTATCCTTAAAGGAAAATTTTTGGAGGACATAGGAAAAATCGCTGAGGCGCAAAATGCAGATTTGGTTGTGATGGGAACGCACGGTGCGAATGGTTTGCAGAAAGTATTTGGAAGCTATGCGCTCAGAGTTGTGGAAAATTCAAAAAAACCACTTTTCATTGTACAAGAGAATTCAGAATACCGTGACATAAAAACGATTGTCATGACAATAGACATGGATACTGAAAGCGTTCAGATTGTCCGTCATGCCGCACATTTAGCCAAACAATTTGATGCGAAAGTACATCTTGTTGGTGGAAAGCATACAGACAGTAACTTGAAAGCTGATGTGAACACGAACATGATTTTGTGCAGCAACAAATTGAGGGAAGAAGGAGTGGATTTTGAGTTTCATTTCTTGGAAAGAAAAAATTTCGATGATCATTTAATTGAATTCTGTCGAGAAATAGACGCAGACTTAATCGCAGCAACTCATTACGAGAGCACGTTTTATGCGTTTTCCGACAAATTTGTGCAGCATTTAATCATGAACGAATTGCACATTCCAATACTTACTATTGAAAGTATACAAACAACGTCGACCGGGCAATTCGGGGCAATGTTTGGATAAACCTGGAATATCTCTTGGGGAAATTATTGTGCCTTTGGGTTGGCAAACATTTTCACGTCCTCACCGGTAATAGTATTCCCGCACAAGATTACAAGGCGTTCAACAATGTTTCGAAGTTCGCGGATATTCCCCGACCAATCGGTCTGCTGGAGTGCCAATAATGCATCATCAGTAAAGTTCTTTCTTGCGACTCCGTGTTCGGCGCATACCATCGTGAGAAAATGCTCGGCAAGTACGGGAATATCGTCACGTCTTTCATTCAATGAGGGCACATGAATAAGTATTACCGCCAAACGATGGTATAAATCTTCGCGGAATCGGCCTTCAGCAATTTCCTTTCTGAGGTCTTTATTCGTTGCTGCCAATACTCTGCAATCGACTTTCACATCGCGCTCTCCTCCAACCCGTTGGATGACATTTTCTTGCAAGGCACGAAGTACTTTGGCTTGTGCACTGGCCGACATATCCCCTATTTCATCCAGGAACAGAGTCCCACCACTCGCCAATTCAAATTTTCCTTTTTTATCCTTCACCGCTGAAGTGAAGGCTCCTTTTTCGTGGCCAAATAATTCGCTTTCAATCAATTCAGAAGGGATTGCAGCACAATTCACTTCAATGAATGGCATTTTACGTCGGTTTGAATTGTCGTGCAATGATCTAGCTACCAATTCTTTACCTGTTCCATTTTCACCAGTAATCAATACACGCGCATCCGATGGGGCTACCTTTTCAATCATCTCTTTGATATGAATGATTCCCGCCGTTTCGCCGATGATCGAACTACCCTTAAACCGTTTGACCGTAGTTTTTAATTGGATAGTTTCTTCTACCAAGGAGTTTTTATCTTTCGCATTTCGTATGGTGACCAAAATCCGGTTCAAATCCAAGGGTTTTTCAATAAAGTCAAAGGCCCCTTTTTTAATGGCTTGCACAGCTGTATCAATATTCCCGTGACCACTAATCATAATCAGTGGCGTTTCGACTTTTGACTTAAGCAATTCATCCAATACTTCCATCCCATCCATCAAGGGCATCTTAATGTCACAAAAAATGATTTCATAACTACCAGATTTTGCTTTATCCAGTCCTTCCTTTCCATTCTCAGCTTCATCAATGTCAAATCCTTCGAATTCAAGAATTTCTTTCAATGCTCTGCGAATAGCACGTTCATCGTCTATGATTAGAATTTTTGCCATGGAAGTTTTTTTTATAAAGATAGGTATGAACTTGAATTATTCACTTCTCAAATAGAAATACACCTTCTAATTTTACATACCTTTGGAGTAGGTCATTTTTCAAAAATAACACCTTCTTTCAAAGAATATGGAGAAATAAACACCTTGGTTACCGGCAATTGTTTCAGCACCCAGCGGGTTTTCACCGCAGCTATGGGCGCCATTTTTTTACGAATCGGTATAATCCACTCATTTCGATCCCGTTCCATTTGTGTCGAAGTAATAATGGCATCCAATATATCGAGTAGCTGACTTACTGGTATTTCGACCGACCTGCATTGTTCTGGAAATGCATCATTATGCATCAGCTCATAAAATGTTTCAAAACTTCCAGAAGCGCCGATAAGCACTGTTTCTTTTCGATGATCAAAAAAGGAGCCTGCTTTTGAGTGAAGCCATTCCTCAATTTTTGCAACGTCCATTTCACTTAGTGGGTCGGACAATTCAAATAACTGATAAATACGTGATACACCAATATTCAAGCTAACCAGGTCAAGAATTCCTGTATGATCAGCAGATATAAATTCAGTGCTTCCGCCACCAATATCCATAATCAAGGCATGTTCAAGAAAATCGTGTGACGCAGAAATTCCCAAATGGATAAGTTCAGCTTCGCGAAAACCACTCACAATTTCTATTTGAATTCCAAGTTCCTCGTTCACTCTATCAATTAATTCAGACGCATTCTTTGCATCGCGAATGGCAGATGTTCCAATCGCTTTAATTGTTTCAACCCCCATTTGATTGCAGATTCTTTTGAAGCGCGACATGGTATTAAACGCGCGCTCAATGGCCGCAGGTGATATTCGTTGATCATTGATACCCCCCATACCCAACGCTACGCCTTCTTTTTCCGAGTGCAGCACCTTAAAAAAATCACCGTCAATATCTACAATAAGCAGATTGAACGTATTCGTTCCAAGATCGATGACTGCCTTTTTCATGGGATGGGATTGTATTACATTCGTTTCAACCAGCGCACCAATAACCCAATACGCAAACGATGTCCAAATTGTAAAATACCGTTGCGGTATAATCTTCCTGCAAGCGCTAGCACTCCTATCGAACTCAATAGCAACAAGATGAGTGCCATCCAAATTTCATAAGCATGTCCGGGCGCATACCCCAAAGACAATTTCACCATCACCACAACGGGGGATGTAAACGGTAAATAATGAAACAACGTGGCTAGACTACTCTCCGGATTTTCTAAAGAATAATACCCAGCAAATAAGGCAAAACATAATAAGAATATGAGCGGCAGAATAAATTGTTGTCCATCGCTTTCCGAACCAGAGGTGGCGCCAATTGCGGCGAATAATGCTCCATAAAATAAATAGCCCACCACGAAAAACAAAAGAAAATAAAAGGTCATGGTACCAAAACGGATTCGTTCATATACCAAGTCCACGAATTGATTGTATTCCTTTGCAGCAAAGAATCCGTCAGACGCTTGTTCGCCCATTGACAAAACATGGCTTGGATCGAATAAATCCGGAAAAACATAGTTTCTCATAAGCATGAGACCAAGAGCCACGAAGAACATCCAGACACAGAATTGGATAAAAGCAGCCATCCCAATGCCAATAATTTTCCCAATCATTAGTTGATTTGGATGGACTGTGGCCAAAAGTACCTCCACAATACGGTTGCTTTTTTCGCGTGTGACACTGCGTAAAATAGTCATCCCAAAAAGAAAGATAAAAACAAATATGAGTGTTCCATAAAACAATCCTACCCACCCACGCAAATCGGATGCTTCATCCCTTGGGTCATATACATTGCGAAAGGCCATATTCAATGGCTGTTTCACCTTGCGAAATGCACTAATCGACAAGTCAGTAAATTCATCGACCATGACCTCTTCAATACGCCGTTCCACTTGATAGCGAATCTTTGTTTGCATGCGAATTGAAGGGTTTTCGCGATAGAACACAAAGGACAATTTATTGGAAAGAATTTTCTCGTTAATTTCTACCAATGCATCGAATTCGCGAAATTGCTTAGCATCTCGAAACTCGCTCATCTCAATATATCCATTCGCAAAAGAATAAGATACATCGGGATCAGCACTCACCAAAATTTTATTATCCATGATTCCCGTTGGATCGGATATCAATACGTTCCATTTTTGTTGTCCTTCACCTCCAAAAACAAATAGGAAATAAATCAATACAAGTATAAGTATTGGACCGCCAACCATCATTCCAATAAATGATCGAGAGCCTAATCGTTCTTTCAATTCGCGCATTGCGACGAGCCAACTATTTCGCATGACTTCCTTCCATTTTTGGTGTTACTAAATCGATAAAAATATCCTGCATTGAAGGCAATACTTCCCATACGGCTTCAATTCGCACTTGTCCCATCATGGCGCGGAGCAAATCATCAAAATTAGAATCCCCACGTGTTTTTAATCGCGCTATAAAACGATCATCGGCCAATATATCTTTATCTACAAGTTCAAAATTTGTCCATAATGCGTTGACAAAAGCAATCATTGACCCTCGAAATTTAATAGCAATTTCTCCGGTTTTTCTTGATTCACGAATCTCGGAAACGGCACCTTCTAAAATTTTTTTAGAATGGTCAATCAGTGCTACACGGTCACAAATCTCTTCCACACTTTTCATGTTATGGGTCGAAAGAATGATCATTTTACCCTTGGCACGCATTTCAACAAGTTCTTGCTTTATTAGCTCTACGTTGACGGGGTCGAAACCACTCAACGGCTCATCTAGGATCAAGATTTTTGGTTCATGCAATACCGTACAGATGAATTGTACCTTTTGTGCCATTCCCTTCGACAGTTCCTCAATGCGCTTTCTTTTCCAATCGCCAATGTCAAATTTGTCCACCCAATAGTCGAGTTGTTGCTTCACATCACGCTTCGATAATCCTCTCAAACGACCAAGAAACACTGCATGGTCTTCCACAGTCATTGATTTGTACAATCCACGCTCTTCAGGCAAATAACCCACCATCGATAAATGTTTTTGCATCATCAGGTCACCATTGATGCGCACGGTACCATGGTCCTGTTCGATAATCCGATTAATGATACGAATTAGTGTTGTTTTTCCTGCGCCATTCGGACCAAGCAGACCGTAGATTTCACCTTCACGAACGGATAATGAAACGTCTTCGAGTGCGGGCTTTCGAAAAAAGGATTTAGAGATGTGCTGTACTTCAAGCATTGATTGTGATTTCGAACTTAAATCTATCTTTTTTTTCTGAAGTAGGAACGAAACCGATTAAATAAAGCAAGAAAAATCCTTGGCAATTATTGAGCGTTGAACAACTTCGACCATATATTTTTCCAACGATAGCGTTTGTAAAAAAGCACCAGCAACAAGGGTTGTAGAATGAGCATAGTGGCTATGACATCCCAACCGAATGTAGGTTTGGCATGATCAATCCAAAGGGCATCTGTTTGAAAAGCTTGCCATTCATTGGTCAGTATGAGTGCTGCAAAAATGTTATTTGCGGCATGATATCCCATCGACAATTCTAATCCATCATCCAACAGTACGATGATTCCCAAAAAAAGACCTGTCAAGATATAATAACTCATCACTCCATAACCGAGCGTTGCCACCTCTGGATTCGCTGCATGCATCAATCCGAAAAGTACACCCGTCACTACAACAGTGATCCAACCGCGTCTATTTTTATGTCCAAAGGCTTGAAATAAATAGCCTCTGAAAAGCACTTCTTCTGCCGTTGTTTGAATAGGAATAAGCACCAATGAAATCATTACCAGAGGAATGATTGTTGAAGGGTCCATGTTCCATTCAATCTGGCTATTGCCTGCCATCATAATACCGAGCATCAGTGCCATTACCGCAGTCCATACGCCTGCTGCCAAAAAGAAACGACGCCAATCGAATTTCGTTCTGGCAGTGAACAATGACACGATTGTTCGTTTATGAATAAATCGATTGCTCAGGATAAGTGTCAATAGCACTAAAGTAAAAGGAAACAAAAGATAAAAAAGCATGAGATTTTCTCCCAACATTGCCGTCCAATCCGCCATAGTTCCGGCTAATGCTCCTTCACCACCGCCATGTGCGATCATGAGATGAACAATTAACGGAATAGAACCAAGAACTACATAGCACAACACGACGATGCACACGGTGAAGACATACCCTGAGATTCGATTATCACCTTGGTCGGCATTGGTAAGAAAAGACATTGAACGTACTTAATTGAACATATCCTTCATTCGGTCAAAAAAGCCCTTGTCATTTTTATCCGGATGTGGTTTGAAGTTTTCACTACTGCGCAACTTTTCCAGTAATTCTCGTTCCTCTTTCGATACTTTTTTCGGTGTCCACACATTGATATGAACGAATAAATCGCCGTGTCCATGTCGCTGTAGGATTGGCAATCCTTTGCCTTTTAACCGAAGTACTTTACCGCTTTGTGTTCCTGGATCAATTTTAATTTTTGCCTTGCCATTCACCGTTGGGATCTCTATCGATTCACCCAACACAGCATCTACGAAATTGATATGTGCCTCGAAATGTAAATTCTCACTATCGCGCTTTAATTCTGCGTGTTCAACCTCTTCAATTTGTACAATTAGATCGCCTGGCACACCATTGAAAGGTCCTGCATTTCCTTTGCCAGTAACACTTAACTGCATACCTTCCTCCACACCTGCTGGAATATCGATTTCAATGACCTCTTCCTGGCGTTTCAATCCTTGTGCATCAGAATCTGACGGACGTTGATCAATCATCTTTCCAGCACCTTGACACACGTTGCATGTTGTTTGCGTTTGCATGGCGCCTAAAAAAGTTTGGGCAACACGTGTAATACGTCCACTACCCCCACATGTTTGGCAATTTTTATAGGTAACACCTTCGGCATTTACCAGCTTGTTTACCTTTATTTTTTTTCGGACACCTTCGGCAATTTCTTCTAGTGTAAGTTTCATTTTTACGCGTAGGTTTGTTCCTCTAACCACACGACTTCCACCTCCGCGACTTCCACCAAAGCTTCCGCCACCAAACGCCCCGCCGAAAATATCTCCAAACTGGGAGAAGATATCATCCATATTCATTCCTCCCCCGCCAAAACCTTGACCATTCATCCCTGCATGACCAAATCGATCATATTGAGAGCGTTTTTGGGAATCACTCAATACTTCATATGCTTCTGCCGCCTCCTTGAATTTATCTTCAGCACTCGCATCATCCGGATTTTTATCTGGATGGTATTTCAATGCCAATTTGCGGTAGGCTTTTTTTATTTCGGCCTCATCCGCATTTTTTGAAATACCCAATACCTCGTAATAATCTCTTTTTTGACTCATTATTCCTGTTTACTGTCCAACCAACACTTGTGCAAATCGAATTACCTTATCATTCAAGTAATACCCTTTTCTTACATCCTCAATCACTTTTCCTTTTTCATCATCTGAAGGTGCCGGAATATTTGCGATTGCCTCATGTAGATCACTATCAAAGCGTTCACCTTTCGCAACCATAGGTTTAAGTCCTTTGTTTTCTAGCAAATTACTCAACTTCGATTGAATCAATTTAAAACCTTCCTTGACACTCTCGATTTCTTCGGCTTGCTCATTATTCAAAATCGCCCGTTCAAAATCGTCCAAAATTGGCAACAAATCTCTTAGAAGTTGTGCGTTGGCATTTTCTATGGTTTCTATTTGTTCTTTCCGAGAACGTTTTCTGAAATTATCAAAATCGGCATGCAGTCGCAAAAAACGTTCGTTCAGCTCGAGGTACTTATCCTCTGCAGTTTGTTCTGCGGGTTCATTCACGACCGCTTCTGATGTAGTTTCCGTTTGCGCATCTATCTCTTGTTGGTGACCATTGTCCACATCTTTACCCTCCTCATTTGGAATTTTATCATCTACCATAACTCATTTTTTTTGACATGCCCCATTTCTCAAAGATACTGCCAATCCGATTATTCGGACATGATGGCAGTAATTTTAATGAAAGAGTGAAAAGTTGACATTTTCAATCAAAAAAAAATGCCCGCAGAATCATTACATTTGTGTGCTCAAAATTTAAATATTGAAAGTCCTAAAACCCATACATGTACTCCTATTTACGCTTGGAGTGTTGTTGCTCTTGTCACCGATAGTCATCTTTATTCCTCAAGGAGGATGGAATATCTTCGGGTATAAATTGAATTTCATGACAAAGGAAGAATTTTTTCATCCGGTAAAACAAGAGAAAAAAGACATCAGTAAACTTGTGTCAAAAGTGGACACATCGGGAATTGAAGACCCATTACTCCAACACAAGAATGGCTCGGATGGTTCCTTTGGTGCACCGAATGGTGGTGTTCTATCCACAGAGTCTGCCACCTCAATTGCTGTCAATGAGGCCGTGCTAAAAAACCTTCACGGATTTTTTCAAAAAATGCAAAACGCAGCCACGGATAAAAGGAAAATCCACATTTTCCATTATGGTGATTCTCAAATTGAAGGTGACCGAATGACCGCATACATCCGTCAGCGCATACAGAATCAATTTGGCGGGACGGGGCCTGGTTTGATCCCTGCCATGAACGTGTACGTCACGAACACCTTCAAACAAAGTGTTTCTCCCAACTTTGTGCGCTATACATGCTTTGGTGGTGATCGATTGAAAAATAAAAAATATGGCGCCTTGGGTTCTGCCGCGCGATTTACACCAGAGCTAGATAGCGCGGGGGTGAGCAATAAAACAACCATTGAAGATGCGTGGATTGAAATTGAACCGAACAAAAATGCCTATTCAAGGGCCAAAGAATACAACAACGTCAAAATGTACTACAACAGTTGCTTGAAGCCTTGTGCGTTGAAGGTATATCAAAATGGAAATTTAATCCATGAAGACAGCTTAAAAACGGATGGAAAATTACATAGTGTTGACTTGTCGTTTTCTACAACTCCTGGAAAATTAAAATATGTTTTTTCTGCTGCTGTGAGTCCAAATATTTGTGGTTTCTCTTTGGAAGGAGACTACGGTGTGCAAGTGAACAATGTAGGCATGCGCGGATCAAGTGGCACCATATATGGCTACATGGATCAGAACATCACCTCTCAAATGTATGGCGACTTGAACACAGAATTGATCATCATGCAATTTGGAGGAAATTCAGTTCCATCCTTTAAGGACTCAAGTTCGGTGCGAAATTTCACCCGGAACTTCAGGGGACAACTCAACACAATTCACAAATTACGTCCGAGCGCTGCCATTATTGTCATCGGTCCAAGCGACATGTCACGATTAGATAAAGGAGTATATGAAACCTACCCATTATTGCCCTATTGTGTAGATCAAATGAAAAAAATAAGTCTAGAAGTAGGTGCAGGGTACTGGGATTTGTTTAGCGCAATGGGAGGCAAAAACTCAATGCCTTCATGGGTGGAACAGGGCCTTGCTGGAAAAGATTACATCCACTTCAGCAATGGTGGTGCGAGTTATGCCTCGCAAATGTTCTTCGATGCGTTTGCTGCAGAATTCGCCAAATGGCAAGAGAAAAAGAAATAAATCATTGACTTTGAGGACACTGCTCATCTTCTTATTCTTAGTCACCGGAATTCAGCCTTTGTTTGGTCAGAAGGGTGAGCCATTGAGCAATTACTGTTTTCCTGATTTTCAGGAAATTGATTCAACGGATGTATTAAATTATTCATTCATTGATCCTTCCGTCAATCATTTTCGATTTTACTGCAATCGGAGCAAGAGCTGGGAGTCATTGGCGGCACGGATGGATTCCCTAATTCAATTCAAACGAGGAAAGTTGCACTTTTATCATATTGGAGGATCACATTTGCAAGCAGACATCTACACCCATGATATCCGAACCTTTTTGCAAAGCAACTGGGAGGGAATTCCTGGCGAACGGGGGATGGTTTTTCCGTTCAAGTTGGCTGGCACCAATAATCCATCCAACTACGAATTCACTTCTCCAAATACATGGAAGGCATACCGCAGTGTTACAACGAATCCGACAACGATAGACTACGGCGTCATGGGCGCTGTGATTACGTGCAACGATTCTGTCATCAACTTGTACTTCCGTCACAACCGAAGCAGTGTACAACCTCCAATTAAAACAGTGCGCATCCTCCACAACAAGGGGGAGCTTCCCTTCGATATTCATTTTGGAGGGGATGAGATTTTGGTGGAGTCCATCATTCAAAATCCGAGTTTAGGTTATTCCGAAATCACATTTTCTGACCCTATCGAGGTATTAGATGTTCAATTTTCCCGAAAAAATCAATTGCCACTTGAACTAGAGATCTATGGGTTTCAATTTTTAAATGATCTTCCTGGAATTTCATATACATCCATCGGAGTGAATGGTGCAGGGCTCTACACCTATCTCGGCTGCAAGAATTTTGAAGAACAGTTATCGATTTATCCGCCCGACTTCTTTGCATTTTCCGTGGGTACAAATGATGGCAACGTTCCTTATGATCAATTTGACCCACAGGTATATAAGAGAAATCTTGAAAAAATGATTGAGAAGGTGTTGCGCGTAAATCCCAATTGCGCTATTCTTTTGACCGTTCCTAACGATTCCTATTACCACCAACGTTCTCTCAATCGCAACATTGCGCGCGAGCGGGAGATGATCATTGAGTTGGCGGAAAAATACCATGCTGCGGTTTGGGATTTTTACGGAATAATGGGGGAATTGGGTTCTTCAAAACTATGGAAAAACCAAGGGCTGATGCAAAGCGACTTGGTACACTTCACCTCCTTGGGTTACCATCTAAAAGGCGAGTTATTTACGGATTCATTCCTGAAATTTCTTCGACAGATGCACGAACGTACAACACAACTACATTAAACGGATTACATGGAACGACTGTGGCAAATATTCTCCTTTAACGAAAAAGAACCGCTGATTTTTACACAGCTTGATTTTTGGCTTTTCTTCCTTGCTGTGATGATTATCTTTTCGATGATTCACAAACATTTCTTGGTACGCAGTATTTTCCTTACCGCGGTTTCTATTTTCTTTTATTTCAAGACATCTGGATTGTTTGTCATTCTATTGTGCATCAGTCTCGTCGGAAACTACTTCTTCGGGAAATGGGTGCACGATGCGCAGCGGGAGCGATCGAAGAAATGGATCATCGGTATTGGTGCCTTTCTAAATCTCGCGGTCCTCGCTTATTTCAAGTATTCGTACTTCTTTACTGATTCCTTCAATGAAATGTTTCATACCGACTTCAAGGTATTCAATCACCTCGCATACATGGGAAATAGTTTCTTTGGAGAAGGAAGTTTCAATGTCGATAAAATCATCCTACCCGTTGGAGTATCCTTCTTTACCTTCCAAAGTATATCCTATTTCATTGACATTTATCGGAAGGAAATTGAACCTGTAAAGAACTTCTTCGATTACACTTTTTTTGTCACCTATTTCCCGCAGCTCGTGGCAGGTCCAATTGTACGTGCGCGTGATTTCATTCCACAAATTCGCCAACCTTTTGCCTTAGATAAAGATGCATTCAGTTGGTCCGTCATTCAAATTGTCAAAGGTTTAATTAAAAAGATCGTATTGGCCGATTACATCGCTGTTCATTTTATTGATAAGATTGTGGATGCCCCCGAAGCCTACCCAGGCTTTGTGAGTGTTTTGGCAATGTGGGGTTATTCCCTTCAGATTTATGGAGATTTCTCGGGCTATACAGACATTGCTATAGGACTTTCACGCTTGATGGGCTTCAATCTTCTTGAGAATTTCCGCTCGCCTTACAAGGCGGTGAGCGTGGCTGATTTTTGGAGAAGATGGCACAAATCGCTGGGATCTTGGCTTCGCGACTACTTGTATATTCCCTTGGGTGGAAACAAGACGGGGGGATTTGGAACCTATATCGCTACGGCCATCATCTTTGTGTTTTTAATTTTTATCACCCAATGGTACGAGCTGATTTATGTCTATTTAGGATTAACCGTAGTGTACATTTTGGGCGTGCTTTTCATTCCGAATTTCAAGCAGTATGTTCACCGCGATTTGAATTTATTGATTACCATGGTCGTGGGTGGCTTGTGGCATGGTGCGAGTGAGAATTTTGTGATCTGGGGTGCGATGAATGGTGCCGCATTAGTGATTTACAACTATTGGCGTAAAATTTCTCCTTACGAAAATTCGCAATGGTTGGTAGTTCATTTTTGGAAAGTATTCCTCACCTTCAATTTTATTACGTTTACACGAATTTGGTTTCGTTTCGAAGACGAGGGAGCACCAATGGCAATGATCAACCATGTATGGAATCATTTTGACTTTACATTTGAGACATTTGGGTTGGTTCTCTGGACCTATCAGAGCGTATTTTGGGTGATTCTTTTTGGATTTATCGTTCACTGGTTACCAGACAATACAAAACTAATGTGGGAGAAGTTATTTAGCAGATCCCCCATGCCCGTGCAAGCAATGGCTGTGGCGATTATTGTTATTCTCATGTATCAAGCGGTTTCAGACACGTTCAAACCATTCGTGTATTTTCAGTTCTAGTCTTCTTTTTCTGTGAACGAAATGTTCTCAGAAGAGAATACCATGATCGCGCCAAACCCTTGATTGATCCCGGATTTAAATTCCAGTTTTCCTTTGTACGAAAAGCAACGTTCTTCGATACTGTTCAATCCAACACCTTTTAGTAATTGTTTCATATCGACACCTTGACCATTGTCGTTATAGAAGGCAAAGAATTTCCCGTCTTTGACATCGATTTTCAAAGTTGCTTCGGATGCCTTGGCATATTTCAAGGTATTGTTGGTTAGTTCTTGTGCAATGCGATAAAAGTTGATACTAAACCCAAGGTCAAGCATCAATTCGTCCGGGGCAACGAGCTCGAATTTTACTTCTGTCTGAGAATTATTTAGTTTATAGAAATACGATTGTAAGCTCTGGCTCAATCCAGAGATTTTCAATTCAGAAGGGTAAAGATCTCTACATATTCTGCGCAGATCGTCTATCGCATTTTTTGTTGTTTCCGATAAAAGAGCGATGTTTCTATTGGTTGGATCACTGTCCTTTTCATTTCCCAATAATAAATTCATCACGGTAAGTGTTCCTCCCATGCTATCATGCAGTTCTCGAGAAACACGCAACTTTTCATTTTCCGCAGAATAAAGTGCCGCGCGATTGAGTGCCAGCTTCCGTTCACGTTTTTCAGTTTTGCGCCTCCTGCTAATGATAATATATACCCCAATACCTAAAGAAATAAAGCATACTAAAATAATATAAATGGCATTTTGCAAACGCAAGTTATTCACCTCGGCACGTTTCTTAAAAAGTTTCAGGTCATTGATAAGTTTTGTACGTTTCAAATCGTCGTACCGTTCTTGACTTTCAATCACCGCCTCACTTTGCTCTGTATTCAAGCGCTTCAATTCCTGTTCGGCATATTTTGCATAATAATCCCTACTAAGTGCATACTTTGACTCGTGGTAGTAGTAATCGCTAAGGGTCAAGTTTAGTTCATTGAGCATATCAAATCCCTCCAATTGATTTGAATACATGGCTATAGCTTGGTCTAAGTATACTTTTGCATTCGACCAATCATTGGTTTGAATGTAAATATCCGCTAAGTTGTTGCAGGTAGAAACGACACCTTCAAAATCCTGTTGTTTGGTATATAAATCCAAACACTGTTTAAAGTACATTTCCGCTTTCACAAAGTCATTCAAGTTGGCATATGCTGCGGCAATATTATTTAAGCGAAGTAAGGCTTGAACGCTTTCTTTGTCTTGCAAATAATTCAATGATTTTTGAAAAAATGCAATCGAGCGTTTGGTATCATTTTTTGCACTTTTTCCGTACGCAATTAACCCTTGACCATTTAAGGCAGCAGAAACAAGCGACGAATCTTGAATGCTGAGACCTGCATAATAGGTCTTGGAAAAATAGCGAGACGCATAATGAACATTTCCTAAATCTCTATGGGCATTTCCGAGCATCAAATAAGCTTTTGCTTGTGTTTCTTTGTCAATGGCACCATTGGAAAGTGCACGATGAATCAAGTCAACAGTTTCTTGAAAATTTGATTTCAAATAATACACAATCGCTTTTTCAACCAATATTTGATCCTTAAACTTTGAATCTCCTCTTTTCTTAAGGGCTTTATTTGCATAAGAAATGGCCTTTGAATATTCACCAGCTAATCGATAATATCTTATTTTCAATGCATCATACCCACAAAGATCGTCACACTCGTCGATGTAGCATGATTTCTCATATTGTTTGAACAGTTGTTTCGGGTTTTCAGATAATTCAAAAGCTACTTCCATTTCTGAAAGTAGCTTTTCACAGTTCGATTGACTAAACGCACAATTGGCGCTTAAAAGTATAAACAGTAATAAAATCCGAATCAATGACACACTTCTAATTTGGAATAGCTGTTTTTACAATGAGGCGAGGATTCGGTCGGCCATTGCCCAAGGCGATTTCCACGTATGTACCTACGGTACCACCTGCGAGTGCAATTGTGTAGCTTTGCGTAGTTCCCGCGGTAACCGTTGTAGTAGCAGACGAGAATGTAAGTAAAATACCGCCGCCATCAGCTGTGAGCATTGTATACCCAACAAAATTATATTTGGGCTTCGTTTCGTTAAAAACCAATTTTACTACCAATGACTTCCCTGTTGCATCTACCGCGACAGATATTGAACTTGCGATTCCTGGTGTATTTAACGCATCTGTACCCATACATACAATAATTTAAGTTAGTGATCAAAAATACATTTTTTTCATGAGCAAATACCGAATAAAACACTGAAGATTCCGACAAATATTCAATATTTTCTAAAACCGTCCTCTTACTTTAATCTCAACCCTTACTCCTTGATTTTTTCTGCTCGCGATTAGAAATTTCCCGCCAATGGCGTGCACCCGTTCTTCAATGCTCGTGACTCCTACCCCAAAAAAAATTGTATTCAATTCCATTCCAACACCATTATCATAAAAAATAAAATCAATACCCCGATTTTTAATTTTAATGTCCAAATGTGCCTCTGTTGCGTCGGCATGCCTTAGTGTATTGGTAATGAGCTCCTCAGAAATTCGGTACAATGCAATACCAATTTCTGGTGTATAATCAATCGTTGGCACGTTGCAAAAAAACCTTGTTTTCTCTTGAATTTCGTTCATTCTTTCAACGAAAGCATTTAAGCTAAATGCCAATCCTTGCACGTTAATGTCCGAAGGGTAGAGATCCTTACTCATTCCACTTGAGCTATTCATCGCCTTCTTTGATAAAGATGATACAGTTCGTAAATTCTCATTTGTAGGTGCATGAATCATTTCTCTATTCGACATTAAATGTATCATTGAGAGTGTTCCCTGCAATCCATCATGAATTTCCCGTGAAAATCGAAGCTTTTCTTTTTCAATGGCATGAAACCTCGCTCGATACATCGCTGCTGAAGTTTTTAAATCCTCCTTTTTCTTTCTTCGAAGGAACAGAAATAAAAGTGAAAGAAACACAAATATGAAACCGATCCCTAAAATCAACAAAAAGTTTTGAAGAGTAAATTTTCGAACCTCTTGCACTTTCTGGATAATGCGTAACTTACTTATTCTCTCTTGTTTATGATGAACATCAAACCGTTTCTGAAGCTGCTCATACGCCTTATCATTTCTAGAAATCGTTTTCTGCAATTCTTCTTGCATGAGTGTTTTATACTGATCCAATTGATCTTTAATCGTTTTTGAATCGGAAGAAGCAGAATCCAAATGTGACTGAGTTGGTCGCTTCACTATGAGGTCTTCATGGTTTCTTATTGTTGCATGAAGCGTATTGAATACTAAAGCCATAAAGAATGCCAAGGCAATCGCTGTGATCGAACATAACGAGCGCTTCTTTTGAAATGAATTTTCTCGAATGGTTTCTTTTTGCCTTTGGAATAACATAACAGGATACAACACTTAACTTTTGAATTTCAAACACAAAGAATCAACTATTTTTTATGAAATAGAAGAGCGCCTTTACAATGTTGAATGTACAGCGTTATTTTCTAAAAACCAATTCTGATTTTCAAATCTAACCATGAATCAAATCAGTGGTAATCTTTGCGGAAAGTAAACATAGCGGAATACTTGGTCCTGGATGAACACTTCCACCACAGAAATAAAGCCCTTTGATGGACTTTGAAAAATTGGGATGACGCATGAACGCAGCGAACTTATTGTTTGAGCTGTTGCCATAGATTGCTCCAAATGCGGATGACGTTCTATTTTCAATTACTCTTGGATCAAAAACCATCTCACACTCAATCAAAGAACGTAAATCAGTACCAAGCATGCGGTCCACCTTCCGAATAACAGCCTCACGTGCTTGATCGATAAAGGCGTCCCAATCCTGCCCTTGGTTGTTGGGAACATTGATGAATGAAAACCAATTCTCACATCCTTCTGGTGCATCATCAGGTGAATGCTTTGCAGTGATATTCACATAGATCGTAGGATCGTGATAGATTTCCTTTTTCTCAAAGATGGTATCAAATTCGGCTTTGTAGTCTTCAGCAAAAAGTATGTTGTGTAAGGTCAATTGATCAAACTTCCCTTTAATTCCCCAATAAAAAATAATTCCAGAGCTTGACTTTGGTTGATCCAATGTTTGCTTCGGTTTTTTCGCCGACGGGATGAGTTTGTGATACGTGTTGTACACATCCATGTTGGAAATGACAAGGTCAAATGCATGACTATCGTGATCTGTTCGAACTCCTTTTGCTCGCTTATTTTCCAACAAAATCTCCCGAACTGGTGTAGAATACAAAAACTCAACACCAATATCTTTAGCTAACTTTTCCAAAGCTTTGGTAATCGACACCATCCCTCCTTCTGGGTAATAAGCACCGCGTTCAATTTCCACGTGCGAAATGACATTCAA
>JBEIKR010000030.1:0-23113 GCA_040379705.1 Crocinitomicaceae bacterium
CTAGCCTTTAAAAGTGACTGTTTAAAAACATTTTCTAAACTTTTCTCACTGTATCTGCCACCATCTTGACCTTCAAATAGAAAATGTTTGGGTTGATAGCACTTGTAATAATCACGCAGTAAAATCAAAATTTTAGGCGATAACGGTACGATTCTGTCTTTTTTTCCTTTCGCCATTCGAATAATAACAACCATTCTTTTTGAATCAATATCAAGTTTGGTTAAATTCAATAATTCACTGCGTCGTAATCCGCAAGAATAAATCATAGATAGCATAGCCCGATGTTTTAAATTATATGGCGCGTCAAGTATGCTTTTCACCTCCTCTTTACTCAGCACATTCGGTAAGGTTTTCTCTCGACGTGGTCGATGCACCAATTCCACGTCGATACGCTTGTGCTGAATCACCGAATAATACAACTTCACCGCATTCACAAGCTGGTTTTGGTAGGAAGAAGAAAAATTATTCTTCAAAATATAATCGTTGTTGAAAGCGATGAGGTCGTCATTGCTAATTTCTTCAATCGCTTTGCTAGCGAAGTAGCGCAGAAAGACACGCAAGGTTTCAGCGTAAACTTTTATAGTATTCGAACTGTAGCGCTTTGATTGCAAATAATGCTCGAAACGCACAATTTCATGCGACTTTATGTCATCCAGGGGTTCCAAAAAATCGGAAGGACGCAAATGAGATCGCTTGTATTCTACACTTTCTAATCGTTTCTCACGAAATTCAAGAAGCGCCTTTCCTTCAACGTGGGAAAGTAGTGAATCAATGGACAAATCGTTCTTGTCAAATACGAAGGATTTTTCGTACTTATCCCAATGAACATGTTCGAATGAACGAAACAAAGCATACAAATTCCGGTTGAATGGAAAGGTGATGTAATAGTAGGTTTTTAAGCCAATTTCCTGGCGATTGAGGTGAATAGTGGGTAACATGAAAAATCAATTTTCTACTTAAGTTATTGAAAAAGTTGATTTAGAAAAAGTGTTTGAGTTGAAAAAATGGAAAAAAGTTGACATTAAAAAAGGTCCTACCCATAAATTGAACCTCTTTCCTTTTTAGTCATTAGTGCTCGTCATTTGTAACTCGACACTTTTTAGATGTCCTTTGTCATCACTGTTGCCGTCGAGTTTTCCTGCGGACCTCAGTCACCGAAGCTTGAACGAGTCCATTGTCCATTGTCCATTGTCTTTTGTAATCCCTAGTGCCATCGAGTTTTCCTGCGGACCTAAGTCACCGAAGATTGATCAAGTCCATTGTCCTTTGTCTATTGTCTTTGATCTCTTTTCCAAAAAAAAAGCCGCTTTTCAGCAGCTTTTTTTTCATCTCATTTGTGCTTAGTGTGCAGCAAGGTAATCAGCAACGCCATCAAAGCTCGCTTTCATTCCTTCGTCACCTTTTTGCCAGTTTGCTGGACATACTTCACCATTTTCTTCGAAGAACTGAAGTGCATCAACCATACGGAGCGCTTCGTCTACGTTACGTCCCAATGGGAACATGTTCACCAACTGGTGCATAACAACACCTTCTTTGTTGATCAAGAACAAACCGCGGTAAGCGATCATTGGTCCTGTTGCTACCAACGCACCATCCATATCGTACTCATATTCTCCGGCAAGAACACCAAACGCTTCTGAAATTGTTTTTGATGTATCGGCAACGATTGGGTATTTCACTCCCTCGATTCCTCCTTTGTTTTTAGGTACTTGCAACCATCCCCAGTGCGATTCTTCTGTGTCTGTTGAACATGCTACAACTTTAACGCCGCGTGCTTCGAAATCAGCCAACTTCGCCTGAAATGCATGCAACTCAGATGGACATACAAATGTGAAATCTTTCGGGTAAAAGAAGAAAATCACATGATTTTTACCAATGTATTGGTCCAATGAAAAGTCGCTTACGATCTCTCCGCCATTTACTACTGCTGACGCCTTGAAAGACGGTGCTTTTTTGCCTACTAATACTCCCATTTTAAATTGAATTGTTGATTTATATAACTGTTAACAAATTTACTGCTTTTCGGTTCGAATACATACGACGAAGTTGAAAAATTAAATCAATGCGTCGAGGTGTTTTTTATAGACTTCTCTGTCTTGCTTTTTTGGAATGTGTTGAATTACTTCTCCAGTTTTAAAAATAAGGACATGGGGTACTGCTCGAATGAGATTCTTCGTCGCAAGATTCATGAATTCTAAAGCATTTATTTTTGCAAAGATTGCCTTTTCTGAATATTCATCTGCTAGATCTTCTAAAATTGGGATGAGGTCTCGACATGGACCACATCCTGGGGAATAAAATTCAAGCACTACGAGTTTTTCAGATTCATTCAGAATCTCATTGATATTTTCTTGGGTTATTTGGATCAATTTAGACATGTTTTTAATTTTTTCGTGAAACAAAATTATTGGGTTGTTATAACTAGTTTTTATCGATTTAATCTAGTTTTTAATTAGGATGAATCGATGAGTTGTTTGCTTGTGAATTCGACTCAATTCAAGTGAGCCATCCGCACTTGTTCGTAGTAATTTTCTAGAATTTTATCGAACAAGTAAATCATTAAAACGATTTCATTCGTGTTTTCACAATGCGAAACGATTTTTTGGAAACAAGAAACCTTACTTGTGCTTTCATGTCTTGATAAAATGCAGATCTTCTCCAGATATGAAAAGCGAAACATATCGATTCCCATGGACTCGGCAACGCTTTCTGCTTCCTTTTTAACGATGACAAGTTGATGCTTCGGGGTTTTTAATATGCGTTTTTGCAAACGGCTTATTAATTTTTTCATAGTCATTTGTTTTTAGTGAATAATTGAATATTTCGAAGTTATGCGTTGATGATTATAGTACTTTTCAATTATATTTATACTTCCATTGAATTTATCTATATGCTTTCCATCCAACAAATGCACTATCTGGTGGTGCTCAGTGAAACCAGAAATTTTGTTCGAGCAAGTGAACTTTGCCATGTTACACAGCCAACGCTCTCGATGCAGGTAAAAAAAGCGGAACAGCTTCTTGGACATGTAGTATTTGACCGCGACAGAAATCCGGTGGAACTCACACTCTTCGGTCAAGAATTGATTCCGGTGTTGCGCGATATTCTAAATGAGGAGCAGCGCCTGGAAACGATTACTGCCAAATGGAATGGTACGTACAAGGAGGAAATTCGAATGGGTGTGATTCCAACGGTGGCGGCTTACCTCATTCCCGAATTATTCACGAAATGGAAGACTCAGTTGCCCGGTGTTCAATTGATCATCGAGGAGATGCGTACACCCGATTTATTGGTGGCCATGATGAACAAGCAGGTGGACCTGGCAATTCTTGCTGGACCAGTGAGTGATCCATCTTTTCGAACAATTCCATTGTATCACGAAGAAATTATGGCCTATACCAAGGAAATTCAATCATCTGAGGTCAATATCGAACAATTGACAGATTTGCATCCATGGCTGTTGACGAAGGGGAATTGCTTGCGAACACAAATGGTGAGTTTCTGTGGCATTCAAGAAGGAAAGGAAACAGCCAATTGGAGTTATGAAGGAGGAAATGTAGAATTACTCATGAATATGGTGGACCAAGATGGCGGCTATACCTTAGTTCCTGAGTTTTACAGCATGACCAATCATCAACGTGAGTCATTAAAGCACATTACTTCTGGTGCGAGTAAAACGTATCCAGCACGTGAAATTATTGCATTGGCGGGACACCGAACAACGAAGTGGGGGTCAGTCGAACGGATGATTCGCGAAGTTCAATTGGCTTTTGGGACTCGATCAAACCAACAGTTGGAGGTTCTTAGCTGGAACGGATAGTTTAAGCAGGATACTTCAATTGTTGATGTTCAGCGATGCGAACAGCGGCTCCCGCATTTTGTTGAATGAGTGCGTCTGCTTCGATTTTGATTTCACTCAAACGTCTTGTCACCTCAGTCATCGTTTCAGAAAGTGATTTCGTGTCCGAGACGGAAAATCCAATGCCCGCATCGATGAAGTGTTGTGCTTCCGGAAAACGATTAAACTTCGGACCAAATAGCACAGGGATACCATACACGGCGGGTTCTAATATGTTATGAAGCTTTCCAGAAAATCCACCTCCGACATAGGCAATTTTCGCTGATCCATACGCACTTGAAAGATGTCCGATGGTGTCAAGAATTAAAACTTGACACTGTTTATTTTCCTTTTCTGTGAAACGAATACATCTTTCACCGAATGCTCTTTCCAGCGATTGAACATGAGCAGCATCGATGTTGTGAGGAGCAATAATGCATTTAATGGTTGGATTTGCCTTAATCCAAGGGAGAATGATCGCTTCATCTTGTGGCCAGGTGCTTCCAAAGATTACAGCGTGTTGTCCTTGTAGAAACTCTTCAATCCTAGGATTCTGTTCTTGCATATCTCGTGTTTCAATGACCTTGTCATAGCGGGTGTCACCGGTAATGGTCACTTGCCGAATGCCAATGGCATGAAGCAACGCACTTGTCGATTCGTTTTGCACATAGAAATGATCAAACATCCTCAGTGATCGTCGAAAAAACGCACCATACCAGCGAAAAAAACGATGATCGGGGCGGAGTAAGGTGCAAATGGAAAAAACTTTAGCACCTGAATCTTTTAATGCGTCAAGGTAATTTGCCCAAAATTCGTACTTCACAAAAAAGGCTTTTTCTGGCTTAAAGTGCGATACAAAGCGCTTGGCATTTTTTTTTGTGTCGATGGGCAAATAAAGTACAAGGTCGGCGGGATGATTTCTCTTGTGGTAATGCTGCATCCCGGAAGGGGAGAAGAATGTAACGAGAATGGTATGGTTCGGATGCGAGACGCGCATTTCGTGCATCACCGGAATGGCCATGTCAAATTCACCAAGGGAAGCACAATGAAACCAAAGGACAGGTTTAGTCGATTCGGGAAGATGTGAAAAGTAATTTTTGCGGCCCTTCACCCATTCCTTTGCTTTGGGATTGAAAAGCGAAGCCAAACGAATGGCAAGTCCGTAAAGGTGAATGCTGATGTTATACAACAAATGCATCAGTCGAAATAGTAATCTTTGACTTCACGTTTGTAGAACGGTATAAACCAACCTAGACGAAATCCATATTGTAGGTCAAACATCGTCTTTTGTGAAACGGGCACATCGGGTTGATCAAAATTGATTGTACGTTGATTTTTTGTGAATCCTTGTTGACAATAGAATCCACCGTAAAAATTATAATATCCACCATTGGCTAAAAAGGCATAACCCACAAATTGATGCAGATTAGGTCCTAGAGACAGGCGATCATAGCCTTTTTTGTAGTCGAGTTCCAATTGTGGAATCACTTGATCTTGTGTTTCAATGCGCAGTCGATGTACCAAAATCCCAACTCCACCATGAAGGAAAATCCCAGAGTTTTTATTGGCGGATAGAACGGGAATGACTTTGCCGATGGATAGGTTAATATGCATTCCTCTCGAGTAAACCACTATCTTAGCGATATCACCGTTGACATCAGTAATGTTACCATAGGAATCCAACAAATGGTCAAAAATATGATTCAATGAGGTGTCGAGGTCATTTCCGAATATGAAGTTGGCTTCCATTCCCAGATACACGTTCTTATTTGTTTTGTATCCAGCCATAAATCCCGCATGATTTAAGTAACCATAGCGATTGGCCAAATCTCCGCCTGTCCAATTTCCTCCGTAATGAACGCCTACCCAAGGTGTTCCAATAACGGAATCTGTAACGTTCCGCTGTCCAACAACGGTGAGTGAAAAGGCAATGAAAGTCAGTGTAACTATTTTCAGTAACATGCGTCAAATTTAAGGTCATTTTGGGATGTGAATGTTAAAAACGATGAAAATGTCACTTTGATTGTGTCAATTCATTGAAAGAATCTTGCCCAAGGCCCCCATTTTTTCGATGTCTTTTCTCATAATCGCTATCGAATTCGTACCTTTGTCCACTTGAACTGATTAATTGCATTCTTGAATGAAAAAGATTCAAATGGTCGATCTGATGACACAGTACCAGCAGATCAAAACAGAGGTTGATGCGGCACTGATGAATGTCATTGAAAACGCGCAATTTATCAACGGTCCAGATGTTCAATTGTTCCAAAAAGAATTGGAAGAATATCTAGGTGTAAAACATGTTATTCCGTGTGCGAATGGTACAGATGCGCTTCAAATCGCATTGATGGCCTTGGATTTAAAGCCAGGTGATGAGGTGATTACGCCTTCATTTACATATATCGCGACTACCGAAGTAATGGCTTTACTCGGATTAAAGCCAGTTTTTGTTGAAGTGGATACCGATACGTTCTGCATTGACCCTAGGACCATTCGCGCGGCTATTACTGAAAAAACAAAGGCAATTGTTCCAGTGCACTTATACGGTCAAGCAGCCAATATGGATGCCATCATGGAAATTGCGAAAGAGTACAATTTACATGTCGTAGAAGACAATGCGCAAGCGATTGGTAGTGATTATTACCACAAGGATGGATCTGTTTCTAAGACCGGGACCATTGGAGACATCGGGTGTACTTCATTCTTTCCATCAAAAAATCTAGGATGCTACGGAGATGGTGGAGCAATTTGCACCAATAACGACGAGCTTGCAGCGAAGATGCGCATGATTGCGAATCACGGACAAAGTCAACGTTATTACCACGATGTTGTTGGGTGTAACTCTCGTTTAGACACCATTCAAGCGGCCATTCTTCGCATTAAGTTGCCAAGATTGGATGCGTACATCGATGCACGTAGAAAAGTTGCGGATCATTATGATGCGTTTTTTGCGGCTTATCCTCAAATTAAAACGCCTGTTCGAGGCAATGAATCTCGCCATGTATTTCATCAATATACCATGCAATTGTGTGGCATTGATCGCGATGCGCTGGTTGGTTTCCTTGCGACAAAAGAAGTTCCTTCTATGATATATTACCCAGTACCAGCTCACCGTCAGAAGATGTTTTCTGCTTTTGGAAGCGCTGCAACGGTCTTGCCAGTGACAGATGCACTTACATCCTGCGTGATGTCCTTGCCAATTCATACTGAAATGGAGCAAGAACAACTTGACTTTATCTGCGCCTCAGTGGCTGAATTTATTATAGCTCATTCTTAGTCTGAATGAAGAAAATTGCAGTCGTAGGAACAGGATACGTTGGTCTCGTTACGGGAACCTGCTTTGCCGAAACAGGCAATCAAGTGGTTTGTATTGACATCGATGAATCAAAGGTGGAACGCATGCGGAATGGTGAAGTTCCTATTTTTGAACCGAATCTCGATGTGCTGTTTGAGCGAAATTTGCGCACTGAACGACTCAATTTTACAACAAGCCTAGAAGTAGGGATTAAAGATGCGGAGATCATTTTCCTAGCACTTCCAACACCTCCTGGTGAAGATGGTTCTGCAGATTTGCGTTACATCCTTGGTGTTGCTGATCAACTTGGTTATCTCTTATCAGATTATGCTGTGATTGTTGACAAAAGCACCGTGCCTGTTGGAACAGCAGATAAAGTGAGAGAGGCGATCGCGAAAAATGCGCGCTGCCAATTTGATGTGGTATCCAATCCAGAATTTTTACGTGAAGGATTTGCGGTAAGCGACTTCATGAAGCCAGACCGCGTGGTGATTGGTGCAAGTTCTGAAAGAGCGCGCAAGGTGATGGAGCAATTGTACAAACCTTTCGTTCGACAAGGAAATCCAATCATCTTTATGGATGAGCGTTCTGCAGAATTGACAAAATACGCAGCAAATTCGTTCTTGGCAACGAAAATTACCTTCATGAATGAGGTAGCAAATTTCTGCGAGTTGGTCGGTGCGGATGTGGATAAGGTCCGTATTGGAATTGGGTCGGACGACCGCATTGGGAAACGATTTTTGTTCCCTGGCATCGGCTACGGAGGATCTTGCTTTCCAAAGGACGTTCAAGCACTTGTAAAGTCGGGAAAAGAGAAGGATTTCAACTTTCGAATTTTGGAAGCAGTCATCGATATCAATAATGATCAAAAAAAGGTGCTGCTGCCTAAAGTCAAAAACTACTTCCGGGGCAATTTAACCGGGAAAAAAATAGCCATTTGGGGACTGTCCTTCAAACCAGATACGGATGATATTCGCGAAGCACCAGCCCTGGAAATCATCGCTGACTTGCTGAAGGAAGGAGCCCTGATTTCAAGTTATGACCCTGAAGCAATGCCCAATGTGAAACAGCGATTTGGTGATCAAGTGGAGTTTTCTGGTTCAGAATACGACGCGTTGCACGCTGCAGATGCGTTGATCATTTGCACAGAATGGGGGATTTTCAGAAATCCAGATTTTGAGCGAATGGCAAAGGTGATGAATGACAAGGTGATTTTTGATGGCCGTAACTTGTTCGATGTGGACGAAATGACCGAAAAAGGATTTTATTACAACTCCATAGGAAGACGGACAATTGAATCGTAATCATGAAGGAACAAAAGCGCATATTGATAACGGGAGCAGCAGGGTTTTTAGGATCTCATCTCTGTGATCGTTTTGTGAAAGATGGTTACCATGTCATCGGAATGGATAACCTCATTACTGGTCGTCTAAAGAATATTGAACACCTTTTCAAGTTGGAGAATTTTGAATTCTACCATCATGATGTCTCAAAATTCATACACGTATCAGGCAAGTTGGATTACATCCTGCATTTCGCTTCACCAGCAAGTCCAATTGATTACTTGAAAATTCCTATTCAAACCTTGAAGGTGGGGTCTTTGGGTATTCACAATTGCTTAGGACTCGCAAAGCAGAAAGGTTCACGTATTCTGATTGCATCAACATCTGAAGTGTATGGCGATCCAACGGTTCATCCGCAAAATGAAGATTATTGGGGAAATGTAAATCCTGTTGGACCTCGTGGTGTGTATGATGAAGCAAAGCGTTTTCAGGAAGCGATTACCATGGCGTATCATAATTTTCATGGCTTGGAAACGCGCATCATTCGGATTTTTAATACCTATGGTCCGCGAATGCGCTTGAATGATGGACGTGCATTGCCAGCTTTTATCGGTCAGGCTTTGCGTGGTGAAAACATTACTGTGTTTGGTGATGGCTCACAAACGCGTTCGTTCTGCTACATCGATGATTTGGTAGAAGGCATTGTTCGTTTGTTACATAGCGATTACCACATGCCAGTGAACGTGGGCAATCCAGATGAAATATCAATTCGTGAGTTTGCAGAAGAAATTATCCAGTTGACAGGTTCAAATCAGAAAATCATTTACAAGGACTTACCTGTCGATGATCCAAAACAGCGACAACCAGACATCACGCGTGCAAAAGCAATTTTAAACTGGGAGCCTTCGGTAAATCGCGCTGAAGGATTAAAGATTACTTACGACTATTTTAAGAGTTTAACCAAAGAAGAGTTGGAACAGACGGATCACAACGACTTCGATAAATACATTATTCGCTGATGGGTTATTTTGCGCATGAAACAGCTGTAATCGATGATGGGTGCAGCATCGGGGAGGGAACAAAAATCTGGCATTTTTCACACATCATGCCTGCGTGCGTGATAGGCGAGCGTTGTAACATTGGTCAAAATGTGGTCATTTCACCAGATGTCCATTTAGGGAATAATGTGAAGGTTCAAAACAACGTATCTATTTATACGGGAGTGAACTGTGAAGATGATGTATTCTTAGGTCCATCCATGGTTTTTACCAATGTCATTAATCCTCGAAGTGCAGTAAATCGTCGTGAGCAATACGCAAAAACACATGTGGGCAAAGGTGCAAGTATTGGTGCCAATGCAACCATTGTGTGTGGCCATGATATTGGTGCTTTTGCTTTCATCGGTGCCGGTGCTGTGGTGACGAAAACGGTGCTTGCATACGCACTCGTCGTAGGAAATCCCGCCAGACAAATTGGATGGGTAAGTGAATATGGTCATCGTTTGTCATTTGACGAAAACGGTCATGCCTCATGCCATGAAAGTGGACAGGAATATGAGTTGAAAGCAGGCGAAGTGAATCGAATTCATTAATATTGATTAGAGTTTTATAGTTTATGACAGCTGAAAATAAAGTACGATTTGCAGTAATCGGAGCCGGACACATCGGCAAGCGTCACGCAGAAATGATTCGTCGTGATGAGGAGGGTGAATTGGTAGCCATGGTGGATGTGCGTTCGAAAGAGGAATGTGGAGTCCATGATTGGGATGTTCCATTTTTTCACACATTTGATGAATTGTTAGCCTCAGGTTTGGACTTCGATGTCGTGAATGTGTGTACACCGAATGGATTCCATGCTGCGCAAAGTTTGGCTGCCCTCAATGCGAAGAAACACGTAGTATGTGAAAAGCCAATGGGCTTAACGAAAGACAGCTGCGAGAAAATGATTTTTAAGTCTTTGCAGGTGTCTAAGCAGGTTTTCTGTGTCATGCAAAACAGGTATTCACCGCCATCAGTATGGATCAAAGACTTGATTGAAAACGAGGTGTTGGGTGAAATTTTTATGGTTCAACTGAACTGTTACTGGAACCGTGACGAACGCTATTACAAGCAAGGAGGTTGGAAAGGAAGAGAGGATCTTGACGGAGGGACTTTGTTTACCCAATTTTCGCATTTCATCGATATCATGTACTGGCTTTTTGGCGATATCGACAACATTCAAGGGAAATTTGCAGACTTCACGCATAAAAATTTAACAGATTTTGAAGATTCTGGATTTGTAAGTTTTGACTTCACAAATGGTGGTATGGGATGCATCAATTATTCGACTTCTGTGGCGACGCAAAACCTTGAAAGCTCGATTACTATCATCGGAAAGAAGGGGAGTGTGAAGATTGGCGGACAGTACATGAACGAGGTGGAAATTTGCAACATTGAGGGCTATGAAATGCCCGAATTGGCACCTACAAATCCAGGAAATGACTACGGAGCATACAAAGGTTCCGCAGCAAATCATAACTTTGTCATCCGAAATGTCATTGAGACATTGAAGGGAAGAACATCGGCTACTACAAACGCTTTAGAAGGCTTAAAAGTCGTCGAGATTATTGAACGAATCTATAAAGTTAGAAATGAGCAGTTTAATCTTTGACAGATTGATCCAAAAGGAGACTAAGATCGCAGTGATCGGCCTTGGTTACGTTGGATTACCTATCGCATTGGAGTTTGCACGTAAAATTAAAGTGGTTGGATTTGATATCAATCAGGAGCGTGTTGACCTCATGAAAAACAATATTGACCCTAGCAATGAACTTGAGTCATCGGCATTTGACGGGTGTGATATTGAATTTACATGTGATTTGAATGACTTGCGCGATGTGACATTCTTTGTTGTGGCTGTTCCAACACCAATTGACGACGCGAATCTTCCAAATCTTAAGCCATTGCTTGGCGCAAGTGCCACGGTAGGAAAGGTCCTGAAGAAAGGCGACTATGTTGTTTTTGAGTCGACTGTTTACCCGGGTTGTACAGAAGAAGACTGTATTCCTGTGCTTGAATCAGAAAGCGGATTGAAATTTAGAGATGACTTCATGGTAGGGTATTCTCCTGAACGCATTAATCCAGGTGACAAGGAACATACACTTCGAAATGTAATTAAAGTCGTTTCAGGATGTTGTGACGTGTCTTTGGACCAAATTGCAAAAGTATATGAGTTGGTGGTGGATGCAGGCGTTCACCGAGCACCATCTATAAAAGTTGCTGAAGCTGCCAAGATTATTGAAAATACACAGCGCGATGTCAATATCGCCTTGATTAATGAGTTATCCATCATTTTCAATAAATTAAAAATAAACACCTTCGACGTGCTCGAAGCAGCAGGAACCAAGTGGAATTTCTTGAAATTTTCTCCAGGGCTAGTTGGTGGACACTGTATCGGTGTTGATCCCTATTACCTCACGCACAAAGCACAACTTGCAGGCTATCATTCAAAAGTGATTACAAGTGGTCGCTATGTGAATGACTCCATGGGCTTTTACATTGCGAAGCAAACGGTGAAGAAAATTATCGCGCGCGGCAAACATATTCAAGATGCCAAAGTATTGGTGATGGGTGCAACGTTCAAAGAAGATGTAAGTGATATCCGCAACTCAAAGGTGATTGATATCGTTTCTGAGCTGGTGTCTTTCCAAGTTCATGTAGATTTAATTGATCCACATGCTTCTTCTGATGAAATGAAACACGAATACGGTGTTGGATTGGTGGAAAAGGCATCTAATGACTACGATGCGATTATTGTTGCCGTAAATCACAAAGAATACCAACAAATGGTGGAATCAGACTTCACCGGAATGTTGACGGATGGTACTGGTGTTTTTGTGGATGTGAAGGGCATCTTCAAAAATAAAATAAAGGACTTAGAATATTGGTCACTTTAAGCGTTAACGATGTCTTTTGAGAAAACACTATTGATCACAGGTGGAGCAGGATTTATCGGCTCTCATGTCGTTCGATTGTTTGTTAATAAATACCCTAATTACCGCATAGTTAACTTTGACAAATTGACCTATGCGGGTAATCTTGAGAATCTGAGAGATATTGAGGCAGCAACCAATTATGTGTTCGTCAAAGGAGATATCGTATCGGCTACTGATGTTCAAAAGGTGTTTGCCGAATTTATGGTTACCGATGTCATCCATCTGGCTGCTGAATCGCATGTGGATCGATCAATCGAAGGTCCCATGGAATTTGTGATGACCAATGTGGTTGGGACAGTCAATCTTTTACAAGCCGCAAAAAATACGTGGAAGAATAATGAAACACACGTTTTCCATCATGTGTCAACGGATGAGGTGTATGGCAGTTTATCGGATGAAGGCTTGTTCACAGAGCAAACATCGTATGACCCTCGAAGTCCCTATTCTGCCTCTAAAGCATCATCCGACCATTTTGTTAGGGCCTATTTCCATACCTATGGATTGCCTGTAAAATTGTCAAATTGTTCCAATAACTATGGTTCTCACCATTTTCCTGAGAAGCTCATTCCTTTGATGATTAACAATATTCGCGAAAAAAAGCCCCTTCCAGTTTATGGTAAGGGCGACAATATTCGCGATTGGTTGTGGGTGGAGGATCATGCCAAGGCGATCGATGTGATTTTTCACAAAGGAGAATTCGGTGAATCTTACAATATCGGCGGTCTGAATGAATGGAAAAATATTGATTTGGTGTTTTTTCTATGCCGATTGATGGACAAAAAATTGGGGAGGGAAGAAGGAGAATCAGAACAGCTGATTACCTATGTGACCGATCGCAAAGGTCATGACATGCGCTATGCGATAGACGCGTCAAAACTTGCTTCAGAGTTGGGTTGGAAACCATCCATCACCTTTGAAGTGGGGTTGGAGAATACAGTTGATTGGTATTTGGCCAATAGTGAATGGGTGGAGCAAATCACCTCTGGGGCCTATCGCGCCTACTACGAAAATATGTATCAGAATCGCTGATTGTGGGGCTTTTTTCTAGATTTAAAAAACCGCAGATTGAACCGCTTGATCTTTCATTGATTGGTATAGATATGCATAGTCATTTGATACCAGGAATTGATGATGGGTCGAAAACGATGGATGAAACCCTTGCGATGTTGGCAAAATTCGAGCGGCTAGGCTACCGTAAAGTCATTACCACTCCGCATATCATGTCTGAGGTCTACAACAATACACCAGAGATTATCCTTAAAGGGTTAGAGGAAGTGCGCGCTGAGGCAAAGAATCATGGATTGAAAATCGAGATTGAAGCAGCTGCTGAGTATTATTTCGACGATTATTTGGTGAGTCTTGTGAAAAAGCGAGAGGTCTTGACTTTTGGAGACCAATATGTACTCGTGGAATTTTCATTTCACACGCCTCCAGTGTATGATGACCTTCTGTTTTTTGAAATGCAGATGGCACGGTATAAACCTGTACTCGCACATTTTGAACGCTATCCTTACTTTCACGGTTCCACAGAAAAGGCCGAGGAATATCGTGATAAGGGCGCTCAGATTCAAGTCAACATTAATTCATTAACGGGCAACTATGGTCTTGAGGTGCGCAAACAAGCCGAAAAATTAATTGATAAAAACCTGGTTGATTTCATTGGTTCAGATTGTCATCGAATGCAACACCTCGTTACGATGGAAGAAAACCTAAATAAACCGTACATCGCAAAATTGTCTCAGCTTGCATTGAAAAATCAATCACTCGGCTAGAGCAGAAAAGCGTGCCGTATCCCAATGTACTTGATGGACATTTGCATAGATATTCGTAATTTCGGGAGACAATTAAAACTGGTTCATGATTTCCTTCATCATCTTTCTTCCCGCTTTGATATCAGCATTTTTCTTGAAGAGAAAGGTAGCGATTTTACTTTTGTCATTGTCTGTGATTGCGATGATCCAAGGGTATGATAGCTATTATCTTTCTGTAATATTAGGTGGGTGGCTTGTGCTAAACTTTGGATTGTCGTATCTTAAGATTCAATCGTATCACTTCCTCATTCGATTTGTAGGTTACATCGTAACTGTCCCAGTTCTGATGCTCATTCCTCATCAAGTTGAACGATACAATTTTATGTATTCGACGGAATATCCCATGCTCATCGTCATGGCATTGGCCTTTTTTCTTCGCGATTTAGCACATATTAAAGCCATTTATTTCGGCAATTTTTTCGGCGGAGAATCAAGTCACCATGAACGCTCATTTGAATACTTATGGGCGGGAATTGTCATCTTCGGCGGGTACTTTTTGGGAGGGCCTTTAGGATTGCTTGTCATTGCATGTTCATTTGCTGCGGGCGATTTTTACAAAGAAAAAAGTGCACTAGGTCAGACAAGTGCAATGCTGCTTTTGGCAACTGTTCCTTTAATCCTATCGATTGGAGAAGTAATCACTGTGGATATCACCTTAGGGAAAAATATTCTAGGGCTGTTTGTTGGAATTTTTGGTGGAAGAATAATCACTCAAATATCAAAGGAACGACCTTTTTTCTTGGCGCAAAGAATTGGTTTTTCTGTTTTGTTTACTGGGATATTGGCTGCATTAGGTTATTTCGGAACCATCAAGGCGGATTTAGGAGGAATGGATGGCTATGTGGCAGGGATAATTGGTTTTGCCATTGTTTTTTTCACGAACGGACAGAATTCGAATGCCTTGTTTGTCGCGCCACTTTTGTTGGCCACTGGGGTGATAGTGGCTGAGCTCACATTGAATACAGAAGAGTTGGCCTTGTCAACTTTGCCTGTTGAGGGTAAACAGAAGTCTGATGGTAAAATCAAATCTACAGATGAAGCATCAAGCGTATTTGATCAAAAAGGGTTGTCATGGTCTGATATTGTTGGGAATTATCAAATCGATGCATCACATGCGCAAGTGACCTTTCAATTGGGACCTAAAGGAGGAATTACCAAAGGAGCAATCAAGCAATTTTCAGGAATAGTTCGGGTAGATGAAACCCTTGAAAAATCTCGGTTTGAGGTTTTACTTCCATTAAACCAACTCACCACTTTTAATGCTTACCGAGACGAATCTTTGGTCGAGGAAGCGTATTTTAACGTGGCAAAATTTCCGGATATGCGATTTGAGGCTAAATCTTTATCAGTGGTGAATGATGCCTTGACTTTAGAAGGGTTTTTCACCCTTCGTGGTGTAAGGTTACCATTAAGTGTGGATGTCAAGTATGTGGGTAAAACGGATTCAGGTGCACCCGTCATCGTTGGAAAGTCCACCATTGACCGAACAAAATTCGGCATGAAGCCTGACGCCAAAGAAGGAAATGTGGTAGATTTTGAGTTTAGAGCAGAGTTGCTAAAACAATAAATCTTCATTAGAAATAAATCGGTGCAGCTATCATTTGTCCATTTCTCAATAATAGGGTAGGAAACGGAATCTTTAGATAATTGAGTTGCCGCAAAACAGTTTTTAGCCAAGTTCTTTTGACAGGGATTCGGCTGAAATCAACGTCCAAGGACACTAGAAATTCACGTTGTGCATGATACGTTTTTCCGGTGATGTCTGTATAAGTGTCTTGATCCCCAACAATTTTGGCATGGGCACTGTATCCTAAAGAAAGGCACAACCAAGCGGGAAATTTACTGTTTTCAATAAATTGGCAGGGGTTGAACGAAAGCCAGTAGGTTTGGCCATTGTAGTCCTTTATTACACGTTCGGCAACGTTCGATCCTAGAACCGAAGGACGTAGCGCTGCAAATTTAGTGGGATGTGCTGAGAATTTGAGGAGAAAATGTTGCTCCCGCCAAAGTAGTTCCTGCCCAAGGTAGAATCCAGCGCCAAGTGTGTTCGCAGCAACATCAGACCATGAGAAGCCCCATTCTGCGCTGTAGGCATCCAAAAATTCAAGGGTTGTTTGATATCCCAAGGAAATTCCAGTACCAAGAAGTGCCGAGGTTTTATGGTCCATTCCAGACCAGCGAAAGGCATTTCCTGTCAATAAGGCTATTTTGTTGGCGGTGTAGAAATGTCCGGCCTTGTCCATTTGAAGCCAGTTTTTACTATCGTCGAATGTGTGGAATTTCGATTTTGGGACATCTTGATACCAGAGGCTTGAAAGGCCAACCATGCTTCCAATCCAAAGTCCTCCCGAAATGGAGGAAACCGCAATGGAGCGAGATATATTGCTTGAGTCTGAAGATTCAAAAATATTCGCTTGTGCCAAACCGTTAAATGAATGGCTCAAGAGCGTAATAAGAATGAATAAATGCTTCATGGTCCCCGAAAGTATATCAATTGGGACAATAATCAGAAAAAGGTGTTGAAAAAAGATTTGAATGGACAGACTCGTCATGCACTGAAAGTGTACTTTTACATGTCATTTAGTGCCGTGAAAATGAGTATTAAATAAATGATAAAATTTAGGAAATATGAATAAAGTAAGAAAAGACTGGAACGATATTAAAATTAACGACAGTTGGGCGATTTTTAAAATCATGTCTGAATTTGTTGAAGGGTATGATCGCATGGCGAAAATTGGCCCATGCATCTCTATTTTTGGTTCGGCGCGCACGCATGAGGAAAATAAATATTATAAAATAGGTGTTGAGCTCGCGGAAAAATTGGCCAATGCTGGATATGGAGTGATTACGGGTGGAGGTCCTGGAATCATGGAGGCCGCAAATAAAGGAGCGCAGCAAGGTGGCGGTAAATCCGTCGGACTAAATATTGATTTACCTTTTGAACAAAATTATAACCCGTTTATTGATCAGGAACATAACTTGGAGTTTGATTATTTCTTTGTTCGTAAAGTGATTTTTGTCAAATATGCGCAGGCCTTTGTCATTCTGCCAGGAGGATTTGGAACCTTGGATGAATTATTTGAGGCGTTGACGCTTATTCAAACAAAGAAAATTAATCAACGACCTGTCGTTTTGGTGGGAAAGGAATACTGGGGTGGGTTGATCGAGTGGATACAAAAAGTAATGCTTGAAAAAGAGCACAACATTTCTGCATCTGACATGCACATGTTTTCCTTGGTCGATACCGCGGAAGAGGCCTTCAATTACATTGATGATTTCTATAAGTTCCATGAGCTGTCGCCGAATTTCTAGGACATAATTTGCTATATTTGTTGACTTAATTGGCTATGAGAGAATTTTTTGGTAAGCTTAAATTGTTCATTTTGAGCAAGCATTTTCTAAAGCATATAGGCTTGGTGGTGGTTGCGTATTTGGTCATTATTACGATCACAGTATTTTATCTCGATAGTTATACCAATCACGGTGAGCAGATAGCAATTCCTAATTTTATGGGCAAGAATGTGCGCAATGTGACTGCGCAAATTGAGGAGTTGGGTTTGCAGTATGAAATACTGGATTCAATTTATGAACCCAACAAACCATCTGGAACAATCTTAAGTCAAAGTCCTGAACCAACGTCACTTTCAAAATTATTCGTTAAAGAAGGAAGAATCATTAAATTCAGTGTCAGCAAGAAGACGGACAATCGAGAAATGCCTAGTTTGGTGGGCAAGACGGAGTGGTTTGCAAAAGAAATATTAGAGAACAGAGGTTTCAAATACCGCATTGTGTACAAAGCGACATCTGAGGCCAATGGCGCCGTGCTTGATCAACAATACAAGGGCAGATTTATCAAGGAGGGGATTAAAATTCCAATCGGATCGATTATAACGCTGGTGGTTGGTAAAAATGAGTTGGGTGAGCCTGTTCAGATTCCAGATTTATATGGCCTTACAATTTTTGAGGCGAGAGAACGTTTAGCAGCCCTGGGAAGTTTTGTGTTCAACCCACAATGTCCTGAATGTTTGACCTATGAGGATTCAACAGCGGCAAGGGTGGTTTCTCAGTCGCCCGAATACATTGAAGGTGCAATGATTCCAACGGGATCTACTTTCACGGTAAATGCAACGAAGAATTTTTCAGGTGGTGGACAAAATCCATAAAAGTTTGGTTATGATGAAAAATGTATTGTTCAGCCTTGGGGCATTCTTTTGCATGTCTTTGGCTTTTTCTCAAGGGGAGGAAGTGGGTCCTATCATGGGCAATCCAGATTTGAAGGGGAATGTTGCTTCGATTGAGAAATCCAACCCTGGGACCTTTGATAGTACATTTATCTACGCGACTGACACCTTAGCATTGCCTTTTTTTGATGAATTCAGTAAAAATAAATTTCAAAATTATTCCCAGGACTATTCTGCACCCGGCGTGACATCTGACAAAAAATACCATATCCTAGATGATGTGACGGGTTTGCCAATTGCCAACACGTCCTTTTACACGGCACAGCAGACATTTCGTCGTATCTTCGATAATGCAACATTGACGTATGTCGATGAAGATTTACCTTCGACAACTTTCCAAGTGGGCGATCTTGGCAGCTACCCTGTGGTATATGCATCTACCGACCTGTTTCCACCCTATTATATTTACGATACTCTTGGGCTTGCAGGAGATGTATCGGATACCGTGTGGATCGACAGTCCAGAATATAGCCAGGATTCAGCTACCCAGTTTTTTTTGACGATAAACGACCCTTCAAAACTTTGGTTGGATGATTACGCATATCACAACTATCGTTTTGCTGTCGAGCCACGTTCCCTAGGTGTTGTCACTTTCGATGGACTTGATCAACATGGATATCCTTATGCAATCAATACGGCCATCACGAATTATGCAGATGTTTTGACATCCAAACCTATAAACATGTCGGGTCTGAACGCTGGAGATTCCGTGTACTTTAGTTTCTTGTATCAAACAGAGGGATTGGGAGATGTACCGGAGGATTCTGATTCATTGGTGCTTGAGTTCTATGCCAAGGACCTCGATCAATGGAATCGCGTTTGGAGTGCGTCAGGTGCACCTGTTTCCGATTTTAAGGCTGCCAACATCAACGTGGCTTCCGTCGATTATTTCAAAAAAGGATTTCAATTTAGATTTCGAAATTACGGTTCTTTGTCAGGGAGTTTAGACCATTTTCATATCGATTATGTGCACCTTCGAGCGTTGTCGGGTTTTCAAGACACGATTTTCAAGGATTTTGCTTTTTCTTATCCCATCGGTAGTTTGTTGAAGGACTATACATCGGTTCCTTGGGACCATCTAGTGGCGAGTCCAACTGGACGGATGACGAATTCTCTTCCCATCACAGTGCACAATGGAAGTACCTTGCCTGAAAACAACTTGAATGGAGAGGTGAAAGTAACTTATGGTGGTGTGGCAGAAGGTTCGTTTGTCATGAATGCGCAGACACTTTCCGGAGGTATGATTAATTATGGACCACGCGAGACGTTTTTATCATACCATGATTTGTCGGGAGGATATAATTATGACATCACCAAAACCGGTAACCAACAAACTTTTGATCTAATAGCCACTGCGGGGGCTCAATTCCCAAATCTTGCTCAAAACGATTCTACGTTTGGTGTGCAGTACTTTGGGAACTATTACAGCTACAATGATGGAACGGCAGAGGCAGCGTATGGTCCAACGGGCGCACAAGCGAGGTTAGCGGTTCGCTTTGATTCCTATGTCGCCGACTCAGTAATCGGCGTACAATTTCATTTTGTACCCTCGGTGACAGATGTTTCGGACAAACTATTTTTACTTACCGTGTGGGAAAATAACAATGGCGTTCCTGGTACTGTTTTATATGAAGATAATATTTTCTTTCCGAGGTCACCGGTTTATGGCGGGTCGAGAAATCATTTTGAAACATATTATTTTCAGGATACCTCAAAAATTCCTGTTGGAACAAGTTTTTTTGTCGGCTGGAGACAGTTTGATCCTGAACGATTGAATGTTGGCTTGGATCGAAATAATGACCGTTCAGAGAAAACATTTTATAGCCTCGATGGAGGTGTGAATTGGATTCAATCGCAAATTCCTGGTTCTGTCATGGTACGGCCGATTTTTTCGACAAGCTTGGATGCCGAGTTGAATGCTACTGAAATTGAAATGTCAACACTTATTGCTTATCCTAATCCCGTTGTTGATGTGCTCACAATTCAAGTAAATCCAACAACAATTGAAAACATTTCTGTGTACAACACTCAGGGCAACGTGATGTATTCAGGTATGGAGACATCTGTGGACATGTCTGCATTTACTTCAGGTGTTTATTTCATTCGCGTTCAAAGCATGGGAAGTCCAGCTCAAACGCTAAAAGTCATCAAATTCTGATGAAAGAAACGAACGACGAAGTCGAAACAGAAGAGGAAGATCTTTTTGAACATTTTAAGATAAAGGTGGACCCGGGTCAGGAAATGATTCGAATCGACAAGTTTTTGATTGATAGACTTGCAAATACCTCCAGAAACAAGGTTCAGATTGCAGCAAAGAATGGAAATATTGTTGTGAATGGCCAAAAGGTGAAACAAAACTACAAAGTCAAGCCAGGCGATGAAGTTTCCTTGGTACTGCCCTATCCTGTTCGGGAGATCGAACTTATTCCCCAAGATATACCCATTGATATTGTGTATGAAGATGATGCCTTAGTTGTTGTGAATAAGCCATCGAATATGGTGGTGCATCCCGGTTATGGTAACTATTCGGGCACTTTGGTAAACGCCTTGGTGTATCATTTTGATAATCTTCCACACAAAATTCAAGATTATTTTGGCCGTCCAGGCTTGGTGCATCGACTCGATAAGCATACCACTGGATTGATGGTGATTGCAAAAACAGAAGATGCACTTTCTCATTTGGCGAAGCAATTTTACGACCGAACGACCGAACGACGTTATCATGCTTTAGTATGGGGAGATGTGGTTGAGAATGGAACAATTACAGGCCACATTGGAAGATCCTTAAAGAACAGGAAGGTTATGACCATCTTTCCTGATGGTGAGCATGGCAAACATGCGGTAACACATTATAAAGTGTTGCATCGATTTGGATTGGTGACATTGGTAGAGTGCAAATTAGAAACGGGCAGGACGCATCAAATCCGTGCCCACATGAAGCATATTGGGCACCCACTTTTTAATGACCTTGAGTACGGAGGGGATTCAATACTAAAAGGCACAACATCAGCACGCTACAAAAAATTCATCGAAAATTGTTTTTCTTTAATTCCCGGTCAATCCTTGCATGCAAAAACATTGGGCTTTGAGCACCCTGTTTCCGGTGATTACTTGCGCTTCGATTCTGAGCTTCCGACTGGCTTCAAGCGCATTGTCGAACGCTGGCATACTTACGTTTCTGCAGAGAATATTTTCGATGATTCACAGATGGATTTTCTCGAAGATTAATTTTTTACGAAACGTATTTAAATTGTTTTTGTTAACTTCGGCACCAAGGAAGAACTCATTTTCTGGCATTTCGTTATGAATATTGCTGAAAAATTACTTTCTTCGCTACTTTAATTTTCTAACTGAAAGGGAAAACGTATGTACCGCAACTTAACTATTTGCCTCATTTTCGTTGGTTTTGCAATGGTGTCTTTTGCTCAAAACAAGTATGTTGTTGAAGCAAACACATTCTACAATAGCCAGAAATATTGTGAGGGTGCTGAGAAATGCAGCTTGGCTTACACAAAGTTGACTCGTAAAGGAGATCAAGCCAAAAAGCAAAAAGCAGATATGGCATTCAAAACAGCTGAATGTTTTCGTTTGACTGATCACTTTCTCGAGGCAAACGAGTGGTATGATCGCGCATTGTTATTGGATTACCAAGATGTAAATCCTGAAATTTTCTATTACAATGGTGAAATGCTGCGCATGATGGGTGAGTTTGAGAAAGCGCAAAAAAATTATGAGGAGTATTTGAAATTGGTACCATCCGACAATCGCGGTGAAGTGGGGATTCAATCGTGCAAAGACAGCAAGTCATTTGTAGCGAATCGCTCACGCCACGTGGTGACGAATCAAAATACAATAAACTTGAAAGAATACGACATGGCACCGATGTTTGCCGATCGCAAAGAAACACAAATGTATTTTGCGTCAAGTCGTCCTGGAAGCACCGGAAATGCGACCGATCCAATCTCTTGTCAAAATTACATGGACATCTGGGTGAGTGAACTGGATAAAAAAGGAAATTGGGGTGAGCCACGATTGGTAGATGCTTCAGGAATGGTAAATACAGAAGAGCATGAGGGAAGCGCTACTTTTACTGGAAATGGTAAAACGATGTTCTTTACCCGTTGTCCAAATGTTAACAAACAAAACCTGGGTTGTGATATTTGGATGGCTGAATTGAAAGGCAAAGACGAGTGGACGGATACAATGCGTTTGAAATTGAAGCCTGATGGTGCAGATAGTATTACTGTTGGTCATCCATGTGTAACAGATGATGGTAAATTCTTGATTTTTGTATCGAACCTTCCCGGAGGATTCGGTGGAAGAGATTTATGGTATTCCGAATACGACCGAAAAAATAAGACATGGGGTGCACCAAAAAATATGGGGCCTGAAGTAAATACAAAAGGAAACGAATTGTTTCCAACGTTTGCGAAAAATGGCGACTTATTGTTTGCGACGGATGGATTGCCAGGTCTAGGTGGATTGGATATATTCCGGGCGAAAAAAGTAGCCAATGCGATGAAATGGGAAAATCCTGACAACTTGGGGTATCCAATTAATTCAGAAAACAATGATTATGGTTTGTATGAATTGACCGATCGCAAAGGATATTTTACATCGGAACGTAAAGATCCAAACGGCAAGTTCAATGCAGATATTTATAAGTATGAAC
>JBEIKR010000031.1:0-21774 GCA_040379705.1 Crocinitomicaceae bacterium
AGTCTCGTTCACTAGAGCTTATTCCACAACTAAGCGCCTAACCATGTCGTTGATTCTAACTAAGTATATACCAGAAGCCCAGGAAGATTCTATTTGTTGCTGAATCCCCGAAATGATTCCTTGGGTTAGTAAATTCCCAAATTCATCAGTAATGGTGTATGGTTTTCCGACCATTTCCTCGCTGTTGACAATCCAAAAATTGGCTTCGCATGGATTAGGAAATAACAAGAATCCATTTGCTGGCACGTTGGATGAATTCACCCAATGAGCGATACTTTCTGACCATTCACATCCAGAAGAATCAATGGAACTTAATGATACCGTATAGTAACCATTTTGATTGAAGGTGTAGGGCAGGGTCCAATCACCAAGAATCGTATCATTTCCGACACTCCATACATAAGCAATGAGCATGGTGTCTTGCGCTAAACAAATTATCTCGTGATTCCCCTCAATAAGTTGAACATTAAAATTGACGTTGGGTTTTCGGGCCTCAATATGCACTGTTTGCCGAGAGAAACAACCCGAGGTATCGGTGGCCGTCAAGGTGTAAAAACCGGTTTCTGTGGGAGTTATTATCTGAGAATTCGACCCTGGGTCCCAATCGTAACTATAAGCATTGGACAACCCGTAATTTAATGGGACTCCAGCACAGATACTCGTATCGCTGAGGTTTGATAATTCTGGAAAAACCGTATTATATAAGTCCAAACTATCATCGATCCATGCCAGACGTTGGGTAATCCATATTTGAAGATTATTGACATTTTCTTGATAACTTGTTCCATTTTGATTTGGCCAAACAAATTCATTGCGGCCAACGGCAGAAGCTAATCGAAGTTGCAGACTGTCTATCGTTTGTTGAATCACGCTGTTCGATAATGCTCCTTGACGATAGCTTTTCCAACGGCACTCGGTTTCACGACGGTATTGCTCGTCCGACCAAAATTTGGACCACCAAAATGGAAAGGGCCAATAATAATTGGTGATTTCCCAAACCCAACCTTGAGTGCTTGGCCAGTAATAACCGAATCCTTGATCAAAATCCCATGGTGGACCTGCTTTGAGCTTTCCACCGTCATTTTGGTTTTCTTTTACCAAAAAAAAACTCCGACCGTAGGTATCATAATTTGCAGCGAATTCGCTAATTAACATAAAGTCAATAAAGGAATAAACATCGATGTAAGCACGATAACCTAAATTTGAATCTTGGAATTGAGGCGATGAAAGTGCATTTTCAAATGAATCAGTGAATTCTTTTATATAGTTAAGCTGCTCGATTGGAATGAAATCGCGGTCGGGATATACTACCCTAAATTCAACATTATAATCTGTTGTAGCTTCGTTGATGGGGTTATAATTTGAGGTCCAATCAAAGGCTGATCCGGTGTTATTAATTTCGTATATATATCCGCCACTAATATTGGGTAAACTGACGTCATTCGTTAGAAGTTTATCGATTTTAACTCGGTTTTTATCACGCTTTATTTTTTCTTGGAGGGTGTAAACACCTAGGTATTCCCCATCGAGAACAACTTCGCAAAAACGGGTACGGGGTGCGTAACGTCCCATTTTTTGAAAAAGTTCAAAGACGAGATGGTTTTTCATTAGGGTTCGATCTAAGTATTCTGCTTTGAGTACCCAGTCATTCTCCGCTGGTAAGCCTAGCAAAGGAACATCGATTTTGTTCCCCTGCGTATCTGCTATGTCGAAATCGAAATTCTTCTTTGGAAATCCTGGAGCGCTCCAGCCTTGCCATTCAATATATGCAGAACCTGAGTAACTTGGGGAATCGTTTTGCCAATCGTTCAAACCAAAGGGACTGTCGTAGCTTTTAAATCCAATTTTTTCTTTACTGTAGTTGTTAATCGCTTTATTTTGAGTTTGAAGTTCGATGATTGGTAAGGTAGAGTTCGAAAAGTAAAAGGGCAACGCAGGCTGGTTTCCGAACGATAACGATGCGTTTAAAAAAGTGCCCTCGGACCCCGCTTCAGGAATATCGTCGTAAATCCAGATGTTCCATGTACCATTGGGATTTTGTCCATTGTTAACTTGACCAAGTGGTAACGTTGACCGGAACGAACCTGTATAAGGTGCGTTACCATAATAAATTGGGAAACTAGTGTCGTCAAAGCACGTAGCGCTTAAGTTGTCATCTGTGTTCCCAATTTGGTGCATGAGTGTTACTTTGGTTCCATCCGGCGATACCAATTTCAAGGTAAGATTATTCAATTGAGGATGTTGTATATTTAGACAGACGGAAGTAACGCCAAAATTTACCCCAATGCTATTGGGTAAACCGTTTACCAATATCGGTATAACTATCGGTGTATGGTATTGTATAGACTCAGAAATTGCTTGCGGTATATTATTTGTAAATGTTTGAGAAAACATGTTTCCTACACAGAAAAGCATTAAGAATAAAGCTTTGAATTTACTTATGTAAGAAAGTAACATTTGAAATCACGTAGATTTAGAAACCAGAATAAATATAGGAATTCAAAACAATTCCGCCAAATTAAGACATGTTAAAATAAGAGAATTCTACTGATTTCCAATCGTTTGAACATGTATAAACAAAAAAAAACAGGTCAATTTAGACCTGTTTTCTTGTGTGGCTCCTCCTCTTGGCTTCCTTCGGCTCCACTTCGTTTCGCTCAGGATGAACTTCTCGCCCAAAGGTTCCGCAATAAAAAAGCCTTCAGTCAGCTGACTGAAGGCTTTTTCTGCTCCTCCTCTTGGGCTCGAACCAAGGACCCTCTGATTAACAGTCAGATGCTCTAACCGACTGAGCTAAGGAGGAATTTCGGTTATTTTGCTTAAAAGCGAATGCAAATATAAAGAAACAATTTATTCCGCAAAGCACCTCGCCGAAAAAATATAGTTCATTGCGCGATTAAAAATCGTCTTCGTCAAGGGTGAAATCATCAAGCGAACTGTCAAATCCATCACTCGATTCGTCACTATCCACCAAGTCATCGCAGTTTTCATCTTCGCATTTTACTGGACGAAGGATATTCGTTTTTGATACATTCAAGCGAATCTCCGTGCGGATCGATCCGTCTTCCTGAGCATAAGCCTTGGCAAATGGTGTCCCTTCAAGCTCTACCAAAGCACCCTTCTTCAGGAAATCAAGGATACGCTGTGTGGAACCTTCTTTCTTCCAAATGGTGCAATTCACCCACGTGGTCTTGGTCTTGGTTTCACCCGTCCGCTTGTCGCGCCAGTTCTTGTTGTGTGCAACGGGAAAATTAATCGCGATGACGCCTCGATCCATCGTCTTGATGGTGGCGTCTCTACCTATGTTTCCGATAAGCCGCGTCTCAAATACAGTAGCCATATACATCGAATTTCAAGTGAATGTACAAAATATATTGTGACAAGAAAAAAAGGCTCGCCGAAGCGCTTATTCATCTTACAAACGGATCACATAGGCATCCTTGAAGCCACTGTTTTTGACTTTTTCAAGGTCTTTGTTCGCGGCTTCTTTGTTGGCGTAAGAACCAACTGTATATTGAAACTTGTATTGTGTCTCGCCCTCAACCTTGCGTCGTGTAACGGGCATACTCAATTTTTTAAAACTTTCATGTCCAGTATCAATTTCGCTTTTGGATGACATGATACGAATGACATAGGTTCCTGAGTCATTTCCTGCAGTACTATTATTGGAAATTGCCGCGTTGTTCGGTGGTGCTATCTTTATGAAACTGATGCTTGGATGTTCCTTGACAATAAAGGATTTCAAAGCACGATACATGGCTGACGCAAGCACATCTTGACCAGAAGCGCTATTCAGGTATTTTGCCTCTTCATCATTGGTAAGAAATCCACACTCCACCAAAACACCTGTCATGTTGGTGTATTTCAACACCTGAAGGGAATGTTCGCGGTCTTCAGTATCCTTCACCCCGCGTGAATGTCTTCCCGCTTTTTTGGAAAATTCATTCTCGAACTCTTGCGCGAGACCAACCGATTTTTTCGCGGTCATTGTGTGCACATGTGACTCTGTACCGTGAACAGATTTCCGATCGTTGGCGTTACAGTGCACAGAAATGAAATAATCAGCGGCCACTGAATTGGCTTTCGCTACGCGGTCGTCGAGGGAAGGAAAACTGTCATCTGTGCGGGTGTAAACGATGGTGACATTCTTTAGGTTCTGCTCGATATATGCGCCAAATTTTTTAGCAATCAACAGGTTTAGTGCCTTCTCGGGTTGGATGTTTTTCATCTCAGAACAATGACCAGGATCACTGCCTCCGTGTCCAGGGTCAATCACAATGAGAATCTTCTCTTTTTTAGGCAGCGGAGTAAAGGACCCAATCAGTGGGACGAGTAGGCAGATTAGAAAAAGCTTCATCAGTCTCATACTACAAATTTAGAAGGGGGACTTTTTTTATTTACTTTGTATCCAAAAGCTTACTAAAAGCAAAATGTTAATAGCGGTATGAGCGAGGCGGAAAACGTAGCGGTGATGGAGATTGGAGGCTCGCATGATGAGTGCCTTTTGTCACAGTTTTTTGCCCTAAAACAGCGCGGTTGTCGTGTTTATTTTATTGGCACCGAAGCTGTTTGGTTAAGAAACACCTCTTTTCATGCCTTGGTGGATGAATTTCTTCCGGTGAAATTGGCCCAAGGCGCGCTTGCCGACTTTTTAACGATGCGCCGTTTGAACGGTTACTTTCAGTCACACAATATTCGCAAAGTAATACTCAATACAGCACAAGGTGGACATGTCCGAAACCTGTGTTTAACAGCAAAAAAGACCACTGAATTTATTGGGATCATTCACACCTTGAGGAAATTCAACGGGAGCTTTACCCAGAACGTGATCTCAAAAAAAATCAAGAATTACATGTTGCTGAACGACTATTTCTTGACGCAGATTAAACCATCCGAAAGCCAAAGAATTACGTCATTTTATCCCTTGAGATTTCCAACATTTGATGCGTCGCCCGTCGAAAATAAATCAACCAAGCAGATTACCGTTATCGGAGGAGTTGAAAACCGCCGCAAAGACTTGGCAGGAAGTATTGGTTTAATGAAACAGCTAGTGGATCTTGATCTTCACTTCGTGTTTTTAGGAAAAAGCGACCCGAACAATGAAGGCGTTCAGCAGTTGAAAGAAACACTCCGAGAAAACGGGCTTCTGGATCGTGTCACGATGTATGATCATTTTGTGGATGAAAAGGAGTTTGATCGTGTGGTGAAACAGTCGGATTTTATCTGGCCGATGATCCATCCCAATACGGAAAGTGCTAAAGAATATTTCCGCAATCAAATTCCAGGAGCACTGAATGTGGCCTTGGGGTATAAAATCCCACTTTTGGTGCATGCGGACTTTGTCGAAGAATGGAAGGACTTAAGCTTTGCGGCAACGTATCGATTGGAGACCTTCCGTGCAGATATTGAAAACGCACTAGCGAATGCTGAACAATTGAAGTCAACACTCGAACAAGTGGAAGCTTATAATCCAGTATTTCAGGAGGAAAAATACCTTGAATTTATCTTCGGCAACAAGTCAAAAAAGTAACTTTCTTGGATTTCATTCCGAAAAAGTCATAACTTTCTTGGATTTCATTCCGAAAAAGTTCTATTTTTACCAAAAAACGCCATGATTGTTCGACAAATTCAACTTGATGTCCACCAAAAATTTTTTCAAGGTAAGGCGATCATCATTCTTGGTCCTCGTCAAGTAGGAAAAACAACATTATTGAAACAGCTTGTGATTGACCATGATACTGCATTGTGGTTAAATGGCGACGACTATGATGTGCAACAAATTTTCAATGAACAGGTAAGTGCCCTAAGAATTCAAGCCTTATTGGGCGAAAAAAAAATACTGGTTATCGATGAGGCACAGCGAATAAAAGATGTCGGCTTAAAACTAAAACGCATTACAGATTCATTAACTGATGTGCAACTCATTGCTACAGGTAGTTCGGCTTTTGAATTGTTGAATTCATTGAATGAACCATTAACGGGCAGAAAATGGGAATATCGACTGTTTCCATTTTCGTTTAAGGAAATGGTAAATCACCATGGTTTATTGGAGGAAAAGCGGCAACTGTTGCATCGTTTGGTGTATGGATATTATCCTGAAATTGTCAATTTTCCCGGACAGGAATTAGAGCGACTGAAGCTGTTGACAGATAGTTACTTATATAAAGACATTTTATCATGGGATGGAATACAAAAGCCAGATCGAATAACGAAACTATTACAAGCTTTGGCATTTCAAGTTGGCTCTCAGGTGTCTTATAATGAGCTTGCTCAGCTTTGCAGTATGGATTCTAAAACAGTTGAGAAATATATTTTATTATTGGAGAAATGCTTTGTGATTTTTCGAATAGGAAGTTTCAGTAGGAACTTGCGCAATGAGCTGAAAACAAGCAAGAAAATATACTTTGTGGACAATGGAGTGCGAAATGCGCTTATTGCAAATTTTTCTCCTGCGGAAATGAGACAAGATATTGGCGCGTTGTGGGAGAATTTCTTAATGTCAGAGCGATACAAGCAAAATGAATATGGATCTGTTTTTAAGAACAATTATTTCTGGAGATTAAAGTCACAGCAAGAAATTGATTTCATTGAAGAGTCTGATGGTCAAATTAGTGCCTTCGAATTTAAATGGAATACGAAAAAAGCGGTTCGCTGTCCCTTGGCTTTCCGTAATGCTTACCCAAACGCTGAATTTTCGGTCATCACGACAGAGAATGTAGAAGAATTTATTCTTTAAGTCAGGAGTTATTGTTGCTCTCCTCCAAAGCCATTTTGCTCCAAAATAATCTTTGCTTTCGCGGCCCCCACCACTTTTATTAACTCCTCAAGACTTGCTTTTTTTATGGCAGATACGGTCTTGAAGTGTTTCATCAAAGTCTCTTGCGTTTTCTTGCCAATCCCTGAAATTTCTGTGATTTCAGAAGTGAGTGCTCCTTTGCTACGCCGGTTGCGGTGGTGGGTAATTCCAAAGCGGTGTGCCTCATTCCGCATGAATTGAACAACCTTCAGACTTTCGGAGCGCTTGTCAATATAAATGGGCAAGGAATCCCCCGGGAAGAAAATTTCCTCGAGCCGCTTTGCGATACCCACAATGGCAACCTTTCCGCGAAGCTCCAGTTGTTCTAATGCTTTTAAGGCTGCGCTCAATTGTCCCTTTCCCCCATCGATAATGATGAGTTGCGGCAAGCTTTGACCTTCATCCAACATCCGTCGGTAACGACGAAAAACGGCTTCTTCCATGGTAGCAAAGTCATCTGGACCAACAACTGTTTTAACGTTGAAATGGCGGTAATCTTTCTTACTAGGTTTGGCATTTTTGAATACCACACAGGCAGAAACCGGGTTGGTTCCTTGAATGTTGGAGTTGTCAAAACATTCCATGTGAACAGGTAAATCCGCCAATCTGAAATCCTTTTTCACCTGCTCTAAAATGCGGTTGGTATGCTTTTCAGGATCCTTAATTTTCTCTTGCTTCGCCTTGTCAAGTCGATAGAATTTAGCGTTGCGCAGTGAAAGTTCTACCAGCTGTTTTTTATCGCCACGTTGGGGCACATGCACATTAAAATCAGCGAATGTCAGATCAAGTGCGATGTCCGTTACGACTTCCTTGGAGCTACTTTCATACCGTGCGCGAAGTTCAGGCAACACATACCCAAGAATGTCTTCCCTTGTTTCGTCCAGTTTTTTCTTCACCTCACCGGTATAGGCGTGAATGATGGAGCCATTGTGGATGACAAGATAATTGACAAAAGCGGCATCATTTTCTTCAATCAAGGTGCACACATCGACTTCATGTATACTCGGAGAAACAATGGTGCTCTTGGCTTGAAACTGCTCCAAAGTTTGGATTTTTTCCTTCAGCAACTGCGCTTCTTCAAACTCGAATTTTTCGGAATGGGCCAACATCTGTTGCTTTAAGACGCGTATGACCGATTGAATATTTCCTTTTAAAAGCGACTCAATTTGTGCGATGTAGTTGGTGTATTTTTCCTCAGGTTCAGCACCTATACAGGGTCCTAAACAATTCCCAATGTGGTATTCTAGACAAACCTTGTATTTCTTTTCACTGATTTTCTTTGGAGATAAATCCAATGCACAGGTGCGTAAGGGATACAAGTCACGAATGAGTGAAAGCAATGTCTGCATTACCTTACCACTCGGATAAGGACCAAAGTACTTCGATCCGTCGCGTACCAAATACCGTGTAGAAAACACGCGCGGAAAGGCTTCGTTTTTAACGCAAATCCAGGGGTAAGTTTTGTCGTCTTTGAGCTGAATGTTGTACTTCGGTTGGTATTTCTTGATGAGGTTATTTTCCAACAATAGCGCATCCAACTCCGTGTCAACTACGATGTACTGTAAGTCAACGATGCGCTTCACGAGCAAATAGGTCTTGCCGTTTTCGGGTGTTTTCGTGAAGTAGGAGGTAACCCGTTTCTTTAGGTTCTTGGCTTTTCCAACATAAATGATCGTTCCGCCCGCATCGAAATACTGATATACACCCGGCTTTTCAGGGAGTGTTTGAAGTTTGAGTTGCAGGGATTCAGAACGAGATGCCATGCATCAAAATTAAAGAATAATGTGGGTCCTCGACTGACTATTAAATCGAAAAAGGATCCAATTAAATAATCATCTAATCATTCGAAATAATCTCAAACAACTCGCTCAAGTTAGGAGAAATGATAATCTCAATTCGACGATTTTTTGCCTTATCTGCAGGATCAACAGGATGAAATTCAGAACGACCAGCAGCCATCAATTGTGCCGCATTCATCTTTGAATTCGAAAGCAAAATATCAATCACTGAAGTAGCCCGCAAGACGGACAATTCCCAGTTGGATGTCGGATGTGAAGCACTTACTAACTTGTCTGTATCTGTATGACCTTCAACGATGATTTCTAAATCTTTTTCATTCTCAAGAACCTTTGCCAATTCCACCAATGCTTTCTTACCATTGGCTTCAACGACCGTGCTTCCTGAAGCAAATAACAACTTCGCCTCCATGCTGACGTAGATTTTTCCGTTCTTCTGAACGACAGTCAATCCTTGACTTTCGAATCCTTTCAATGCATTGGCCACTTTCGCTTTCAGCAATTTTGTTGCTTCATCTTTGCGAGCTATGGCTTCTTCCAATTCGTTCACACGCTGTTCACGCTCTTCAAGCAGTTTTTGTTTGTTAATCAATTCATTTTCTAAGGCTGTAAGCGCATCTCCCTTACGCTGAAGCTCGAGGTTTTTCGCTTCCAACTCCGCTTGAAGTGCAGCTGTTTCCTTTGCGCCAGAATTGCGCAACTTGTCAAACGACCGCTCCAGGGATTCATTTTGTGTCAGTAATTTATCGTACTGGGATTGCAAGATGCGCAAGTCATATCCGAGTTTGCTTGTGTCTCCTTCAAGCTCACCCACTTCTTTTTTCAAAATGCCATAACGGGCTTCCAGATCTTTTGCCTTGCCTTCATTGTCTAAGGCACTGCTCTTGTACTTCGCCAATTCTTCTGCACATACCTTTTCTCGCTCAACAAGTTCCTTGTATTTTTTTGCTGGAACACATGACGCCAAAAGAGCAACAAGAACAAGGGGAAATAATTTTTTCATGGAATTCAATTTATCCCTGCAAATGTCCTCAAATAGCACCTTGCCTTTTCGGTAGGGCCTAGGCTTTTATAAACACACGAAATTGAATAACGCGAATTACTCAAATAACGGACATGCCGAAGTACTGCTTCGCTCTTTTCGACAGGTGTTGAAACTTACTGAAATTTCATGGGTGTTGCTGCTTGCTTTACGTAAAGCTGAAACGGTCGCATCGAACGAATATTGAATAGATAATCGCTGATTTATCTTAAATCCTGCGAAAAAGATCAAACAATCTTGATTTCGATACCCAATTCCAAGGTTGAATTGATTGTTCAAGTCAGCCATCATTTGAAGGTCAAGAGCGAGAGGTCCCCGGCTAGGAATCTTGATCATCACCGCTGGAATCAGCGTAAATTTATCCGTAAAAGGAAAGCGATATCCTGCATTTAATAGCGCGTGAAAATGAAATTTTGATTTCACTCCAATGTCTTTCCATCGGGTTGTGATGAGATGATCGAGTACCAGACCAGCATAGTAATTTTTGCCATTCCACCATGCACCAAAGGTGGCATCCGGAACAATAAATGAGGCTTCTTTCAAAACTGTTGGATCGGGATCGATACTTGTGCTCGAACTTGGGTCATAGCCCAATTGAATGACCCCGCCATAAAGCCCAAGGGACAAGCGGGTATCGCGGGTAAAATTGAAATGTGCGGCATAGGCCGCGTTGAGTCGGTTCGTATTGAATTGACCAATGCGATCGCTTTCGAAGCGAAATCCAATCCCTTGACGCGCAGTGAAGTACTGCTTTCGTTTAGCATTTATCGGTGCTGATAGTGTGAACATTCCAGATCTTGGCGCCCCACTAAAACCAACCCATTGCATGCGGTATAGGGTGTGTAAATCAACGCAGGATTTGATCCCTGCATGTGCAGGATTTAATGCGAATTGATGAGAAGACCATTGCGAATATTGCGCGATTTGCTGCGCGAAGGTTTTTCGCGCGCTGAGTAGGAAGAATGATATCAGCACTATGTGAAATAACCCTTTCATCGAACCAAGGTAATACTGCCGTTCAACACTTGTTCTTTCGAATCGCGCAATTCGATGATGTAAAAATACACCCCCTCGTTGAGTGGATTTCCATTGCGCGTTCCGTCCCAAGCTTTCCCGCTAGAATACCCAACGGACTGAAACAATTCTTGTCCCCAACGGTCAAATATCTTTACAAAACAATCGGTGTAATTGCCGATTCCGATGATTTCCCAGGTGTCATTTGTTCCGTCATTATCGGGTGAAAAAGTGTTTGGGATAAACAAGGGGGATGTCACATTTACCACGACCTGATCCTGCAGTGTGCACCCATTTTCTGTTGCTGTCAAAGCATAAACCGTCGTAATTTCTGGACTTACAAAGGGTGTTAAACTGTTGGTGTCACTCACGCCAAATGCAGGGCTCCAAATGAAGGTGGTGCTACTGCTCGACCCATTAAGTTGGACACTTTCTCCAGATTGAATCGTCATATCTAGACCTGCGTTCACTGTGAGTGGATAAACAGAAATGGTGACTCCACTTGATGTCACTGTGACTGGGCATTGCGCATAACAAGCGTTTTGAACACTAAGCACATCGCCATCAGCGAGCGTGCTCGTTTGAAAAACATTATCTGTAGTTACTGCGACAAGCGCACCGTTGATAAACCATTGGTAGTTTCCAAAATCAGGACAAGCGCCTAAACTTGCGTTGGCTGTCAATACCTCGTTGGGACAAATGCTTGTTTCATTTGTAGTAATAGAAATAGTTGATGCAGTGCGGTCAACACCTACGCCGCTCAAGGTGAGATCAAACGTGCATTCAGCAGGTGTTGTCAGTCCTGGTGCTGGTGATTCACCTGAAACAACAAGATAATACGTAGTTGAAGGATTGAGTATTGCCGTCAAAGTAAAAGGTGCTGAACCAGAGGAGACGCAATTTCCAACCGCAGTGTACGATGCAGGATCACAAGGCAGACTCGCGCTAAACATGGTTGCTTGCAGTGCATTTCCCACCTCAAATCCAGGCTGAAACACCAAATTGGTGAAATCAATCTGAACCGTTCCTCCTAGGGTATTGGTAGTGAACTTGAACCAAACGGTGTTATTTGCTGGGAAACAAAATGTAAAATCATCCTCACATCCTGGACATACCGTTTTATTTGCGCCGATATTGTTAACAGAAACGGTCACATTTGGACACAATTCCAACGCTTGTGAACACACATTGTAGTCACTTTGAGCAACCGAAATCTGTGAAAAAAACACCGTTAACAAGAAAATAACAAGGGGCCTCATGTGCACGTTTATTCGCCGAATTACTCGCTGAAATTAAGGAATTTCGGCCAAGAAAGAACAAACATCCGTAAATTGCGACGTTCTTTTTAGCGATATTCAGTGCTTTATTGCCAATTTTGGCATAGCATTCGCAAACGGCGGCACAACAAAAAATAAGGACTATGAACAGAATTGTTACACTTTCAATCATTTTTTTCCTCGGAATGATGGGTGCAAATGCCCAAAAAATCGATTACGAAAACAGTGGAAAATGGTTCCTCGGACTCAATGTCGGCGGTACTTGGCAAACATCCGATATTAAAAATCAAACCAATGTAGGTTATGGTATTGTCCTTGGAAAATCATTCAATTACAACTACGGTAAGCGCTTGGTGTTTGATCTTCGCGCACGTTATTTACGTGGAGAATGGTATGGAAAAAATGCCGACTTAGATTCTACCTATTTCCCGGTAAATGCAACAACAGACACTATATATGGAATAAATAATTTTCTTTCAACGCAGAATAGACTTGCGCTTGAGTTGGTGATCCATGCCAATCGTATTCGTGAACGTACGGGATTGGATCCGTATATTTTTGGAGGAATTGGTTTGACGTGGGCATCAACGTATGCGGATTATTATAATACCATGGATTCCATCCAATCTTTGGGAACCGATGGAATCTACGAAACAGAGTTAACAGCTGTAAATAAGGTGTCAATCATGCCAAGTCTTGGTTTCGGTCTTGGTTACCAAATCGGCGAGCGAACAACCATCGGTATCGAGCATAAAACCACTTTTACTGGATACGATTTGTACGATGGATTGCAAAGTTCCATCCGCACCGGAAAAGACTTATACCACTACACGTCATTCTTTGTGAATTTCCGTTTCAAGAGCCATACAAACTCTTCTGGCGTGACAAACACCATAGGTGGCGGTGGAACAAATGGTTCTGGAAACATAGACAATTATAACACCACACAAGGCTGTATTTCTCCAGTGGTTACCTATATTCAACCTGCAGGAAATTCTGCTGCGGCCAATCAAACAACGCACGTTTCCGCAACTATTACTAATACCATTGACCGCAACAATATCATCTTCAAAATCAATGGCGTTGCTTCAACGAACTTTACTTACACCTCTCAGTCAAACCGTTTTGATGCGGATATTCTACTCCAACAAGGAACGAATACGATAGAAATTACAGCGACAAATACCTGCGGAAGCGATGTGGAGGTGACGACGGTAAATTATCAACCGTGTTTGACGCCAATCGTGCTTTTCACGGATCCTGTGGCCACAAACATGAGTGTTTCCTCTGCGACATACTCAGTTCAAGCGGACATCTATCATGTGACAGATCGAAACAACATCGCCTTCACGGTAAATGGAATGGCGAACAACATGTTCTCTTTCGATCCGCAAACAGGAAAATTCACTGCGACAATCAACTTGGTAGAGAACAACAACGTGATTGAACTCTCTGCTTTGACAGCATGCGGAAAAGATGGAAAAAACACAACCATTATCCGTAAATCATGTCAAATGCCAGTGATTACTTTGACATCACCTACGGCGTCAGGAATGACAGTGAGAACTGCGAATTTGGCGTTGGGCTTCAAAACGCAACATGTTGCTGCGAAATCAAATGTGTCTATTTCAGTGAATGGCCAAACGATTCCAACATTTACTTTTAACGCCGCTACAGGCGTTGGTGCGGCAAACGTGGTTTTAATCCCCGGTGTTAACACAATTGTAATTACATCATCGAACGGTTGTGGCACAGATACGGAAACAATCACAGTGAATTACGATAACTGTGTTCCGCCAACGGTAACCATTACCAATCCCACCATGAACAACGCGACATTTACCAACCCGCAAATTTCATTGCTGGCTGTCGCACAGAACATTACAAATACTCAAGGAGTATCAATTACGGTAAATAACCAGTCGATTTCAAACTTCACGCTAAATACTGCGAATGGGCAAATTCAGGCTGGAATTACCTTGAATCCTGGGTTGAATGTGATCGCTGTGACTGTTGTAAATGGTTGCGGAACAGCTATTAAAACGATCAACGCAAACTTTAAGCCGTGCACTCCGCCATCGATCCAAATCACAAATCCTGTGATGAATGGCTCGACAGTGAATACACCAGTATTTGCAATTACTGGATCTTTCCAAAATATTACAAGCGCACAGAATGTGACGCTTCAGCAAAATGGACGGGCAATTTCAGGGCTTACTTTCAACGCTCAAACAGGACTTTTCACGGCAAATGTGAATTTGAACAACGGTGCGAATTCATTTACAATTTCTGTGGTGAATGATTGTGGAACAGCAACTGAAACAATTCTCATCAACTATACTGCGCCAGTGAACAACACACCGCAGATGATCACTATTTGCCATTATCCTCCAGGAAATAACGGAAACCCACAAACAATTGAAATTCCGTTGGCTGCTTGGCCAACGCACCAGGCACACGGCGATGTTCTCGGACCATGTCCAGTTGTAAACCCAACACCTCCTTGCAACCCACCTACAGTCTCGGTGACAAGCCCTATGCAAAATGGTCAAACGGTTCAACAGACATCGTTTACAATTACGGCAAGTATTTCAAACATTGCGAACAACCAAGGCATCAACTATGTGGTGAATGGCAAGCCGATCTCAAACTTTGGCTTCTTGAATGGTGTGTTCTCAAACACGGTGAATTTGGTAAATGGATGGAATACGTTCATTATTACCGCAACGAATGGATGTGGTTCTGTCACTGAAACGATTACAATCAACTATTCAGCACCAGTCGATAATACACCGCAGATGATTACCATTTGCCATTATCCTCCAGGAAATAATGGAAATCCTCAAACACTGGAAATCCCATTGGCATCGTGGCCAGCGCACCAGGCACATGGTGATGTTCTCGGACCATGCCCGGTGGTGAATACTCCCCCATGTAATCCTCCATCAATTCAGGTGACGAACCCAGCACAAAATGGTCTGACGGTTCAGCAACCTGCATTCACGGTAACTGCGAACATGTCAAATGTTGCCAATAATCAAGGTATAAGTTGTTTATTCAATGGAATGCCGATGCCAAGTTTTATCTTCGCGAATGGTTCATTCTCAGCGAATGTCAACTTGATTCCTGGAACAAACAACATCGTGCTTACTGCGGTGAACACGTGTGGTACGGATACGGAGACAATTGCTGTGAACTATTCTGCGCCAGTAGATAACACGCCTCAAAAAGTAACGATTTGTCACTATCCTCCAGGAAACAGCGGCAATCCACAAACGATTGAGATTCCGTTATCTGCATGGCCAGCACACCAGGCACATGGGGATGTTCTTGGACCATGCCCAGTGGTGAACACTCCTCCATGCAATCCACCATCGATTCAGGTGACGAACCCATCACAAAGTGGTCAAACAGTGCAACAAGCGTCGTTCAACATCACGGCGAATATCTCGAATATTGCGAACAATCAGGGAATCGTTTACACGGTGAATGGTACGCCAATGACAGGTTTCTCGTTTAACAACGGATCATTCTCGAATTCGGTGAACCTAAATGTTGGAATGAATACATTCACCATTGCAGCAACGAATGAATGTGGAACGGATACAGAAACGATCAACATCAATTATGCTGCACCTGCTCCACAAACGATGACGATTTGCCACAAAGGAAATCGCACACAAGAAACAATGGTGATCCCTGTTTCGGATTGGCCAATGCATCAGGCACACGGCGATGTGATGGGGGCGTGTCCTCAAGTAAATCCAACTCCTCCATGCAATCCACCATCGATTCAGGTGACAAATCCATCGCAAAGTGGTCAAACAGTGCAACAAGCGTCGTTCAACATCACGGCGAATATCTCGAATTTTGCGAACAATCAGGGAATCGTTTATACGGTGAATGGTAAGCCAATGACAGCGTTTTCTTTCAGCAACGGATCTTTTTCAAATACGGTGAACTTGAATGCTGGATTGAACACCTTTACCATTACGGCTACGAATTCTTGTGGCACAGATTCGGAGACAATTACCGTTAATTACAAGGAACCAGTTGAACAGAAGGTGGTAATCTGCCATAAGTCGGGCAATACGACGCAAACATTGGAAATACCGATGTCTGCATGGCCAGCTCACCAGGCACACGGCGATGTTCTCGGTCCCTGTCCATCACAGAAGCCGGGTGAAAACAATGGAACTGATGGTCAGCAGCCGACAAAACCGGAGATAAAACCGACAAATGGAGGTAAAGGTGAATCGGAGAACGAACCGAAAGAAGAAGAAGAGAATAAAGAGATAAAACCTGGAGAAGGAAAGGTGCAAGGAAAAGGCAAGGGTTAATCGAAATAAACGGATAAAAAGCCGTCTCAAATAAAAAGAGACGGCTTTTTTCATTGTATATCGCGAATAATCAACGTCTCATTTTCAAAAGTCGAATCATCTGTTTATATTCGCACCCTTAATAAAATCACTAGTATGGCACTTATTGGTAAGATACGCGAAAGATCAGGTTTATTGGTTGCAATTATTGGAATCGCCCTCTTGGCTTTTATCTTGAACGATTATGATAAAATTTTCGGAGGCTCAGGCGAAGAGTTTGGGTATGGAACAATCTTCGGCGAGAAGGTAAACAACAAAGAATATGAAGATGCTTTAGCGCAGATTGATCAGCAACAGCGCATGAAGGCACAGCAAGAACGTCGCGAATATACACAACAAGACCAAGATGCTGCAGCGGACAACGCCTGGAGCATGATCGTTGATAAAATAGTCCTTGATAAAGAATATGAGGCGCTAGGCATTGATGTGAGCGACAACGAATTCGATGCGTTTCTTTATGGACGCGATGGATTTCCGATGTTGCAAGGAACTGAGCAATTTATCGACTCAACTACTGGGGTATTCAATCCTAAGTTGATGGAAAAATGGATAAATGACCAAGAAACAAACAAAGATCCAGCGGTTCAACAACAATGGGCTGACCAAAAGAAAAAATTGATCGAAGGAAGAAAGCGTGACAAATACACAGCGTTGATTTCTCAAGGGGTCTATGTGACGAAACTAGAGTCTGAGGACGAATATATGGCACAAAAGGAAATCAAATCGATTTCGTATGTGGTACGTCGCTTCAGTGAAATACCAGATGAAAAAATCAAGGTAACAGACAAAGAACTTCAGGCCTACTACGAAGCACACAAAGAGGATAAGAAGTACGAAAACAAAACCGCAAGTCGTGAAATCAGGCTCTTCATGGTGGACATTAAACCATCAAGAAAAGATACAGCTAGCTTCGACAAATCGATGCGTGAGATTAAGAAGCAATTTGCAGCGTCAACAAATGACTCAATGTTTGTGATGCAGAACAGCGAAATCAAATTCTATAGCTCAGCAAAGATTGCAACAGCAGTTCCTGAAGGAAATGAAAAAGCTCAGAAGTTGATGTCTTACCCAATGTCGATGGACACGGTGTTTAGAGCAGCGTCAGTTGGAGAGATTGTTGGACCTTACAGCTACAATGGAAGTTTCATCATTTCCAAAGTACAAGGATTTACACCTTCACGTCTGAAAGCACGTCACATTTTGTTGGGTACAAACCAGTCTAAAGACAAAAAGTTAATCGCTCAAAAGCAAAAAACGGCGGATAGCTTGGTGAAACTAATCAACAAAGACAACTTCGCTGAGTTTGTAACCAAGTACAGCGATGATAAAGGTTCCGTTCCACAAGGTGGAGTGATTTATAACTTTATCGAAGCAGACATGGTACCTGAGTTCGGTGCATTTGTAGCAACAAAGCCGATTGGTACCATTGGTGCAGTGAAAACAGATTACGGGATTCACATCATCGAAGTGCTTGAGCGTGATGATAAAACATACCCTGTTCTTGCGTCGATCTACAAAGCGTTCAAACCAACGCAAGAAACAATGGATCAAAAAGAGCGTGAGGTGTACGATTTGTTGTATAAACTGGATGCGAAGATTTCGAAGAAAGAAAACATCAAGGATAAATTGGCGTTGTTTGACACGATTGCGGTGCGCGCCGGATATTTCCCACGCCCATTACCAATGAAAGAAGAAGCCCCAGTGGTTTCTGGCTTTACAAACCCTACGACAGCCAACAAGCTCTTGGCTCTAGCGTTCAATGAAGACGCAAAAGTAGGCGACCTTGTTGGCGCACCAATCAAAGACAAAGACAAGTATATCATCGCGATTTTGTCTTCGATCCGCGAGAAGGGTGTTCCTAATTTCGAAGATGTTGAGGCAATGATGAAACAACAATTGATCGAAGAGAAGAAAGCAAAACGTTTCACGAACCAATTGTTGAAGGATAAAACACTTCAAGGAATGGCGAAACGTGGAAACACGGAAGTGATGAAGGCGGAGGTTACATTCTACTCTGCACAAATTACAGGTGCTGGTTTTGAACCAGAGGTGGTTGGTGCACTATTCTCTGCATTGAAAGACGGAAAACGCACCTTGCCATTGAAAGGAAAGATGGGTGTGTATGTCATTCGAATAGATAAAACAATCAAGGCGCCTGCAGCAGCAAATTATGATGTGGAGCGCGACCAAATCCTTACGGCGATGCGTCGCCAAGTGCAAAGCCAATTCATGGAAGCATTGAAAAAGAAAGCCGAAGTAATCGACAACCGCAAGTTGCGTGATGCACGAGTACGCTTCTAGTAAATAGCATAAAGCAAAAATGGGGGATATCGAAAGATGTTCCCCATTTTTTGTTTTAGATCAGCCGATACCGACTTCCCGGCAATGGCTTAATGATTCCCTTCATTTCTAAATGAAAGAGTCGCACATTAAGTGCCGAAATGGCTTGTCCCGTGTGCGCCGAAAGCACATCGATGTGTTCACCGTTTGGTGAAGTTAACAATTCACAAATAGCCCGCTCATGTGCATCCAATTCGTTAAAGCAGCTGCGCTGAATGTCGTTTTTCGGAGAGTCGTTCCAGTTCATGAATGTTAGAAAGTCATCTGCACTTGTGATTAAATGTGCCTTTTGTTGCCGAATGAGTTGATTACAACCCTCTGAAAGCGTTTGTCCTACATTTCCGGGAAAAGCAAATACATCCTTGTTGTAATCGTTGGCCAATTCAGCAGTAATCAATGAGCCGCCACTTTTCTTGCTTTCAATCACAATGGTAGCATCCGTCATTCCAGCAACAATACGGTTGCGCATAGGGAAGTTTTCTCGGTCGGGTTTTGTTCCGGGCAGAAACTCAGTCAATATTCCACCGCGCTCCATCATCTGTTCGGCTGTTCGTTGGTGCACGAAAGGATAAATTCGTTCGGGACCATTTCCAAGCACGCCAATGGTGGGAATGTTGTTCCGAACACAAAACTGATGTGCACAAATGTCGATGCCATACGCCATGCCGCTAACAACGGTGATTTCCTTGCCAATGATGTGCTGAAGAAAAGATTCACATAGTCCCGTTCCGTAGGGACTTGCTGTTCTAGTTCCAACAATGGAGACCATGCGTGGAGCATTGACATCATTTTTTCCTCTTCCAAAAAGTAGGATTGGCGCATCTGAACATTGCTTCAGTCGTCTGGGATATTCGGCATCCAAGTAAAAGTAAGAGGCAATGTTGTGCTTTTGAATGTAATTGACATGATGAGCAGCATGTGCAAGTGCTGCATCTCTATTTATTCCCCTGAGTAGATCCTTAGGAATTCCTGTTTTAGCATGAATTGTTTTTAAGGATTCTAAAAATATGGCTTCGGCGCTGCCAAGAGTAGACAATAGTCGCGCTGCCTTGCGGGGACCGATGCCCACAAGAAACGATAATGCAATTTTGTAATGGAGGTCAGAGTGGCTCAAGAATGTTGATTTTATATGGAATTTACGCATAAAAATGGAGAGTACCAATCGATAATTTAGAAATTACACTTTCCCAATTCGAAAATAAAACCCTATTTTCGTTTAACAGTTAGACTACTTGAAAACGAATATGCGCGTAATTGTATTTCTATTTTTTATAGCGATCCAATCCATTGGAATGGCTCAAATAACAGGAATTGTAGTAAGTGGAGACTCAAAACAGCCCGCAGTTGGCGCACGAGTGACAGCTTCTGACGGCCTGGTCACAGCGACCGATCCTGACGGAAAATTCAAGTTGAATTGTAAATCTTTCCCTGTAACTTTAATCACCAAGCTTAGTACGTTCTCTACTGACACGACAATAGTGAACGGCCCCGGGGAAGTCACCATTGTGCTAAAACCAATCGTTCAAGAAATTGGGGATATGGTGGTAACTGCGAGCCGAAGACAACAAGATGTTGAAGAGGTTGCGGTATCTATGGAAATCATTAAACCGTCGCTTATTGAAAGCAAAGGATTTACCAACCTTGAGCAAACGGTGAATCAAAGTCCAGGGGTGTTTACCATGGATGGTCAGGCAAGTATTCGAGGTGGCGGTGGTTATTCTTACGGAGCTGGAAGCCGTGTGCTTTTGGTGTGGAATGGAACACCAATGGTGGCGCCAGATGTGGGGGATGTAAAATGGAATGCCATTCCAATGGAAAACATGTCGCAAATTGAAGTCCTAAAAGGTGCATCTTCGGTGTTGTATGGTAGTGGCGCACTGAATGGAATTGTTGCCATCACGGAACGCGAACCTGGATTAAAACTTGAGTACAGTGGTAAAGTTCAAGTGGGTGTCTATGGAAATCCGCGTCGCGAAAGCTTGAAGTGGTGGACCAAAAACCCGACATTTTATCAAATGGACGCTTATGTTGGACAAATGTTTAAACGTGTAGGTTATACGTTTTCTCTCAATGGATTTACAACTGAAGGATACCGAAAAGGAGCCGTCGAACAGCGCGCGCGTGTGAGTGGTTCACTATATTTTAAATCGAAAATTCCGAACTTAAAAACAGGTGTCTTTTATAGCACGCAGTATCAATACACAGGTGGCTTTATTCTTTGGGAAAGTGATTCGCTTGCCTACATTGCTCAGGGTGGAATGGATCCAAAAGGTCCGGGTTCAACGGTGACGTATCAAAACAACCTTCGACTAAATGTTGATCCATACATCAAGTATTACGATAAGAAAAACAACAAGCACGAGTTGCGCACACGTTATTATTTGGTGACTACGGGTGACCTTTCGAACATTTATGCTTCATCCAAAGCAACGATGTATTATGGAGATTATTCCTACCAGAAGAATTTTAACAAACACACCACCTTGTTTTCGGGTGCAACAGCAACGCAAAACTATATTTTAAGCCCCGTTTTTGGGAACCATCAATCACTGAACCTTGCGGGGTACAGTCAGTTGGAAACCAAGATTCTTGGTGTAGATGCGACTTTTGGTGTCCGTGTGGAATATTTTAAACAAGATGACAATGAAGCGGATTCGAAATTCGAATTGGGTAAAAGAACGCTACCTGTATATCCAATCTTCCGTACCGCATTCCACAAAAAAGTAGGAAAGGCAACGCACCTTCGTGCGTCATTCGGACAAGGTATTCGTTTCCCTTCGGTGGCCGAGCGATATACTGCGACATCTACCGGAGGAATCATCATTTTCCCGAACCCTTCCCTTCGTCCTGAAAAAGGGTGGGCAGGAGAAATTGGTGTGAAGCAAGTCTTCATGATTGACAAGTGGAAGGGAATTATCGATGTTGCTGGATTCATCAATCAGTACAGTAACATGATTGAATATACTTTTGGGATTTATAATCCAGATTCTATCGCGTTGACCCCAGATAACATTACCGACTGGGTTGGTTTCAAGGCAAAGAATGCGGAAAGAGCAAGAATTACGGGGATAGAGTTTTCTTTTAATAGCGAAGGGAAAATCGGACCGTTTGAAATCTCAACATTGATGGG
>JBEIKR010000032.1:0-21743 GCA_040379705.1 Crocinitomicaceae bacterium
AATTGCTGCGATTCGTGGGCTTGAAAAAAAGGACCAGTTGGCACGAGCGATTGCTGAACAACATCGCTACGGTATCAATTCATTCTTCAGTTTTGGTGTTGGTCAGGATTTGAAAAATGTAGACAAAAACATCACCTACATTGGTCAAGGCGGGATCAGCTTGCCGAACAAGGACTATTACACGGCTGAAAACAAGAAAGAAATTCGTGAAAAGTTCTTGGAATACATGAAAACCATTTTTGAATTGGCAGGTTATCCAGCTGACCAAGCAACAAAAATGGCTTACATGGTGATGAAGTTCGAGACACAGATGGCGGAAACCATGATGTCACCTGCTGACCTTCGTATTCCTGAAAAGACCTACAATAAGTACGCAACTGAAGCATGCAGTCAATTGCTTCCAGGGTTCGATTTCAAAGTGTATTTGTCTGAACTGAAAAGTCAGAACTTTGATTCCATAGTGGTTTCACAACCAGAACACATGCGTTATCTCGGAAAACTTATAGAGAAATCAGATATTTCGGAATTGAGGAATTACATGTTGTGGAAGACTTTGAACCATTATGCAGGATGTCTTGACCAACGATTTGTAGACGCTCGTTTTTCGTTCTATGGTAAAGTTTTAAGTGGGAAATCCGAGATGAAGCCGATTACAGAGCGTGCCATCGACGAGATTACCAACAAGGAATTTGGTGAAATCCTAGGGAAAGAATTCGTGAAGCGACATTTCTCAGAAGCTGCTCAAAAGCGCGTTTCTGTGATGGTAGACAACCTACTCATTGTTTTTCAAGAGCGCATCAAAAACTTGGACTGGATGACAGATGAAACAAAGGTCGAAGCCATGAATAAGTTAAATTCAATCGGTCGCAAGCTTGGTTTCCCATCAAAATGGGAAGACTTTACCGCATTGATTTTTGATAAAGAGAAATATGTTGAAAATGTAAAAGCAGAGAATTTGTATGCTCACCTCAAAAACATGAAGGAACTTTATCTTCCAGTTGATAAGGAGAAATGGGGAATGCCAGCACATATGGTCAACGCTTACTATCATCCATTGCTCAATGAAATTGCTTTTCCAGCAGGAATTATGCAGGCGCCCTTCTTTGATGAAAACGCTGAAGATGCTGTAAATTATGGACGCATTGGAATGGTGATTGGCCATGAGTTCACACATGGATTTGACGACATGGGATCTAAGTTTGCTGCGGACGGCTCGTTTAAAAATTGGTGGTCGGAAGCAGATCTTGCTGCCTTTCAGGAAAAAACAGGAATTCTTGGTGAAACCTTCTCTTCTTTCTGTCCGATTGAAGGTCACTGTGTAAATCCAGACTTGACAATGGGAGAAAATATCGCAGATCTTGGAGGTTTAACGATGGCCTATTATGCCTATGCGCGTACAGAGGAATTTCGTTCAGGCGTTTCACGCGATGGCTTCACTCCTGCGCAACGTTTCTTCATTGCCTATGCACAGTTGTGGAAAATCAATTACACAGAAGCGGAGTTGAAAAATAGAATCGCCAATGATCCACACTCACCGGGAATGTACCGTGTGAATGGACCTTTGATGAATTGCCCTGAGTTCTTCAAAGCGTTTGAGGTAAATGAAGGAGATAAAATGAGAAATCCTGAAGGGAAAGTTGCTCGAATTTGGTAATTCACAACCTAATATAATACGAAAGCCCTCGATTGACGAGGGCTTTTTTTGTTAGTTGAGATGAACAATCATCTTCTGTTTTTTTGTACGCTTCACCTCGATAGACTTGCTGTATTGAAGGAGCATTTTAAGGGTTTTGTCAGATGGTCCCACTTTCGTGTCTTCGGGAGCAATAACAAGTTCAGGGTATTTTTTTAACATAGGCAAATAACATTTGATAGCACTAACGCAATGTCGCCTCGTTTATTTTATCATGTTCAAAAATGCTTAGTAAGCACCAAACCAGCGGCGAAGGAACCATTCAATCGTTAAGAAGGCCAAGAGTAAAAAGAAAAGCCATTTTAGATCTACCAAATCTTTGAAGGTCGCCTCACGATAAGACACTGTGGTGATGTCGTCACGGTTTCGAATAGCCTTAAGTACACCTTTTGCGTTTTTCAACTCGAAGAATTTACCCCCTGTTGTCTTCGCGATTTGTCGCATGATTTGATGATCTGCATACGTATCGAGATCTTCAAGTTCCATATCTTCCACCACGAAAACACCGTTTTTCACTTCAGTCTGTCCATTGTGTGTACCTATGGCCTTCCATTTATAAATCCCTGGAGATAATTTACCCAATGACGCCGTGTACTGCTTGCCACTGACACCAAATCCGACCTTTGAAAGTTTCCCCTTCTCATTTCGCACTTCTAAACGTATTTCGGCATCAGAAACTGGTTCGAGGGATTGGTTGTAAAATGTTGCATTGACAAGAACGTCCTCATCCTTTGTAAAACGTTTAGGAAAATTTACGCGTAGCTTGGATGTGTTTTGTTTCACCAAAACATATTGCGTGATTTTATTGATAAACTCCGCGAATCCATCCTGAGAACCTGTACGAATGAATTCATTCATTTTCCATCTCCAAATACCTTCTCCGTAAATGACACCTATTTTCATTTGTCCGCGTTTGTTGAAATAGATCAACGGGTCATTTTTTCGAATGGATCCAAGACGTTGAAAAGCAAACACTTCCAACCCGCCTGCAGATGTTACTTTACCGAACTTCGACTTTAATGGAGGACCAGACTCCACCATGTTTTTTACAAGATCGCTGAGTTCAAACTGTTGGAATCCTGTATTTACTCCTCCTTGGACATCATCTGTTTGACCGTTCGACCCGGTCACAGAAATTCCAATATTTAGTTTTTGGATTATTGTGGATGTAGTGTTTGGACCTATTGTATAGATGACTGGTATCTTTTTGTTTTCCAATAGTTGCTGAACAGAGGCATCAAATCCAATTCCTGGCTCATGCCAAATGACCAAATCTGTCTTCGTCAAATCTTTTTTCCAATCCTTGACCAACATCGATTCAACCTCCAGATTTTCATCAAGTTCTAACACCTGCTTCCAAGTGGCGACATCAGGATGAGGCGCTCCAGCGAGAATGAGTACTTTACTTCTCGAATCGATTACCTCGACATAAAATGTGCGTGAATTGTTGGCGTAATTGTATTCATTCCCAGCTTTTGAGATGACAACACTGTACGTTTGAAATCCTATGCGGTCAGCATCCAATAGAAAAGAAAGGTGCTGAAAATCGCGGATGCCGTCTGTGTACTTTACAGTTTGTGACGTCAATTTCTTTCCATCGCGATAAATCGACACCGTCGCTGTGCCCTTCCCCATCTTTACCCCTTCTATATCGACCTCAACAGGAAATTTATTTCCCAGAAAAGTGATGTCGTTTGTTGCCACATTTTTGACAAACTGATCTCGCTTCTTCACGGTATCTCCCACCCCTACTGTAAACACTGGGGTTAAATCGATACGTTCAGCGGCATATACTGGATTGTTTCCCGCATTGAATTTTCCATCAGAAACAAATACAATGGCACCGATATTTCTATTGAAATACTCCGAATTGATCTTTTCGAAGGCTGAAGACAAGTTACTTACCGATTCCTTGAAATTGACCGCTCCACCAAATTTCGGCGTGTTACCAACGGTCATTTCCATCCATTCGTACTCCTCTCCTAATTCTGTTTTCAATTGTGTACGCAATGCATCCACTTGACTTTTCACTTTCGCGCTGTCCTTGTAATTCAATAAACTGGAGGAATTGTCCGTGAGCGTAATGATTAAAGGCTTCTCTACGCGATAATCGACTGCTTCAAAAATGAGCCCGATCAACAATACACCTAAGATAAAGAGCACCGAGCTGCGCAAGGCAACAAGTCCCCATCGGTATAGTGAAGATAGCTCCTTCCACCATGATACATTTCGGTAAAACCAAATACCTGCGATGATGCTGATCATCAACCAGGGAATTAACCACCAAACACTAAGATCACTTGTAAATCGCATGCGTCACTAAAATTACAAATCTTTCACCGAAGGGCAATTTATTCGTTCTAATCCTTGTCTGAATCAATTTTTGAAGTTCGCCATTTTGTAAGTAATACCCAAGCCAATGATGGACATGAACTGAAGCCGCGGACCAATATTGCCATTGGCATCTTTGATACGGATATCGTCATCATAAATCGTTGCCCATTGCAAGGATGCGGCAAACCAACTATTTACCTTAAACATAAACTTCACCTCGGCGTTTAGATCCACATTTTGAGGATTCTTCGTATAGTTTGAAAAGAGTTCTATTTTTCCTCGAAGATCAATATTCTTAGCCAAAGGGGTTGATCCCATTACCCGCAAGTATGCACCAAATTCAGAACGGACATGTGCACCCGAAATCAAAACATTCCCTAATCCATCATACACCGCTGGGGTTACGCCATATGCCCCAGCATTGGCCAAAACTTGGTCTTTTACGATGGTCATCTTCGACGCAATGGGTGATATGAAAATGGATAAATGTTCCTCCCTTAAATATTCCACTCCTATGGCATAACTGACATATCCTGGCGCAAGAAATGTAGAAACACGCACCGAATCATTTGGATAGCTGTATCCATTCAACGATTGTGTACGAAAACCTGCCACCAATGAAATGAAATAATCTTTTTTCAATTCGAAGCCAAGTTTTGTAGAAAGGTCAATGCGGTCCTCTGTTTTTTGAAGTCCTTGTTGTGATCCTTTTTCAATGTATTTCAATCCGCCCAAAGCAATGGCTAATTCGTTATTCCATGCAATGCGCCCTTGCCCATAAAAAGCAAGTCCATAAAACGAGCCCAAAAGAGATACATTATTGCGCCCTCCGGCGTTCCAATTTACAAATGATGACTGAGTACCGTTGAGCGTATATACCGACTTCAGCTTCCAGGGACTTGTTGTCGTTGTGTCTTTAATGCGTTCATTTTTAGAATATTTCAACGTGTCATTCCAAAATTCGGTCTGGCATAATATCGTTGAACAAAGAGAAATGAATACGAGAAAAAGGATTGATTTCATGAAATATTTTTATGCAATGCAAAACTACATTTTTTCGAAGCTTGAACGTATTACATCGGTCATCAATAAAAACCTTTTTCGTACCTTTGGCCGTCTTTAATAAATCAGAAAAATGGCAAAAGAAGTATATATTGTTTCTGCAGTGCGCACGCCAATGGGTGCATTTCTCGGCGGATTATCATCAATTCCCGCAACACAATTGGGCGCTACAGCAATCAAAGGTGCACTAGAGCGTGGAAATGTTCTAGCTGAATTGATTGATGAAGTATTTATGGGTAATGTACTTCAAGCGGGTGTAGGTCAGGCGCCTGCGCGTCAAGCTGCCTTGGGAGCTGGACTTGGCCACAATGTACCTTGCACCACTGTAAATAAAGTATGTGCTTCAGGAATGAAAGCAATTATGCTTGGTGCACAAACAATTAAAGCGGGCGATAACCACATAGTTGTTGTAGGTGGAATGGAAAACATGTCGCAAGTGCCTCATTATATTGATGGAAGAAACGGTGTAAAATTCGGTAACATTGCACTTTTGGATGGAATTACAAAAGATGGTTTGTTGGATGTGTACAGCAAGGTTCCTATGGGTAATTGTGCAGAGCTTTGTGCGAAAGAACATGGGATTACTCGTGAGGAACAAGATGCATTTGCCATTAACTCATATACACGTGCGTCAGAAGCATGGAAAGCAGGTAAATTCAATAATGAAATTGTTCCTGTAGCTGTTCCACAGAGAAAAGGAGATCCGATCATTATTTCAGAAGATGAAGAATACAAGAATGTGTTCTTGGATAAAATCCCTGGCTTACGTCCTGCGTTTGACAAAGAAGGAACAATTACTGCAGCGAATGCATCGACATTGAACGATGGTGCCTCTGCATTGATCTTGGCTTCAGCGGATGCTGTTGAAAAACATGGTTTGACGCCAATTGCGAAATTGGTAAGCTATGCAGATGCGGCTCAAGCACCTGAATGGTTTACAACCGCTCCTTCATTAGCCATTCCTAAGGCATTGGACAAAGCAGGTTTGAAAACGAGTGATGTTGATTTCTGGGAATTGAACGAAGCATTTGCTGTTGTTGGAATTGCGAATACGCGCATTTTAGGACTTGACCCAGAGAAAGTGGATGTAAACGGAGGTGCTGTAGCTTTAGGTCACCCACTCGGTAACTCAGGGTCGCGTGTGATTGTTACGCTGATCAATGTGTTGAAACAAAATAACGCGAAGATTGGTGGAGCTGGAATTTGCAACGGAGGTGGTGGAGCTTCCGCAATGATTATTGAGAATATCTAATTCTTTTACAAGATAGTGAGAAGGCTCCCAACTGGGGGCCTTTTCTATTTAATGACTTGCGCATAAATCGCTTCGTACATTGGGAGGATTTTGTCAAGCGCAAATTCGTGCGAACGTTTCAATGCATTTTCTCTAAATGACTGATGCAATGCGACGTTTTCTAATATTCTCAAGGCATTGGCTGCCATTGATTCCACATCTCCTACATCCGACAAGAAACCAGTCTCACCTTCGATATTTACCTCTGGAATACCACCCGTGTTGGATGAAATGACAGGAACCCCAACCGCCATGGCTTCGAGCGCTGCAAGTCCAAAGGATTCCGTTTCAGAAGGCAACAAGAAAACATCTGCGATTTCAAGGACATGCGCTGTATCCCTTACTTTGCCTAAGAAAATGACGTCATCCCAAATATTTAACTCACGCGCTAAACGCTCCAAATTGTTTCGTTCAGGTCCATCACCGGCCAGAATTAACTTTGACGGAATGTGGTTTCGAACGATCCTAAAAATCTGAAGAACGTCTTCTACTCGCTTTACCTTTCTGAAATTGGAGATGTGACACAAAATACGTTCGTGATCTTCCGCATAACGACGTCTTAAATGCGAGCTACCTTGCGACGGTTGATCTGCTGGAACAATAAAGTTTGGAATTACCGCAATTTCTCTCGTCGTATTGAAATGGCTGTAGGTATCTCTTTTTAAGCTTTCTGAAACCGCCGTTACGGCATCCGATTCGTTGATACAAAACGAAATCACCGGCTCGAAGGATGGATCTTTGCCCACAAGTGTAATGTCCGTTCCGTGAAGAGTGGTCACAAATGGTATTTCAATTCTTTGGGAACGAAGTATTTGACGTGCCATATAGGCCGCTGATGCATGAGGAATGGCATAATGAACATGGAGCACATCCAACTTTTCATACTTCACGACATCGACCATTTTACTTGTTAAGACTGTTTCGTAAGGTTGGTATTCAAACAAAGGATAATCACTCACCGATACTTCGTGGTAGAAAATGTTCTCACGAAAGCTTCCAAGACGAACGGGCTGTGAATAGGTGATAAAATGGATTTCATGTCCTTTGGCAGCCAAGGCCTTGCCCAATTCCGTCCCTACAACTCCACTCCCACCAAAGGTTGGGTACAACACAATTCCAATTTTCATACGGACATTTTTACAATTCAAAGTTAGTGAATCCTATAGTTTAAACACAAACAATGGTCATAAGTTCAACGAAATAAAAACAAAAAGAATCAATCAAATTCGCGTTGTTTTCCTGACTTCATTTCTCGCTTCCAAACGACAAAACCAGTCAGCAAATACGTTCCAAGAACGATAACAAGTGCGATGTAGCTGTTTATATCAAATTCTAGAGAATTGAAATGTATGACTACTGAAAAGAGGACGAAATAAATCAAAAACATCAGCAAAAGGCGTTTTTTTACATAGATCCAAGCATCACCTTTGGACATCGAGGTGATTCGTTTTTCTGAGATGACAAAGAAGATCGGAATTGATGCGATGCCACTAAAAACAAGAGTGATAAAAAAAATAAAAATGGAGAGCATCAATTGATCGATACGCACAATTTCACCGGCGATGAGTTCTGCAATCGTTAGAAAAATGGAAAAGAATAAACTTCCAAAAGCAAAGGTTTTTACGATGGCATCTGATTTCATTGGATTGGTTTAATTTAAAGTGTTGCGCATTTTCATCTATTAAAACTAGCAAGATTTCTTCTTTTATCCTTCTTGATTTCGATCATTGTATTGTTGACCAACAAGCGAAACAATTTTGGATTGAGTGGTAAACCATTAAAATGGTTGATCAATTACAAAACCATGGATTTTAATCCAAAGAATATTACATCAGGTAATCATTTGAAATTAGCCAAAATTCTTCTTTTATCCTCTTGATTTCGATCTTTCTTGTGATACATTTCGATCAAAACAATGTTTTGTTTTTCCGGTAAATACGCATAAATCAATCGCAACCCAGTATTCACTCCTTTTCCCGCTAAAGATTTACATGCGATTTTTTTCACCTTAACTACATATGTTTGAATAGCCAAGTTATTGATCCGATAACTGAAAGGAGGACGCTCATTAGGAAACACTTCGAGCACTTGCATTAAAACGAGTAAATCATCATTCAACGTTTTGTACTTTTTTAACAAAAGCTTGAAATCCCTACTAAATTCAGGTAATTCAGTAAATGTCATTATTCGGCTTCTTCTTCATCATAACATCTTGCGGAAAAAGGTGCTTCGCGATAAAAGACAAGTTCATAGTTAATCAGTTCCCCATCCTTCGATGCCAACCAAGGCATGTCTTTGCGCGAAAAGTTCATTAGTGTTGATAATGACCAATCACACATTTGATCTATAACTCGATCAATAACATCCAACTCACTAGCCTTTAATCGCGTCAAATTAGCTTTTATCAATGGTATAAATCGTGTTTGTGGCGCTGGCTGAAGGGTTGTTTTTAAGCGATAAATTTGTTCGTCTGCAATCATTCGACTGAGCACATCATCCAAAAACTGCGGGATAGGACCACTGGCTAATTTTCGGTAATTCAATCCTGATAGATGTTCTTCATACTTTTCGTAATAGTTGAAATCAGAGAAGTATATTAAATTGTATAAAACAGTTTCGCCAACATTCGGCTTACCCGCACATCGTTCCAATATATACAAAAGCACATTCTTGCATTTTTCAAGGTCAAACAGAGGAATTGAATTCCTTTCCTTTGATGCCAGTTGGTAATCAACAAAAGGCTCATTGAGCAATTCAGACGTATTATAGGTCGCTGACATCATATCATTCAATGAAAATCCAAGCACATTCCCCATTCGTTGAAACTCAAACAATTCAATATGCCTATTTCCCAATTCGATTTGAGCGAAAGACGATCGCGACATGCCTATCATGGATGCCAATTCAGCCTGTGACCAACCTTTTTTCTTTCTTAATTGAACGATACGTTCTCCAATTGTTTTCTGTGTGACTTCCATATCTTAAACTTGGGACAATTAAAGATAATAGATGTTTTTAATTAAAACAACAGTATGTTATAAATTAAAACAAAAAAGAACGGTTAAAATCTAACTTACAATTTCTCGAACACCTTCCCTCCGATCCAACGACTCAAGGTAACCGCACCCCAGGCGAACGGAAAAGCTGCGATTACATCAATGCTATAGTGCACGCGCTGCATGACGAGTAAGGTACCAATCACAATAGACAAAAATAGAAAAGGCCATTTCTTTCCTGATAACAAGTAAATAGCGAACACCAAGGCAGTATGTCCACTGAAAAACAAATCAGCCACGATTCGCGACGGATAAATCCAATCATTCAAAAATGGGTCTTCCAAATAAATCAAATCTTTGTGAACAACCAATGGCAACAATGAAAGCGTCACGATTCGAAACAAGAGAATGAATGCATAACTGCACATGAGCAAGACAAAGGCATGAGGTACCTTGCGGTGTAGGGTCAAGTAGGTTAACAAGGTCCCATAGGTGATGCTGAAAATGAAAACTGAAGAATCTATAACCGGTAATACGTGGTACGCTGGATCATCAAACATCCAACCTAAGCGCTCAGCACGAACCTCGTGAAAGGCTAGAAATCGAATGAAAATCGCCGCAATCAATGAAAGTAGCACCGATACACAAATGAACGATTTCCAATGGCTGCGGTGCATTATTTCCCTGCTAAGGCTTCATAGATTACACGCTGAATCTCCGTGCGGATGTTCATGTCGCGCAACTTCCAATTCTCTTGATCTGGACAAACACGATTGGAAAGGAACACATAATTGATTCCTCGCTCTGGATCAGCCCAAACGAGCGTTCCTGTAAATCCGGAATGTCCATAGCTGCTTTGCGTTGCTGTCTCGTAGCATGTTCCACCACCTGATGCTTTCGGACGATCAAATCCTGCTCCTCGACGATTCCCACTAAACTGAGCACGGGTAAACTCCTTCACTACATCTTCACTCAAATAGCGGTAATTTCCATACACACCATTATTCATGATCATTTGCATCAATGAAGCTAAATCCGTTGCGTTTGAAAAAACCCCGGCATGACCTGCAACACCACCGAGCATGGCTGCTCCGGGATCGTGCACATACCCGCGCAACAATTGTTTTCTGAAGGCTTGGTCATTCTCTGTTGGAACAATCTGATTGGCTGAGAAGAAATTAAGCGGGTTGAATCGAATTGAACGTAAGCCCATCGGTTTATATATCTGATCGTACAAAAATGAATCAAATGCCATACTCGACTGTTTCTCGACAATTTTCTTGATAAAGTAATATCCTAAATCTGAATAGACATAGGTCTTTTCTCCCAAAGATGCTTCCATGATTTGTTGGTAGATGGAATCGGCATACGTATCCAAGATGTACACATTTTCAGCCACTTTCGTTTCAAAGCCAGGTTTCTTGGTCGTTGAATAGATCCGTTCGTTGTACTTCCCGTCGGTAAACGTTTTTTTGTAGAACGCAATCCATGCAGGAAGTCCAGCTTGATGTGCCATCATCTCACGGATATTGATGTTTTTGTATTTTCCGATGACAAGTTCTGGGAGATAGTCGTTTAAGGTTTTTGACAGCGAAAACTTCCCTTCTGAGGCCAGTTTCATCACGCCAATGGTCGAACCTGCAATCTTTGACACCGAAGCAATGTCATACAAATCAGTATGTTTCACTGCCACATCTCCTTTAAACTCGTGTGTACCAAAGCTCTTGCGGTAAATAATTTTTCCATGCAGGGCTACCACGATTTGACAACCTGGATAAGCCCCCTTCCGGATGCCATTCACCGCTATAGAATCAATTTCATCCAGCTTCTTCGCTGAAATACCAAACTCTTCTGGAGCGGAATATTTCAATCGACCGGACCAAGGGTAGGTAATTCCACTCTCACGAGGATGGTCTTTGCTAATGGTAAACGGCAATTTGCCCAATGCTGGAATAGCTCCAAAAATGAGCTGTGCGACACGGTTTTGGCAACGCCCATGGTTTTCATATGCCACGATCACACCCTTGAAATGTGAAACATCCATACCTTTCAAAGCCAATGGATTACCGAATAACACAAGGATATTATTCTTTGAAGGATCCGCCATCTTCAATACATGATTGATCTCTTCGCCAAATCCAAAGTTGTCTTTCAATCGAACGGTATTGCTATGCAGTCCAGTAATAATCACATCGTATTTGTGCACAATCTTGGACATGCCGGCACGTGCCTCTTCTACCGTTTCGAAGTGATAGTCATCCGTGTTTACGAAAAGATTAACGGCTTCCTTAAATGCAGCAGAAGTTCCTCCAATAGACACGCGCGCAATCGAACGGTCAAGTCGAGCAAGTGGTAAAATGCTGTCTTTATTCTTCAACACAGCAATGGCACGCTCATACACTTGAGATTTTGCGATATCTACCTCTGCTGCGCTATACGATTTTACACCACCTTTTTCAGGCAGGAATTGTTCTTTCGCCTTCAGAATTTTCAAGCATCTCGCATCAATCTCCGCCATGCTTATACTGCCATTTTCTACTTTCGTTCGAATGGCTAAAATTGCCGCTCCCACATCTTCCGGAAACAATAAGATATCACAGCCCGCCTCGAAGGCCTTTACGGCAACTTCCGTTTTTCCATAGCGATCAGCCACAGCCTTCATGTTCAATGCATCCGAAATCACCAAGCCCTTGTAATTCATTTTTCCTTGCAAATAATCATGAATCACTTTTCTACTCAAGCTTGCAGGTGTACCTGAATCATCCAAGGCCGAAACATTCAAGTGGCCAATCATTACGGATGAGCTGCCAGCAGAAAAGCCTTCCATGAATGGCGGTAAATCGATGGCTTCAATGGACGTTAAACTTTCTGAAATCGTCGGTAAATCGAGATGTGAATCAATGTCTGTATTGCCATGGCCAGGAAAGTGCTTTACACTTGTCATGACTCCTGCTCCTTCCATACCTTTCACAAAAGCCCTCACTTGACGACTTACCTTTACTGGATTTTCTCCAAACGAACGGAAGCCAATGACAGGGTTTTTAGGATTGCTGTTAACATCCGCCACTGGTGCGAAGTTGATGTGAATTCCTAGTTCGCGGCACTCATTGGCCATCATCGCTGCGATTTTTTCCGTCAGCTCCACTGAATCTGCTGCGCCGATGGTGTATGCATACGGAAAACGGTCTTCATTCGATAAGCGCATTTGCACACCCCATTCGGCATCCATTCCAATTAGAAGTGGCACTTTAGCTTCAGACTGAAAACGGGCAATGGCTTGCGACAAATCAGCTCGCTCACCCTTAAAGAAAATAACCCCACCCACTCGATTTTTTTCGATGATTTCAGAAACCTCGTTGAGATGTGTTATACCTTGCCCAGAATATGCAGCAATCATGAAGAACTGTCCGATTTTCTCTTCGAGCGTCATTTGTGCCAATTGCTTTTCGGCCCAGCCCTTTTCAAATTGAAACTTTTTATGAGGATACACTTCCTTTTTCAAAGGTTGATCGCTAATAAAAGACAACATTGGCATAGCGATTACCAACCCACCCCAAAATATATTCAATAGAATTCCTGCTCGTTTCATCGTTCAAAAATAAGGATTTCGCTGAGGAATTCGTGAGAAATAATCGCTTTCTTTCCTTCAATATGTCGAATTGTCATGTTCATATTTTTGGAACAATAATTGGCAAAATGTGCACGGAAAAACGAGGAAAAACGTATTTTTGTTCGAAGAGAGAAAGTCATGCAGTTCAAGTTTTTAAATAAGACATTTAAGCCGAAACAATTCAATTACTCACCGATGTATTACGATGAGCGTAAAGAACGTTTGGAGTTGAAAAAGGCACAGTTTGAGCGCTTATCCGACGAAGAATTGTCCGATGAAGAACGCAGAAACATGCTTCGTCAGTCGATGCACGAAACATGGGACCGCTCGAAACACGCTCAGCAACAGCGCTACAGTTCGAACATGCGCACGATCCTTTTATTGGTAGTTATTGTTGTTCTCGGTTATTTCATTTTCAATGGCTTGGATGATGTCGATACGGTTGTTAAAAAACTCGTTTAATTGATGAGCGACTTAATCCGTTTATTGCCTGACCACATTGCCAATCAAATTGCTGCTGGAGAAGTTATTCAGCGTCCTGCCTCTGTCGTTAAAGAAATGATGGAAAATGCCATCGATGCAGGTGCCGATAAAATTCATGTCATCATCAAGGATGCTGGACGAACCTTGATCCGAATTGTGGATAATGGCAAAGGTATGAGCCCAAACGATGCGCTTCTATGTTTTGATCGTCACGCCACGAGCAAGGTTCGAAGCGCTGACGACCTGTTTACACTGACTACCAAAGGGTTTCGTGGTGAAGCCTTGGCCTCTGTTGCTGCAATTGCACATGTATCCTTGCAAACACGCCGTGAGGAAGATGAAACAGGAAGAGCCATTGTCATTGAAGGGACAAAAATAAAGTCAAATGAAGCCTGTGTTTGTCCAGTGGGATCAACATTTGATGTCAAGAATTTATTTTTCAATGTTCCGGCGCGACGAAATTTCTTGAAATCGGACAATGTGGAATTTAACCATATTCGTGAGGAATTTGAACGCGTTGTGCTCGCCCATCCCAATCTTGGGTTTGTGCTGATTCACAATGAAGTAGAAATTTACCATTTGGTTCCAGGTGTGCTGCGCAAGCGGATTGTGGATGTGCTCGGTAAAGGCGCCAATGACAAGCTTGTTCCTGTGGAGGAAAAAACAGATATCGTCACGCTAACAGGATTTGTATTAAAACCTGAATTCGCTAGAAAGACGCGTGGAGAGCAATACCTCTTTGTGAACGATCGCTATTTCAGAGATAATTACCTCGGACATGCGGTGAATAAAGCGTTTGAAGGACTTTTAGCGACAAAGAATTTCCCTGGGTATTTTTTATACCTGACGGTTGATCCAAAGAAAATAGATGTCAATGTGCATCCGACGAAGACCGAAATCAAGTTTGAAGAGGACAAGCACATTTACATGATTTTACTCAGCGCAATTAAACAAACTTTGGGTAAATACAATGTCATGCCTTCCCTTGATTTTGATCAGGAAAGCAGCTTTGACCTTCCGTATTCGATGAAGAATCAGCCGATTGTCGAACCTGAGATCAAGGTGAATCCGATGTACAACCCGTTCAACTCGACGTCAAGTCCCAGAAATACGCATGGTTCTTCTAGTGGCTTCACGAAAGCGGTGAGTGCGCAAGGATTTGGCAGTAAAATAGCGAGTCCTGAAGAATGGGAGAATTTTTATTCCATTGAAGAGGAAGTAAAAGGCGAACAAGGTATTTTGATTGAACACGAGGAGGAAGAGTCATCAGCATCTCGTGAGTGCTTGATCAAAGGGAAGTACTTGATTACGACATGTCGCTCTGGATTGTTGGTCATTGATATCCAACGTGCATTTGAACGAATGATTTATGATGAGTTATTCAATAAATTCATTTCCAATCCAATAGAATCTCAAACTTTATTGTTTCCGGTTGAAAAAAGTGTGAGCAAGCAAGAAGCGAGCGCATGGGAAGAACAACGTCAAATGCTGGGTCGACTTGGCTTTCAGTGGGACCTGAATGAAGCTGTTTTATCGCTGACTGCAGTTCCTTCGGTATTGGAACAAGAAACGATTTTGAGCTGTATTGATTTAATTTTCGAAGAAATCGCTTACAAAACCATCGACAAAGGAGATATTGCCCATTTAATTGTTCGCTCCGTCGCTTCTGCGGCGGGAAGAAAAAAACATCAATTGACGGGAGATGCAGCAAACCATTTCATTGAATTACTGTTTGCATGCCCTGAACATGCCTTAACTCCTTCAGGAAAAAAGATTATGCAAACGTTGACAACAGAAGAAATATCCAATAGATTTTAGCAATGAATTTCTTAAACAACATACCTCAGGTAACCAAAAACCTACTATTACTAAACATCACTATTTTTATTGTCGTGCTTATTTTGGCACAGCAAGGAAACGACTACACGGGATTGCTGGGTGCGCATTACATCAACTCGCCCTTGTTCCAGCCCTTCCAAATGATTACGTATATGTTCATGCACAGTTTGAACGACTTCTTGCATATCATTTTTAACATGTTGTTGCTCGCGATGTTTGGCGCACACTTGGAGCGTTTGTGGGGTCCAAAACGATTTTTCTTATTTTACTTCGCTTGTGGAATTGGGGCTTTTGCATTGTACAATGCCATTGGTGTTTGGGAAATCATGGAATTGAAAAGTCAAATTACCTCATTGGGGTATGATGTTTCAACCATGGACAATATCTTGATCAATAACTTTCCGTTGGAAGCAACAAGTGCACTTGAACAAGAGATGGCGAGCAAAGGTGGTGCAGATGTGGTAAATAAGTATTTCCGAATGATCCAAACACCTATGGTCGGTGCTTCGGGAGCACTATTTGGCATCCTAGCAGGATTCGCTGTTTTATTCCCTAACACGCAATTGATGTTGCTTTTCCCTCCTATTCCGATCAAAGCCAAATACTTGATTGGTGCCTATTTGGTCTTCGAAGTGTACAATAGTTTCTATGCCAATGACCAAATCGCGCACCTCGCGCATGTGGGAGGTGCCATTGTCGGAATCATCCTCGTGCTTTATTGGCGTAAAACAGATCGTTCAAATTTTTACTGATGAATTCCGAACGTACATTTATCGATGATCTAAAGTATCAATTTGCCCATGGCGGGATGACCATTCGCTTGATCATGGTGAATGCTGCCGTGTTCTTAATCGTAAAAGTACTTTCTGTTTTTGGAGGATTAGCGACCGGTGCTGCTGAGAATGGTGTGGATCAATTCTTACACCTTCTCTTTTCACTCGATGTTCAAGTGCCTTCATTCTTCATGCATCCATGGGGATTATTGACATCCATTTTCTCTCATTACGACTTTTTCCACTTCCTATTCAACATGATTTTCCTATATTTCTCAGGACGCATGTTTGAATCCTTATTTGATGGCAAGCGACTCTTACACACCTACATTTTAGGTGGTTTATTTGGAGGTGTTTTAGAAATTGTCGCACACCTGTTGCCTGGAGTTCCTGAAAGTTCTTACGTTGTCGGTGCATCTGGGGCAATTATGGCAGTATTCGTCGCATTGGCATTTTATCGTCCAAACATGCAGGTGTTGCTTTTCGGTGTCTTGCCGGTTCGCATCATCATTCTCGCTGGCATCTTCGTTTTGATGGATTTGTTTTCACTCAGCATTGACAGTTTAAAAACCAGCAATACAGCCCATTTTGCACACATCGGAGGTGCAATTATTGGTGCCCTTTCCGTTCAGAATATTCACAGTAAATCCAATGTCATTATGGTCTTTAAGCGCTTAAGCGATTGGTTTTTTGGACTCTTTCGCAAGAACAACTCGATGAAAGTGAAGAAAGGTGGTCGAACTGCCCTATTCAAGTCGGATGAAGAATACAATCTTGAAGCAAAAGAAAAGCAAGCCAAAATCGATGCAATTCTCGATAAAATTTCTCGTTCAGGCTATGACTCCTTGACAAAAGCTGAAAAAGATTTTCTATTCACGCAAAGCAAGAAGTAACCGATGTCAAAACTCCTTCGCTTATCTACACTTTTTAAAATTCTGACCCTCATCTGTCTGTGTGGATTGCTGATGGCTTATTTGACTCCTTTTGTCCACCCAAACACACTAAAAATCCTTCCGTTCTTTGGATTGGCTTATCCGGTCATTTTATCCTGCACGCTCATCGCTCTCGTGATTTGGATTTTTGCAAAGTCACGAATGGTGATACTCATTGTTTTGGTTTTGCTCATCGGTGGAAAGCTTCACTTCAGAATGTTTACTTTAGGGTCAAATGAAACGAATTTACCTGCCGAAGAAAAGATCTTGCATGTGATGAGCTACAACGTTCGCTTGTTTGATTTGTACAACAACGACATCGCACTTCGAAACAAAAATAAGGACTCCATTTTCGCTTACATCGCGGCCCAATCTCCAGACATCGTTTGTTTCCAGGAATTTTACCACCAAGACAAACCAACAAGCTTTACCACAAGAGACTCGTTGGTGAAATTGCTTGAAACGAAAGATTTTCACGAGCGCTACGCCCACAAGTTGCGAGGAAGGCAAAACTTTGGTGTGGTGATTATGTCCAAGTACCAGATGATTGCACGTGGTGATGTGATGTTTAACACCCAAGGAGCTCAAGACTTTAATTATTGCATTTTCGCCGATATCATAAAAAATCAAGATACCTTCCGAATTTACAATGTTCACCTTCAATCGATAAAGTTGCAGGAAGATGATTATTCTGAATTTTCGGATAAGAATGTAAAAGAAGAACCCAAATCAATGTTTAGACGGGTGATTGATAAGCTTCGCATCGCCTATCCAAAGCGCGCTGACCAGGCACGAAGAGTCATGGAACATGTACGTACCTCACCCTACCCGACGATTGTTTGTGGAGATTTCAATGATACACCGATGTCATATACCTACCATCAATTTAGCAAGTTACTGATTGATTCCTTTCGAAACACCTCAATGGGAATTGGGTCAACTTATGTAGGAAAGGTACCCGCAGGACGGATTGATTATATTTTCCACACCAATGATTTGCGTTCCAGCGACTTCGTGATTCAAGAAACGCCATTTAGTGATCACCGCGCGATTTCATGCAAAATATTCAAATAAACCACTCATGATCGTTGAAATCAACCCAGCTAACATCGATAAGCGCCTCATTCAACAGGCCGTAGATGCATTGAAAAAAGGAGGAATACTCATTTTTCCGACCGATACAGTCTATAGCATGGGGTGTGATCTTTACAACAAAAAGGCATTGAACGACTTGGCTACTTTGAAAGATGTAAAACTCAGCAAGGCACAATTTTCCATCATCTGTTCAGACTTAAGTCACATTTCAGAATATACCAAACAGCTCGACCGACCTACATTTAAATTGTTGAAACAATCCTTGCCTGGGCCATTTACCTTTATTCTTCATGCGTCGAATGAAATCCCTAAACTGTTCGATACCAACCGAAAAGAAATAGGCATTCGCATTCCTAACAACCCCATTATCATTGAGATTGTGAAAGCATTGGGAAATCCTATTGCGACCACTTCGTTGCATAATGAAGAAGATGAAATTCAAGAGTATTTTGCCGATCCCTATCAAATTTACGAGCGCTTCGACGAGGATGTAGCGATGATCATTGACGGTGGATATGGAAATCTTGATACCTCAACAGTGGTGGATTGCACCGGTCATGAAGCGACGGTACTTCGTCAAGGCATTGGGATTATATAAGCTATCGACCTTTCTATGTTGAAAGAATACTGATTTAGTCACTTTCCACACCAAAGAGTTTCCGATATTCGTACTATGGTATTGAATCGCATTTGGACTGGAATGTTCATCATCGCTATGGTGATGGGATTTTCTAAATTGATCTTCTGGCAAGACACTCATATTCTTCAGAACATGATGGATGCCTTGTTTGAATCGGCAAAAACAGGTTTTGAGTTGGCCTTGTTCATGACAGGAATCATGGCACTATGGATGGGGTTCATGAAGATTGGTGAAGATGGTGGCGCTATTCGCGTGATGTCGCGACTGATTCAACCGTTATTTTCAAGGTTGTTCCCAGAGATTCCTAAAGGACACCCTGCAGTTGGATCTATAATGCTCAACTTCTCAGCAAACATGCTTGGACTAGACAATGCCGCAACCCCTGCAGGATTGAAGGCCATGCAAGATTTACAGACCTTAAATCCAGATCCAAAAACGGCGACCAATGCTCAAATCATGTTCTTGGTGCTCAATGCCTCGGGACTGACCATCATCCCAGTATCGATTTTAGCGGCGCGTGCAACCAATGGCTCTGTTGATCCCACATCCGTTTTCCTACCTATTTTGATTACCACCTATTTTGCGACCTTGGGAGGTTTAATTTTTGTTTCCATTCGACAAAAAATCAATCTTTTCGACAAAGTCATTCTCGGCTATATCGGTGGATTGACCGCATTGATTGTTGGATTTATGTGGTATTTGAATACCCACCCAGAACAGATCAAAACCATCTCTTCCATTGTGAGCAACACCATCATGTTCGGATTCATTGCTTTCTTCTTTGGTTTGGCGATTCGTTCAAAAGTACAGTTGTTCGACTCCTTCATCAACGGAGCAAAAGAAGGATTCCAAGTCGCCATCAACATTATTCCTTATCTCGTGGCAATGCTCGCTGCCGTTGCGCTGTTCCGTTCATCGGGGGCCTTTGCGGATTTAATGAATGGCTTAAAAGAAATCTTGCTGTTCTGCGGGTTGAAAACATTGCAGTTCATCGATGCCTTGCCCGTAATTTTCATGAAACCGTTTTCAGGAAGCGGTGCACGGGGTTTAATGGTGGAGATTTTTCAGAATCCAGCATTTGGTCCTGATTCTTTTGTTGGAAAATTGGCATCGACATTCCAAGGGAGTACAGAGACAACATTCTACGTTCTCGCCGTGTACTTTGGTTCTGTCAAAATCACCAACACACGATACGCCGCTTGGGCTGGGATTTTCTGCGACATCATTGGTGGCTTGGCGGCAATACTCGTCGCCTATTTATTTTTCGGGTAATGCATAAATTGGTGTTCACTTATCTTGTCTTTGTTTTCGCACTTAGTGTTTGGGGCCAGACAGACTACAAAAAATGCAACTCATTAGAAGTGGCTATAGCCCATCCAAAGGAAGTACGCATTCTTGTGTTGGTGGATAAATCGTTGGATTCTATCCCGGCTTCAATTGCCACGTTGGTGAACCTCGAAGAACTCATCCTTGAAGAAAACCAAATTATAGAGGTCCCAGATTTCGTCTGTAAAATGACAAAATTAACTTCACTTGGTTTGGATGGAAATCAAATCCGGCAATTGCCTGAAAATCTTGGTAACTTAGTCAATCTTGAATATTTAGGTTTATCCGACAATCATATTTCTTTTCTTCCTGAATCAATTAGGAAGTTAACAAAACTTCAAGATTTATACTTGGAGAATAACCAACTGCATGAATTACCTGAATGGATTGGAGAATTAAATGCATTAGAAATTTTGTGGTTGATGGATAACATTTTAATTGAATTACCCGCTTCCTTTGTTGAGTTATCCGCCTTGGAATCATTACTGATAATGGAGAATAAACTTTCTTCCTTTCCAAAGGACATGAATCGTTTAACCTCGCTCGAATACATCAATGTTTTTGGCAATGACTTTAGCGAAGAAACAATAGAAAAACTGAGAATGTTGTTACCGAATTGTGAAATTAGCATTGACGATATTTAATTCTTCCTTATGTTCAACTGGTTCAAGAAAAAAAAGGCCGCGCCTAGGCAAGCTACTGAAGTCAATACCGTAGCGATCAAATCAATCGATTATCATCCAAAAGTCATTATGGCATGGGCGAAAGCCATCGAAGGGAATAAGGAAATTCTCATTTGGCTGAAGGAAAACGGCTATCCAGAGTTGGCCATGGCCACCTATGCGATTTATTTGAAAGACGAAGCACGCGATTGGTTATTAGCGAATGGATATCCACACCTTTTGGCGATGATCAACGCTGCAGAGGGAAACGAAAACGCACAGAAATGGCTGCTCGTTCATGGATTTGAGATGTTATACCACATGTCCATGGCGGTTGAAAATGAAGATGAAAGTTGGAAATGGCTCGCTGCCAATGTACCCGCTGATATTTTTCTCTTAACCCAAACCATCAAGCAAATCAAGGATAAAATAGAAGAGAATCACAACGATATCCACAGCTTTGGGAGGGACCTCTAACGAATGTTGTAATGTATTTCAGCGGTCGTGGCACCTTTGCCATATTCCCTAAAATCTGCATCAAAGTACTCCACGCCTTCTTGTTTGGATAAAAAAGTTCTGACTTCTTCTTTCAAAACTCCTTCGCCAACGCCATGGATGAGGATTACTTTGCGAATATGCTTTTGCTGCGCCTTTTTGAAAAAACTACGCATTTCTTTCAGTTGGATTGTCAAAATCTCTGCATTTGACATCCCCTTATGTGAGTCAATCAATGATTCAATGTGCAAATCCAATTCCCACACATCAATGGGACGTTTGGCACCTGTTGGTGTCTCCGAGAAAATTCGGTGATGCATTTCAGAAATAGAGTCATCCTCATTGATCTGCGCTACTTGATCATCCGGCAAATGATATTCTGTCCCGTGTATTCGTGCCAACTCGTGCGCACGAAATTGACGATCGAAGCCATCCTCATCACACACGACAAGAAAATTGTTCGCATCCACTCGAACAATGACCCCTGTTCCTTTTTCATACAGGAAGCTTAC
>JBEIKR010000033.1:0-21437 GCA_040379705.1 Crocinitomicaceae bacterium
ACAGAACCAACCTCAACGCGTGTATTCCATTCTTTCGAAAGAAATGCGGCGGCTTTTTTCGCTAGATAGGTTTGAACAGGTGAGGTGCGAATGGCAAATGCTAAGGCAATCAACAAAATGAGAATCCATTCAAAAGAAATCCCAAGTGTTCGGCCAATTATTTTAAGTAATTTTGTCATTCGCAACACAAATTTACTGAAAGTTGAGTCAAAAAGAGGTAATCATCTTAGGTATTGAGTCATCTTGTGACGATACATCCGCCGCGGTACTTAAAAATTCGGCTATTTTATCGAATGTAACGGCAGGACAAAAGATCCATGAACAGTACGGAGGGGTAGTGCCTGAACTTGCCGGTCGTGCACATCAACAGAACATTGTTCCAGTGGTGGATGTGGCACTAAAAAAGGCGGGTATTTCGCTGTCAGACCTTGATGCAATTGCCTTTACACGTGGTCCAGGATTGATGGGCTCTTTGGTGGTTGGGACAAGTTTCGCGAAAGCACTTTCACTCGGATTGAATATCCCAATGATCGACGTCAATCACATGATTGGTCATGTCTTGGCGCACTTTATCGACGACGAAAACAAACCAAAGCCATCCTTCCCATTCCTTTGTCTCACGGTTTCTGGTGGACATACACAAATCGTATTGGTCGAAAGTCATTTGAAAATGAAAGTGATCGGAAGCACTATCGATGATGCAGCAGGTGAAGCATTTGATAAAGCAGCGAAATTGTTGGGCTTTCCCTATCCAGGTGGACCATTAGTAGATAAACATGCGCAACTCGGTGATGCCACAAAGTTTCAGTTTTCGAAGCCGAATATTCAGGGATACGATTTCAGTTTTAGTGGCTTGAAAACGTCCATTTTGTATTTCTTGCAGAAGGAAATAGCAAAGAATCAAGATTTTATTTCTGAGCATTTAAATGATTTATGTGCCTCAATACAAGCAACGATCATTGAGATTCTCTTAAAAAAAATGACCAAGGCGGCGAGTGAGTTAGGCATAAAAGAAATTGCCATTGCAGGTGGAGTTTCAGCCAATAGCGGGTTGAGAAATGCCATCAATGAGGCAGGGGATAAGTACGGTTGGAAGGTGTACATCCCACGATTTGAATACTGTACAGACAATGCGGCGATGATTGCCATTACTGGAAAATACATGTTTGATAAGGGCGTTTTTGCTGATCAGACCATTGCCGCAACAGCACGCTACTCCATTTCAGAAGTCAACATTGACTGAATACTTTTAACAGGTTTTTAACGAACTTTTCGAATGTCGTGTTAAATTTCTCAAAGCATTGTGTATTTTTGAGCAACACGAAAAAACATGAGACTTTCCATTTTATTTGTTCTGTTTACCCTGCTGTCGTTCACGGGTTTTTCCCAAAAGGAAATTTCTTGGAATGTAACGTACAATTCAGAAAATCAAACGATTGAATTTACTGCGTCGATTGCGAAAGGGTGGCATTTGTACAGCCAGCACATTGATGATGGCGCGGGTCCTGTCCCAACTTCCTTTACGTTCAATGAATTAAATGGGGTCAAGCTGAAAGGTAAAGCGGAAGAACCAGAATCTATTCAAAAGTTTGATCAAACATTCGAGGCGACATTGAACTTCTTTGAAGGCAAAGTGACTTTCATCCAACAGATATCTAAATCAACAAAAAACGCATCAATAATCAAAGGAACAATTACTTACATGTTGTGTAACGACACCATGTGTCTTCCTCCTGTTGACGTGCCATTCACCATTGAAATTCCGAATTAATCCTATCTGATATGACAATTTTTCGCTCACTTTTATCGGTACTTTTCGTTTTGTTTACGGCCAATGCCATTTCTCAACCCATTGAACTACCAGAAGACAAGGTGAAATGGTCCTTTTCTGTGGAACAAGAGGGAGACGAGGCGTTCATCATTGCCAAAATTAAAATCGTTGAACATTGGCATATTAACGCTACTAAGTTGCCTAAAGGAAGTTTTGGTTTTCCTACCAGTTTTGAATTGAAGAAAGGTTCTCAGTATTCTATTGAGGGAGGTGTTATTGAACCAAAACCAATTCAAGTTCATGATGACCTCGCCGATGAAGATCTGGCGTATCACGAGGGGAGTTTCCAGTTGAAAAGAAAGATTAAAATCCTTTCCGAGAAAGATTTTGAAATTAGTGGAACATTCTCCTTTCAAACCTGTGATGAGGTGAAGTGTTTGCCAGATATGTCTGTTCCTTTCAAAGTGAATGTAAAGGGCGCAATGGCAACTGATGATGCAACAGCCGACACTGCTGCACGATCGGGTTCAGAAACTACGGTGAATTCTGACTCGAAGACAGATGAAAAGTCAGACGGAAAAGAAAAAAAATCGGAGCGTCGTTCACTTTGGGCAACATTCATTATTTCCTTTTTAAGTGGTCTCTTGGCGCTCTTTACACCCTGTGTATTCCCGATGGTGCCAATGACGGTGAGCTTCTTTACAAAACAAAGCAAAACAAAAGCAAAAGGTATTCGCAACTCCTTGATTTTCGGTATTTCAATTATCTTGATTTACATCATTCTGGGGACTGCTGTGACTGCCATATTTGGTGAGGAGGCGTTGAACAACATGTCAACTGATCCAATATTTAACCTTGTCTTCTTTATTATCTTGATCATTTTCGCGATCTCGTTTCTGGGGGCTTTTGAAATTCGTTTACCGAGTAAATGGGTGAACAAGGCGGATCAAAACGCGGACCGTGGCGGATTGATTGGGATCTTCTTCATGGCACTTGCCTTGGCTTTGGTTTCGTTTTCTTGCACAGGACCTATCGTTGGTACGCTCATCGTTGAGGCAGCGCGTCAGGGCGGAATTACACCAATCATCGGTATGTTCGGATTCTCATTGGCGCTTGCTATTCCTTTCGGACTGTTTGCTGCCTTCCCAGCATGGTTGAATACACTGCCTAAATCAGGGGGATGGTTGAATAGCGTTAAGGTGGTGCTCGGATTTTTGGAATTGGCACTTGCCTTTAAATTCTTGTCCAATGCCGACATGACTTGGGATGCGCACATGCTAGAGCGTGAATTGTTCTTGGCTGTTTGGATCGCTATTTTTGGAGTTTTGACACTTTACTTATTCGGAAAAATAAAGATGCCACATGATAGTCCTGTGGAAAACCTTTCGGTTGGACGCGTATTGCTCGGAACGACTACCTTTTTGTTTGTCATTTATATGATTCCAGGAATGTGGGGTGCGCCGTTGCAAATTATAAGTGCATTCCCGCCACCATTGGAATACAGTGAGTCTCCTCTTGGTGTAGGTGGCGCTGGTGGCGCTGCCTCGAGTGAAGTAGGCCCGGAAGGTACTGTGCGTGGTCCTCAAAACCTGTGGGTATTTCACGATTATGACAAGGCCTTGGCGTATGCAAAGGAGGTAAATAAACCTTTGTTTGTAGATTTCACAGGAATCAATTGTGTGAATTGCCGCAGAATGGAACAGAAGGTGTGGGGAGAAGATGGAATCATCGAGTCCTTGAAAAATGATGTGGTCATTGTTTCATTGCATGTAGATGAACGAAAAGCATTACCGAAGAAGGAACAAGGTGAATTCAAAGTTGCTGGACGTAAAATGACAGTGAAATTTACTGGTGACAAATGGAAGTTAATGCAAATTAAGCGTTACAACATTCTTGCGCAGCCTTATTATGTGATGCAAGATCCCGATGGTAAAGATCTTTCCAACGGTTCTGCTGACTTCGAACACACGAGCGATCCGAAAGATTTTAAGAAGTGGCTCGACGCTGGAATCAGTGAATTTTCGAAGAATAAATAGGCTTTTTACACCTCCACTAAGTAGAACTACGTAGTGCACTTAGTAGTATACGCTGAAACTCACATGCTTTAATGGAAGAAGATTGATTTGTTTGAAATAGATGTCGTTGCTTTGTTGAAAGAAAAACACATACATTATGAAAACGGCAAATTTTTCCTCAGCAATTCTCTTCATTCTCTTCACTGCTTTTGCATGGACAGCATCAGCAAAGGAAATGACACTCAACCTTACAAAACAAGATGTTTCTTGTTTCGGTCGTAAGGATGGAGCAATCACTCTAAACATTGCAGGTGGTGTGGCACCATACGCAATTGTATGGAACACAGGTGAAACTACAGCAACACTTTCTGGATTGGCGAAAGGTGCATATTCCGTAACTGTAACTGATGCGAAAGGTCTGAAAGCAGAAGCACAGTCAGTAATTGAAATGCCTAAACCTTTAATGTTGTACTACGACATGGATGAAGCGACGTTTGTTGATGCCTTGAATGGTAGCATGAATGCGAAGATTGTTGGTGGAACACCATGGTCGGCAGATAAAGCACCTTTTTACTTTATTCGTTTGAATGGAAATGCAAACTTTACTGACCCGACATCAATGACGGATGGTGTTTACGCCATGACCGTAGAAGATGCGCAAGGGTGTAAGTTAAATGTAAAGGTAAACGCAGACTTCGAAGTACTAGGCGAGCAAGCGCAAATCTCTGAAAATCCAGAAATCAATGCAGAGTATGGTTCGATCCATTTCATGTTGAATGCACCACAACATTCTTACAATAGCAGTGCAGTCCCAATGGATCTTGGAAAACTATAAGTCAATAATAATACAAAAATACTGTACAGAAGGCCCCGGTTCGTCCGGGGTTTTTTGATGGATAAAAACGAGAGTTTTTCTATATTTACGGAGTGAATGATTTCCTAAAAACCCCCATCGAGTTCTTGAAAGGTGTCGGTCCACAGCGGGCTGATCTCCTCCGTCAAGAATTGGGGATTCACACCTTTTCGGACCTACTCAATCATTTTCCGTTTCGCTATATCGATCGATCGCGCTATGTCACTGTATCTGAACTTTCAAGTATGGAAACGGCGGCCCAACTGCGCGGAAGAATTATCGCTGTGTCGGAAAGTGGAACGGGACGTACGAAAAAGCTCTCGGCTAAGTTTCAAGATACCAGTGGTGTCATTGACTTGATATGGTTTCAAGGGATAAAATGGATCAAGCCATTACTAAAAATAGGGGTAGAGTATCAGATTTACGGCAAAGCTAAAGTTTATGGAAGTACCTGGAACATGCCGCATCCTGAGTTAGTAGAGTGGAAAGATGTCCTTCTAAAGACTGGCTTGCAGCCGGTGTATTCCACAACAGAAAAATTAACAGCAAAAGGACTTCATTCGAAAGGAATAGAAAAATTAACTGCTGTACTTGTTTCCCAAATTAAAGGAAAGATCGAAGAAACGATTCCATCAGGAATTCTGAATAAACATCATCTTATTCCGAGAGAAACGGCCTTTCTTCATGTTCATTTACCTTCCGTTGAAAATGATTTTCATCGGGCACGATTGCGATTGAAATTTGAGGAACTGTTCTTTCTACAATTGGAGTTGCTATTGAGGAAATCCATTACTGCTCAAAAATCGAAAGGCTTCGTTTTTAATGAGGTAGGAGGTGTTTTTAATCAGTTTTATCAAGACTATTTACCCTTCCCGTTAACCGGTGCGCAAAAGAGGGTAATCAAAGAAATACGAAAAGATTTTGTTTCTGGTCACCACATGAACCGACTCCTTCAAGGTGATGTGGGCAGTGGTAAGACCTTGGTCGCCTTGTTGACGATGCTCATTGCTGTTGGGAACGGATTTCAAACTGCCTTAATGGCGCCAACGGAAATACTTGCTTCTCAGCACTTTGAGACCTTGAAGGAATTCTTGAAGGATATGCCTGTGAATGTTGCTTTGCTGACAGGCTCTGTAAAGAAAAAAGACCGAGTATCGATTCATGAAGGTCTTGAAGATGGTTCGATCCATATCCTCGTGGGGACGCATGCCTTGCTTGAAGATGCCGTTCAATTCAAAAATTTGGGGATGGTTGTGATAGATGAACAACATCGCTTTGGTGTTGCACAACGTGCTCGGATGTGGAAGAAGAATACCACACCACCTCACGTCTTGATTATGACCGCAACGCCGATTCCTCGAACCTTAGCGATGACCTTTTATGGGGATCTTGAGGTGTCGGTCATCGATGAACTCCCTCCTGGACGCAAGCCTGTGAATACAGTCCATCGCTATGAAGCAAGTCGCTTGCGAGTATTTGGTTTTATGAAGGAGGAAATCGCAAAAGGCCGGCAGGGCTATATTGTTTATCCGCTGATTAATGAGTCAGAAACATTGGATTTCAATAATCTGATGAGTGGATATGAAGCGATTACGCGTGCCTTTCCTTTGCCTGACTACAAAGTGAGTATTGTACACGGGAAATTAAAGCCAGAGGATAAAGATTACGAGATGCAACGCTTCATCAAAGGAGAAACGCAAATCATGGTGGCGACTACAGTCATCGAAGTAGGTGTGAATGTGCCCAATGCCTCCATGATGGTCATTGAAAGTGCCGAACGATTTGGTTTATCACAGTTGCATCAGTTGCGCGGTAGAGTAGGTCGGGGAGCTGAACAATCGTTTTGCATCCTGATGACGGGTATCAAACTTTCAAAGGAATCAACTCGCAGGATGGAAACCATGGTTAGCACGAACGATGGGTTTGAAATCGCCGAAGTGGATTTACAACTTCGTGGTCCGGGTGATTTAATGGGAACCCAACAAAGTGGTGCTCTAGACCTGCGCATTGCGGATCTTTCGAGGGATGCGCAAATTGTGATCATGGCACGTGATGAAGCACGCGCTTTACTTGATCTTGACCCAGGATTGGATCGTCCTCAGCACTTGACGTTGAAAGAAATTTTACGTGAAATACTGAAAAGCAGACCAGATTGGGGTAAGATTGCTTGATTTACACAATTCCTTTTTTACCATAGAATTAGAGAAAATGAAATTGACATGACTTAAACCTTTGACTACTCTGTGGTTCTGTGGAGAGCAATCGTCTGCTAATTGTTTAATAAAACAACTGCACATTTATTATTTAACCACAGAGGCACAGAGAATAAAATTTACAAGCCTTTCGTTGCAATAATTGAAAACTTAACCTTTGTCTCCTATGTGGCTCTATGGTCAATATCTTCAATGGGAATGAAAAAATATCTCGGTTTTTATTTTATTCGGCAGAAAGATTGACTAATGTCTTGATGTAACATTAATACCTTTACTCCGTATTCCTCGCTATAAACCTACCAATCATGAAAACACTTTTTCTCCTCCTATTTTTAGGCATCACCTGGACTTCTACAGCTCAAATTATGGGAGGCACTCTTTTGGATGATGGTCGCAAGATGATTTCAACATCAAATTTTGTGGTAACAGATAGTCTTTACACAGGGACTGTGGTGATGTCACTCGCTGTCAATCGGAAAGGTGAGGTGACTTCAGGGAAATATATTACGGAAGGTTCGACGATTACATCAACCCCAGTGCGAATCAAAGTGCGCAATTATGCCATGAAATTAAAATTTGAGGAGAGCATTTATTTCCCTGAATTTCATTATGTTACTATTAAATTTACCGTAAAGAAACCCTAGATTAGGTCTACTGATCAACATATATTGAGGAATACTCCATTTGGTGTTTCTCTAGGATTTTCTTGCGTTTTAATTTCAAAGTTGGAGTCAATTCTTCGGCTTCAATAGAAAACTCTTTCTCAAGCAAAACGAATTTTTTAATCTGTTCCCAGTTCCCAAATCCTTTGTTAAATTCATCAACTTCCTGTTGAATACGTCCAATAACATGATTGTCAGTTGCAATAGAACGGTTGCTGCCATCGCCCAAATCAATTCCCTTTCTTTGTGCCCATTCTTTGATGAAACCATAACTTGGAACGATGAATGCCGAAGGGAATTTTTCTCCTTCACCAATTACCATGATTTGTTCAATAAAACGGGATTCCTTGAATTTGTTTTCCATGGCCTGTGGAACAATGTATTTTCCACCAGACGTTTTGAAAATCTCTTTCTTACGGTCGGTAATCTTTAAGAATTTATCTTCTACGAACATTCCAATGTCACCTGTATGGAACCATCCTTCAGCATCAATTGCTTCAGCTGTAGCCTCTGGTAAATTGTAGTATCCCATCATGACATTTGGTCCTTTCACCAAGATTTCTCCATCTTCAGCGATTTGTACGTGGACATCGTCGATTAATGGACCGACAGTACCGATACGAATGCCGCGACAAAATGAGTTTACAGAGACCACTGGTGAGGTTTCTGTCAATCCATAACCTTCAAGAATAGGAATGTCAGCCGCCAGGAATATGCGCGCCAAACGCGGCTGAAGTGCAGCACTGCCCGAAGCAATGGCACGGACATTACCACCTAGCGCTTCTTGCCATTTTGAAAAAATTAATTTTCGGGCAATTGAAAGGCGAAGGTTGTACCACCAGCTTCTGCCAACAACATCGTATTCTTCTGCCAATCCAACCGCCCAGAAGAAAAGTCGGCGCTTAATCCCTGTCAAGTCATCTCCTTTCGCCATGATGCGATCATATACCTTTTCAATGAGCCTTGGAACTGCAGAAAAAACATCAGGCTTTACTTCACGAATGTTGTCGCCAATGGTGTCCATGGATTCGGCAAAATGAATCGAGCAGCCAATGTACATGTAGAGGTAATGCAACATACGCTCATAGATATGACAAACAGGAAGGAAGCTAAGTACTTTAGAGTTATTGTCAGCCGGAATTGGCTCCTGACATCCAGATACATTGGCTAGAATATTATGATGCGAAAGCATCACGCCTTTTGGATTTCCAGTTGTACCGGATGTGTATATAATTGTTGCTAAATCATGACTTTTCACTTGGTCCATTCGTTCCTGAACATCGGATTCGTTGATCTCTTTGCAATGTGCGTGAATCGCATGCCAATGGTCATATCCTTCAATCACGTCAAAGGTGTATAAATGCGTCAGTGTTGGTACTTCACTTCGTACATGCGTAATCTTTGTTGCAAGATCGAGTGTGCTTACGACGCACATTTTAATGCCTGCATCATTCAGGATATACCGATAATCACTTTCCGAAATGTTTGGATACAAAGGCACAACAATGGCTCCTACTTGCTGAATAGCAATGTCCATTATATTCCACTCTACACGGTTTGATGAAACCAATGCCACATTATCACCTTTACTCACTCCTAATGAGATTAAACCTCGCGAAACAACCATGACTTCATTCAAGAACTCGTCACAGGACATTTTATGCCATGAGCCTTCTTTCTTTGTCACGAACATCCCTGAATTGGGATAGGTACGTTGCTGGTAATAAGGAATATCGAATAGGCGATTTGCTTCAATCATAAGGGTTCGTTTTGGGATGTTAAATGTATTTATTTTTTTGCTAAAAAAGTGTTCGACAGAAACTTGAATTTGTTCAGCCAAAACCTATAAATATTCGTTCAATTCATCTGTTTGATAAACCGTTTGTAGTTTTAACCACCAAAACGATGTAAAAATCGTTCACCATGTAACTTTAAGAGTTGCCAAATTGTTTTAACTGTTACCTCGGAACACTGTTTTGAAAAGACTCGAATACAATATTGCGGTCAGCACGCACAGCGGTAAACTTTACGGCTTTGCGCTGAAGTTTCTTCGGAATGCCGAAGATGCCCAAGATATCGTACAAGATGTTTTTGAAAAATTGTGGATCAACCGAAAGAAAGTGGAAGTGGAGAAGGCGAAGGCCTGGATGTTTACCACAGCGCACAATGCCATGATTAATCATGTGATGAAAAAACAACGGATGGTTTTGCCAGGAGACGAATTGATTCCTGAAAAAGCAAAAACAGAGCGTAGTGTGTTTGAATCATCACAAGTGGTTGACCGCGCTGTAAGTATTCTTCCCCCAGTACAGAAAAGTATTATTCTGTTGCGGGATCTCGAAGGATATACCTACGAAGAAATAGGGGATATTCTTCAACTCTCACCTTCTCAGGTGAAGGTCTATTTGTTTAGAGCGAGGAATAAAATTAAAAAGCAGTTAAAAGGTTTGACAGAACTCGTATGAGCAATCCATCATTTTCAAACATCGATCGTTGGCTTTTTGAACTCATGGAGGGAAACCTCAGTGAGGAACAAATAGCTCAGCTTGAGTCTTTTCTAATTCGCCACCCCGAATTGGACATTGATCGGGATATGTGGGAATTGTCAAAAGTGGATGCGCTTGATGTTCAATATCCAAAATCAGAACAACTTATTCGTCGTCGCCCTATTGGTCTCTTCATGTCCCTAGGTGCGGTGTCAATTCTTGGTGTGATTGCTATTGGGACAATGATGCATTGGCCAAATAATGCGGGATATGTAGCCGAAACAATACAAATAACAGAGGTTTCAACCATTCCTAATTCTGGAGTTTCTGAAGTTCAATCTGAAAAGAAAGCATCGAACATTTCTGTGACATATGGTGCTGAAATTACGAAAAATGGTCTTGCTACCTCTGTTGAAAGGGTGAATGTAAGTCAAGATAATACTCCTGTGGTGAATGTTCCTAATGAACAATCGAGTCATATTGCGTATGAGACAACGAATGTTGAGTCAATGGTTTTGGGTGAATCTTCCATTGTTTCGATCGATGAGGAAAAAAGTAGTGTAGCAACACATGTTCCATCGGATGCTGACAGTGCTACCAATGTTGGAAACAATGAAAAACAAGATGTTCAAATTGCCGAAAATGTGTTAATTGCCAACAGTGGGAATCAAATGGCTATTGCAGGAAAAGGGAATAATTCAGTACGAACGAAATCAACCCATTCTCACTCATCGTACAAAAAAACCTTCGCTTTAAAATTAAAGCAAGTGAGCAGAACGCTTAGCCGAATGTTGGACAATCCAGTGGCCTTGAAAAATTTGAAAGACCCACACTATCATGTTCCAGGACTTCAATCGACGGAGGTGAATTTCGGTGCAGTTGGAACGCTTTTGACAACGCGTGTTCAAACGATGTCGAGAATGCAGTGGGCGGGACAGACGAATCAGCAATTGATGAACAGCCTTTCGATTGATGGGTACTCCTATGGTATGCGCGGAGGCCTTGGACTACAAGTAAATCATTCACTCTACGCGAATGGTGGTATTCAATCAATCTACTCCGCGATCACTTATTCACCAAAACTATCGATTAGTAGAAATGTGATTCTTGAACCATCCATACGTTTCACCATGGGAAATAAAACCATTGATCCGACGAAAATTCAATCAGGTTCTACCATTGAGATGGAGCGATTCAATGCGCGTCAATTCTACTCGGCGGGTCAAACACCCATTGGAAGATCCCTGTGGTATCGTGACTTAGGTCTAGGATTGTCGGTCAACACGCGTTGGTTCTACGCAAGTGTTCAAGGTGACAATTTACTGCGTCACACGGATAACATCTATTCGAGTAGTCTGACAGATATCCGTCGTTCCGGACAACATTTCATAGCAACAATAGGTACCGATTACGAATCGCGAAAGGAAAACTTCGGTGCCTCCCCATATATTCTATATCAGCAATATGAACAATTGAAGGAGGCCTGGCTGGGAATCAACTTACGCTATCGTTGGTTCTCGTTTGGAGGAGCAATTTCCTCTCAATTGGATCCTGCTGTTTCGATTGGCTTAAAGTTCAATCGCTTCATGCTTGCTTACAATGCAGATTACACGCAATCTCAAGTACTCGGGAAGCAAACCTTATCACATCAACTTACTATTCGTATCCTAACTAAACCAAGCCGCATGGGGCAACGCCTCTTAAACCTATAGTCTATGAAAAAACTGCTCATTATTTTCGCTTTGCTGGTTTCAAGTACCACTTTTGGACAAGATCCAACATTTACTCAGTTTTATGCCAATCCGCTGTATTTGAATCCGGCATTGGCAGGATCCTATGGGTGTTCCCGGTTCGCATCGAATTATCGAAATGAATGGCCGAATTTGTCTGGTAACTATATCACCTATAGTGCTTCTTGGGACAATTATTTTAAGAATATTTCTGGTGGTGTGGGAATATTGGCCACGCATGATCAACAAGGACAGGGGACGATTCGGACTTCAATGTTGGGAGTAATTTATTCATGGCATAAAAACTTCACGAGAAAATGGAGAATTCAAGTAGGAGCGCGAGCTGCTTGGTACCAGAAATCACTAGACTGGGACAAGTTGACTTTCGGTGATATGATTGATCCAAGACGTGGATTTATTTACTCTACAGGTGATGTTCCACGAGGTGGCTCAAGGGGATTTTTTGATGCTTCTGGAGGTGTTGTCATTTACAACAAGAGCTTTTTTGCGGGTGCAGCCATGCATCATGCCAATAAACCCAATGAATCCATGATTGTTGGAGAATCTAAACTACCAATTCGTACAACTGTTCACATGGGTGCTGAAATTGTTCTTGGAGGTAAGTCGAAATACTCGAACAAAACATCCATCATGCCGAATGTCATTTACCAATACCAAAATGGGTTTCAAGAATTGAATATTGGGACTTATTTCAAATATAGTGTCTTCACGCTTGGTGTGTGGTATCGAAATAGAGATGCATTTATCATCACAGCAGGGGTTAATTCGGGACGATTCAAATTGGGATATAGCTATGATGTGACCGTATCTAAATTAAATAATGTCGTATCTGGTGGTTCTCACGAAATTTCACTTGGGATAAACCTGCTTTGCAAGCCAAAAGCGCAAGTGTTTAAGTTGGTGTCTTGTCCTTCTTTCTAAGAAGTAAGCCCTACTATTTTCAAGGTTTCGATATCCAAATTCTGCTTAAAGAAGTTTTGAATCACCTCATTAAAGACAGGATGCGCATGCTTGACCCTAGAAAATAACGTCATGCATGAATGTAGTTTTTGCGAGTCCCTTCCAAAAATTTTTTCAGGATGTTGTTCGTTTAACGTGAGAAGTAGTGCACTTATGTCAATGAGCCTGGGTCCTAAGGTTGGATGTTGCAGGTAGGCCTCCGCTTCAGTGAAGTCCTTTAAACCGTAATAATCGGATTGTTGACTTTTTCCCAAACCTTTCATTTGTGGATAGATAAACCACATCCAATGCGTATTTTTTTTACCGGACCTAATTTCCATGAATGCACGTTCGTAATAAGAATGCGTGGCATAAAGGTAGTGAGGATTATCTTGAGCGTCAACAAATCTTTCTAAACTCATTCGCGTTTTTTTTGTGATTTATTTCAATTCCATCAATGGCAATAAATACTCCCATCTCCAGTCATTCTGCACATTGACCTGATTCATTTCCGCATTCATGATGCCATAGCTTCCGGTATTGAAAAGCTCTTCCTCTAAGGTCCACCAGCAAAAGCCGAATCGCTTCATCTGGACGTAATCACTTAAATCCTTCAACCATGGCGCAACATCCGAACCGTCGCTGCTGCATCCGAACTCACCAAGTAAAACAGGCGCCGTATGTTCAAATGTCGAATCGGCAACAAAGCCCCAAAGCCGCTCATAATGTTCCCTTCGTTCTTCACTCGTCAAATCAGTGTATTTCACCTGTCTTTTGGGAAACAACAAGTTGGCCTTGCTCCAACTGAACGAATAATTGTGCACCTCATAAACGAGTTTGTAGGGTACTTTTAACACTATAGGCCGTTTTTGCACTGGGGTTAAATGCGGAAATTTCAGTTGACTTAAAAACCGAACTTGGGCGTTAATTCCCTCGACGATAATCAAAATGTTCGGATTGACTTCGTGAATAGCGTTTCCAGCCATGGTGGCATATTTGTGCCAGTCGCGCTTGTTTTTTCTTCCCCAGTTTGGATTTTTAGGCAAAGGAATATGCTGCATCCGAAGAGGACGTACCTCATTGCGCAAATCCATTCCAACAACTCTTGAATTATTTAGATAGCGCTCCGCCATCATTTTCCAATCGGCAATCCACTGTTCTGGAGTTTGATCGTAATACAAATTTTTCCCATACCACAGCCCGTTGAAATCGTAGTTACAACACCAATGTGTCGTGGTCGAATGGTTGTTTAAGATCACAAAAATACCTTGATCTGTTAGCTTCCGAATGACAGTGTCCAGTACTTCCAAGGGCGTAAGTCCAATTAAGGAGATGTTTGGTCCGACCCATTCAACCTGAGCCGGAGTATGGTCGTGTAAAAGTTCATTCGAAAAGGGCAATCGGACAGCATTAAACCCAGCGGTTTTGATGGCTAGGATAACGGAATCCATCTCTTGCATGTGCAAACCAAAAGGCATCGCATGGGTATCTGTTCCTTTGCTGTGGTCGGCACTGTAGGGATATTGGCTGCCATTCGCCCCCCACCAATTAACGCCTTTAATAATGAAATCATTTCCTTGAACATCGATGATTCTGCCTGATCTTGTTGACAAGGGTGTGACTTGCGTGAGAGCGATAAATGGTAAAAGCAAGAATAAAAGAAGTCGAATCATATGCTTGCTTTCAACATAGAGAAATAACCTTTTTGCCATTCACAATCTCCAATTGTTTAATAGTCTGTGCTGTACACTTTTTTGCCTCGAATAAATACGTGATTGGCAAAGTTTGGTTCGTAGCTTTCACCCGCCTGAACGGTGCGTTCAAAAATAACAAAGGTGGCATCTTTTCCTTTCTCCAGTGAACCTGTTCTGTTTTCTTGAAAGGAAGCAAATGCCGCCCAAATGGTCATTCCTTTCATGCATTCTTCAAGGGTGATGGCTTCTTTGGTGTAAAATCCTCCCGCGGGGAAATTATCACCATTTTTTCGTTTTACCGCCGCTTGAATCGTTAAGAAGGGGTCGGTTAATTCAACCGGGAAATCAGTGCCTATCGCCAACATGCCATATTTCTGAAGCAAGGTATTGTAGGCATATGCTCCGGCCATTCGCTTTTTCCCGAGTCGCTGCTCTGCCCAGCGTTGATCACTCACTGCATGGGTGGGTTGAACGGATGGAAAAACGCCGTAATTGGAAAACAACACAAAATCAACCGGGTCAACTACTTGTGCGTGCTCAATTCGCCAGCGGTGATCTGGTTTTACCTCGAAAATGGATTTGTAGATATCCAATAATATTCGGTTGGTTGAATCTCCAATGGCATGGGTATTCATTTGATAATCATTCGCTTCACAGAAATTGGCAATGCGTTTCATCTCGTCAATAGGTGTAGTGAGTACCCCGAAATGGTTGTGTTGATCACTGTAAGGTTGCTTCAGAAATGCGCCGCGTGAACCCAATGCTCCATCACCAAACACCTTAAAACTTCGGATGATCAGGTTTTTATGTCTGTACTTACCATGCTTCCGAACAAAATCCATGTTGGCCTTGCTTGGCATCAACATGGCATAGACTTCGAGTTGTAGTTTTTTGGAGTCGATCAATTCTTTGAAAAGGGAAATATCATTGAAGTCAATGCCTGCCTCATGCACGCCGACAATGCCATATTGAAAAAGCTCTTGTTGGATGTCGATAATTGCGGATTGTATTTCCTTTCGAGGGAAGGGAGGCACGAGATGGTTCAAGGGTTCCATCGCATTGTCGACCAATAAACCTGTACATTTTCCGTCTTTTATATGGATGATTCCTCCGCTAATTGAAGTCTCTGGTCCGATTCCGGCTTTTTTCAGTGCCAAATCATTCGCCAAAAGGGCATGTCCATCGATTCGGTATAAACAAACAGGGGTATTTGGGTACAAACGGTTGAGTTCTTCGTTGCTGGGTAATTCAGTGGTTCCCCAAAGTGATTGATCCCAGCCACGGCCCACAATGAACGTCCTCATGTAGCGGTCTTGGTATTTTTCAGTGCGTACAAGCAATTCATCAAAGGACTTGCAGCCAACGAGGTCTACACTTAATTTCTGTTTTGCATACGATAGGAGGTGGCCATGCGCATCTGTTAATCCTGGGTAGATGTCCTTTCCTCCAGCATCAATTTCTTCCTCCGCTGAATACTTGTTTAAAATTTGGCGTTCAGGGCCCACTTCAACTACTTTTCCGTCTTTAATGGCCATGGCCTCCTGCACCTGAGCATTGTCTGCCATGGTGTGAATGCGCGCATTGTGAACCACTAAATCGACGGATTTACCTTTATAACACCCGTTAAGCAGGATCACCAAACCAAGAACGGTAAAAATCGTGAACTGTCTCATCTTTTTTTAACAAAGATACATGCCAATTTTAAGAATGTAGTGGAAAAATAGATGTTTCCCCGGATCATTTTCCAGATTCCACCCGTGTCTTGCGGCCTCGTTTCCCATAGAATCCCTATCTTTGCTCCCAAATTCAACACCCATGGAGACTCCAAAGACATACGAGCCACAAAAAGCAGAAGAAAAGTGGTATTCCCACTGGATGAATAAGGGATATTTTCACTCTGTTCCCGACAACCGCGAGGCGTATACGGTGGTCATTCCACCGCCAAATGTTACTGGTGTACTTCACATGGGACACATGTTGAATAATACCATTCAAGACGTATTGGTTCGTCGTGCCCGAATGCTTGGTAAAAATGCATGCTGGGTGCCAGGAACAGACCACGCATCCATTGCGACGGAAGCCAAAGTGGTGCAAAAACTGCGCATGGAAGGCATCCGTAAGGCTGATTTAACGCGCGATGAGTTTTTGAAACATGCCTTCGAATGGAAAGACAAGCACGGAGGAATCATCTTGGAACAATTGAAAAAACTTGGAGCTTCGTGTGATTGGGAGCGCACAAGTTTTACCATGGATCCTGAATATTCAGAGTCTGTTCTCGATGTGTTTATCGATTTGTATAAAAAGGGTAAAATCTATCGTGGTGTGCGCATGGTGAACTGGGATCCTGAAGCACTTACGGCATTGTCAGACGAAGAGGTTATACACAAGGAGGTGAATTCCAAGTTGTTCTATGTGCGTTACAAAATTGCAGGTAGCGTCGATGAATGGTTGACGATTGCAACAACACGACCTGAGACAATCCTCGGAGACTCTGCGATCTGCATCAATCCAAATGATGAGCGCTTCAAGCATTTACATGGAAAGCAAGCCATCGTCCCAATCGCAAACCGCACCATTCCGATTATTCAAGATGAATACGTGGATATGGAGTTCGGTACGGGATGCTTGAAAGTGACACCTGCTCATGATACGAATGACTACGATTTAGGGAAGAAACACTCCCTAGAAACGATTGATATTTTTAATGCGAACGGAACCTTAAATGACCATGGCATGCACTACGCAGGAATGGACCGTTTTGAGGTACGTAAATCCATTGAAAAGGAACTTTACGACAAAGGGTATCTGGTAAAAACGGAAGATCACATCAATAAAATTGGTTTTTCTGAACGAACGAATGCGGTGATTGAACCCCCGCTTATCATTGCAATGGTTTGTGTCTATGAAAGAATTGGCGCAACCTGCATTGGACAATGTCATGAATGGAAACATCAAGTTTCATCCAGAAAAATTCAAAAACACCTATAAGCATTGGATGGAAAATGTAAAGGATTGGTGTATTTCTCGCCAGCTTTGGTGGGGACATCGCATTCCTGCATGGTTTTATGGGGAAGGGTCGGATGATTTTGTGGTGTGTAAAACTGAAGCAGAAGCGATTGATGCAGCATCAGTCAAAACTGGTCGTGCCATCAGTGCCGGTATGCTTCGCCAAGATGAAGATGTTCTCGATACGTGGTTCTCTAGTTGGTTGTGGCCAATCTCGGTGTTCAATGGTTTGACGCAACCCAACAATGAAGAAATCAAGTACTATTATCCGACCAACGACCTTGTAACAGCCCCTGAAATTATGTTTTTCTGGGTGGCGCGCATGGTCATCGCTGGGTACGAATACATGGGAGACTTGCCATTCAAAAATGTGTACTATACTGGGATCGTACGCGATAAGCTAGGACGTAAAATGTCCAAATCCTTAGGGAATTCACCTGATCCAATCGATTTGATTGAGAAGTATGGCGCTGATGGTGTGCGTGTTGGAATCTTGATTTCTTCTCCTGCCGGAAACGACTTGCCTTTCGATAGTTCACAGTGTGAGCAGGGACGTAATTTCACGAATAAAATTTGGAATGCATACCGTTTGGTGAGTGCGTGGGAGGTTCGAGAAATGGAACAGCCAAAGTCATCTGCGAAAGCCATTGAATGGTTTGATGCAAAGTTCAATCAAGCACTTTCTGAAATCAATGACTTATTTGATAAGTTCCGCATTTCTGAAGCGTTAATGGCGATTTATAAGCTTGTTTGGGATGATTTCTGTTCGTGGTATCTTGAAATGGTGAAGCCAGGGTATGAGCAGCCAATCGATCCGAAAACATTGGAAGCAACAAAAGATTTCTTTGAAAAATTATTAAAGGTAATGCATCCTTATACACCATTCGTTTCGGAAGAGCTTTGGCATTTAATCCGTGAGCGAGCAGAAGGTGATGACATTATCTTGGCGCAATGGCCAGCGGTTGAGCACATCAATGCGGAGGTGCTTTCTTCTTTCGAGAAGGCTTCAGAGGTGATTACACATATTCGCAATGTCCGCAAACAGAACAATATTGCGAGCAAAGTGAAGATGGACTTGATGATCAAGAAAAATTCGGACATCGACACTTCTTTCGACGCGGTAATCGTAAAAATGGGGAATCTTGCCCAATTGGAATATGTTACTGAAAAGGTTGCGAATGCCAATTCTTTTCTTGTTCAAGGGAACGACTATTACATTCCATTTGGTGAATCAATTGATATTGAGGCTGAAAAGAAGAAAATTACTGAAGACATTGCCTACACCAAAGGATTCTTGAAAAGCGTACAAGGCAAATTGCAAAATGATAAGTTCATGGCAGGGGCGCCTGAGGCTGTTGTTGCGAATGAGCGAAAGAAGGAAGCAGATGCGCTGAACACGATCCGTATTCTTGAGGAGAAGCTTGAAGGTTTAGGGTAAATTTACTTGAGCCCCAGAATTTCTTGCACTGTGATTTTAGTCACAGGGTGGTAATGATCGCTTGCCTTTGAAAATACCTCCTTGGCCCAAGCCAGATTTTCTGGCGTCTTTGCGAGTTCCCTGTAAATTGGCGCTACATATTTTCTACGTCCAATCTTTAAAAGGAATTTCTCCATTGCCGGTCGAATTTCACCATAGCCAGCACGAATACCTTTGATAAACCATTCGTATTGAATTTCACTGTTTGTCCATGTGCGGAAATGTAAATTGTAGTCAATCTCACGCATTTTTTCCGCTGAAATCGTGTTGGGCAGTCGGCGAATAAAGGCTTGCCATTCTTGAGCAATGTGTTTGTCGCGTGTGAGTTGAATAACTTGCTTTTTCTTCTTTTTTCTGCCCTTTATTTTGATCCATTTGACTTTGCGCTTAAATATGTTTTCACCTTTTGCGAAGCGATCCGCCAAGGACTGAATTTCATCAAATCGTGGTGAGCTTATGCGGTAGCAATTTTTTGGGATTCCCTCTTGGTAGATCCACTCGTTTGCATTGAACGCTAACTTCTGTGGTTTTAAAAGATGTTCGTCAAGGTAATCGACAAATGTTTCAGAGGATACTGTTTTGAATGCAAAGGCCTTGAAGTAACTATTGAGAAATTTGTCCAATCGCTCGCGTCCAGCATCACGTTCCAAGGTCTTGAGAAAGAAAGCCCCCTTGACATAGGCAATGTCTGTCAACCCATCGTCAGGATCACGTCCGCGCAATTGAAGTTTTAGTCGGGTGTCTTCAGGGTGCTCACTTTGACCGATTTCCTTTAAGTCATCTTGTAACTCTTGAAACTCAATAAGGGCCAACATGTCAGAAATCTCTTTGCCATATAAAGCCTCCATGATGCGGTTTTCGAAATAAACGGTAAATCCTTCATTCAGCCAGAAATCATCCCAAGAACGATTGGTCACAAGATTCCCAGACCAGCTATGGGCCAATTCATGCGCGATGACGGAAACTAAGCTTTTATCGCCAGCAATCACAGTTGGATTAACGAAAGTCAAGCGCGGATTCTCCATTCCACCAAAAGGAAAAGAATAGGGGAGGACGAGTAAGTCATATTGCTCCCAACGGTATTTACCATACAACTTTTCAGCCGCCTGAATCATACGAGGAAGATCAGAGAATTCTCTTGCGCTCGTTTGTAAAAGTTCAGGTTCAGCGTACACACCACAGTTTTGCCCTAGCTTTTTGTAGTTCAAATCTCCCACCGCAAGCGCAATGAGATAACAAGGAATGGGCTGTTTCATGGTGAAGTGGTATTCACCTTTGTCGTTTCTCTTGGTTGCGTTTTTCGCGCTCATCACCGCCATCAAGTCTTGCGGAACTTTAACATCGGCGGAATAGGTGATGCGATTGGCTGGAGAATCTTGTATAGGAATCCATGAGCGTGTTAGAATCGCTTGCCCTTGGGTATATACAAAAGGATGATTTTTGCCTGTTGTCAAGGCCGGACTCAACCAATCCAAGGCCTCCGTTTTATCGGTCGTTTTGTAGTAAATATTGACGTGTGTCGTTTTTGAATTGATAGTCACCAATAAAGGTTGACCCAAAATCGAGTCTTTATCCCATTGACCGATGATGAAATCCGTTTCTTCTTCTTTCTTTTTACCAAGTGTGACTTTCTGTATTTCAAGACCTTTCATGTCGAAAATAGCGGTGTCCGTACCGTAGTTTTGCATGGTGTGACGCGCAACGCCATAGACGGTTTGATTGCTAAAATTGACATCTAAATCCAGGTGTAGATGCGTCGTTCGAATTTGGCGAACATTGGCGTAAGAATGGTTATCAAACACCGAATCTGCAATCACTTCTGTATGGCTTACATTCTTTTTTGCCCGCAAGTTGCAGGAGAAAAATACGCTGGTCAGCGAAAGAATAAAAACCAATGAAAGGAGACTACGCATCTGATCTTTGTGAAAAGTAAAGATAGTAAAAGAACCCATGTAAGGGTACTTAATAACAGGAATGCTTCTGTCTTCAATGGAGGATTAGGTGATTATTCACGTGTTAAATAGCGTAACACATCCGATGCGCCATGAAGGCCGAAAAGTGCAGGCATATAGCTCACAGTGCCATAAAATGAACGTTTGAAGTTGAGACCATTCGTCATTTTAAGGGATTCTTTTAGCTGCAATTCGGATGAAAAAACAGCGCGAACAGTCTTTGGTGTGATTCCCCGTTTGCGCAATCGTTTCTTGACATGAGCCGCAAGCTTACAATTGTACGCGCTCGGTAGATTGGCAACTTGAACGCGCGTTGGATCCATTTTTCCACCCGCTCCAAAATGAGATACAATTTTTATTTTTAATCGAATACATGCAGCGATCCACTCAATTTTTGGCGTTACGGAATCAATGCAGTCCATGACCACATCGGGCTTATAGTCTACTAAAATTTCCCAAACGCGCTCAGGCAACACGAATTCCTCCAATACATGAAGTGTGATTTTCGGATTAATGTCCTTTATGCGTTCTCCAAGAACTACCGCTTTGTTTCTGCCAATTGTGGAGTCCAGCGCCGTGAGCTGACGGTTTTTGTTCGTTGGATCAAACACGTCGCCA
>JBEIKR010000034.1:0-21267 GCA_040379705.1 Crocinitomicaceae bacterium
AAACACCAAAACCGTATTTGGTGGAATAGAGCCGCTGCCGCTTGGTCCATACCCTAAAGCAGATGGAATCAACAATTTACCGTAACCTCCTTCCTTAAAGTAAGGGATTCCAGAGGTCCATCCAGTGATTACTGATTGAAGGGAGAAATCAATGCCCGCTGGTGCGCTCGAATCGAAAATTTCTCCATTCGTAAAATACCCTGTGTAAGCTACCTTCACCGTCGAAAAACTATTGCATGATGCTCCTGTCCCAGGGTTTTCAATGACCACATACAGTCCTGAACTTGCTTTCACAGCGGTTAGTCCATTATCGGCAATGTATTGTTGGATAATTTGATCATCGGTGATTGCTTGTTTTTCGGCTTTTTTCTTCGCGCAAGCACTGAATAAGAAGAGTAACATAAAAGGAGCAACAAGGTATTTCATGGTTATGTATTTTGGGTAAATGTACAGATTTAGTCTACTACTTGTTTTGTCTATTTTAATCAAGGATGCGCATCAAGGGTGAAAAGTTCTCCAAAACCCCTTGGTTATAGATTTCCATTTGATAGAAGTTCAAGACAATCAACGCAATACCAACTATGGGAATGCTCCATTTCAATCGGTCGAATGACATCGTTTTGTCTACCATACAGGCCAAAGCCAATGCGAAAACGGGGTAGCTTTGTGTCAATGCTCTGGTAGAGTAACTCGCGCCATAGCGCCAATCGGACCAAGAGATGATGATCCAAATGTTCAGCAAGCAAAAGGTCAATACAGCTTTTCGGAATGGGTATTTTTTCATGAAGAAGAATCCAGCAACCATTGCGAGGGCAATTGGCGTATAGAAAAACCATCCTTTTTCATGGCCAAATAAAACACGCCACCATGGATTGAGGAAGAACCATTTGCTTCCGACGTCAAATACATAACTTCCAGTGCTGTATTTCCAATACAATAGCTGTGGCAAGATTCCAATGATGCCGCCACCAATCACCGCCGCCAGGTGCAGTGGATTTTTCTTTAAGAACTGAAATTTACTCAGCCCATGCTTTTCTTTGTCCCAAATCCAAAGGATGGGAATGAATATGAGGATCAATTCCGTAGGACGGGAAATGACAGCGAGACCTGAAAGTAAACCGAGCAACATTGCGGTATTCCATCGTGGCGTATTGTGCCAGCGAACGGTCAGCCAAAGAATCAAAGAATATAAAGGAAAAATGTGTGCATGACTCATGGCTCCATCAACAGAAACATATTGGATGAGGTTGGAGCAAAGGCATAATAGCAGTAGGGTGATGGCTGTAATTTGTTCATTGAAATAGTGGAGCAGTACTTTTCTCAGGAAAAATAGTCCTACAAAAAACCAAAACAAGGCACCAAACATGATTGCGTATTGATAGGGTGCGGAAAATCCATCTTGTGGTGCTCCACTTATTTTGGCCGAAAGGTGACCAAGGGCAAAGAAGGGACTTTCCATAATCGCCACGCCCGACAAATACTTGAATGTGTATTGGCCATTTTCCAAGGGCATCGCTTGATAAAACCACCCACCAGAAACGTGATAGGTCGAGTCTATTTTTCCAAACCACTTCAGTTCTTTTACATCATCATAAATGAATGTCGCGGGTAGATACATGTAATACCCGAGTGCATCCCAACTTGTGGCATTGTAGCCATTGACTTCATTATTGTGGCTATAGCGAAAACGTTGCGCGACAAAAATCGATGTGATCACAAATACTGCAACGAGCGAAATACTTTTGAATGGCGAGGAAATCATGTTGGTGATGAAAAGTGAGTACAATGAAAAACGCCCCGAAGGGCGCTTAATATGTTCTTATCCAAGGAATGGGTAGCGGTAATCTGTTGGCGGCACAAACGTTTCCTTGATTGTACGGGCAGAAACCCAACGAAGTAGGTTCATTGCTGCACCAGCTTTGTCGTTGGTACCTGAACCTCTAGCGCCTCCAAATGGCTGCTGACCAACAACTGCCCCAGTAGGTTTGTCATTGATGTAGAAGTTCCCAGCTGCGTTTTCCAATTTCTTGGTAGCCAATTGAATGGCATAACGGTCATTTGAAATAATTGAACCTGTCAATGCATATTCTGATGTTTGATCGAGCAATTCCAATGTTTCGTCAAACGCATGTTCATCGTACACATAAATCGTCAACACAGGCCCGAAGATCTCTTCGCACATGGTTCTGAATTTCGGATTGCTGGTAACAATAGTTGTCGGTTCAATGAAATACCCTTTCGATTTGTCGTAGCCTCCACCTGTAATGATTTCAGCATCTGCTTGTGTTTTACAGTAGTCGATATATCCAGCAATTTTATCAAAGGCACGTCCATCAATGACGGCGTTCACAAAGTTGCTTGTATCCTCTGGGCTACCTAGTTTGAACGAGTTCACTTGTTCAACATAGATGCGTTTCACTTCAGACCAGATGTTCGAAGGAACATACGCTCTCGATGCTGCAGAACATTTTTGCCCTTGGAATTCGAAAGCCCCTCGCGACATTGCCGTTGCCACTTCAGCAGGATCCGCACTGCGATGAACCATGATAAAGTCCTTACCACCCGTTTCACCAACGATACGCGGATAAGTACGGAAATGGTCAAGGTTGTTTCCAATTTGTTTCCAAAGGTTCTTAAATACTGCTGTAGAACCAGTGAAATGTAATCCTGCAAAATTCTTGTCAGAGAAAATAACTTCACCAGCTACGGGACCATCGACAGTAATCATATTGATAACACCATCAGGTACACCAGCGGCTTTGAAAAGCTCCATGATTACTTGTGCAGAATAAACTTGAGATTCAGCAGGTTTCCATACCACGACATTTCCCATCATTGCAGGAGCTGCACAAAGGTTGGCGGCGATAGACGTAAAGTTGAATGGAGTAATGGCGAACACAAAACCTTCCAATGATCTGTACTCCAAACGGTTCCACATTCCAGGCAGCGATTCAGGTTGTTCCTTATAAATCTGCGTCATGTATTGCACATTGAAGCGGAAGAAGTCAATCAACTCACATGCTGCATCAATTTCTGCTTGGAAAACGTTTTTCGATTGCGCCAACATCGTTGATGCGTTCATTTTATCTCGGAATGGTCCTGCCAATAAATCTGCAGCCTTCAAAAAGATAGCTGCACGGTCTTCCCAAGGGAGAGCAGACCATTTTTCACGAGCAGCCATCGCAGAGTCGATGGCAGAACGAACATGTGATGCTTCACCCATGTTAAAATGTCCAAGAACTTTTGAATGCTCATGGGGTGCTGTCATCGCATGCTTTTGTGCAGTGCGCACCTCTTTATCACCAATGTACATCGGCACATCGATTGGTTCTTGTTCATACATTTCACGGTATTTACGCAATAAACTCTCGCGTTCTGGTGAACCTGGTGCGTACCCTCTTACAGGTTCATTCTTCGCTACCGGTACATGGAAAATGGCATTCGACATGATAAAAATTTTTGTAAAAGTAGTTATTTATTGGGTTACAAAGATACGATCCCGACGGGGTCTAAAGCGCAAGTCATTTCACCAAAGAACGACGCAGGTCTTTTGTCTTACAGTCAGCCACGGCTGACGGCTCTTTTGTCCAAAAAATCAGTTCATTTTCCCTCGATAAACGAGGTCGAATCGTGGAATTTTGGATTTAAATAGTGTGCCGTTTTGCATGTTCAAGAAGGTGTAAAATCCTTCCATCTTGCCTATCTCAGAGTAGAGTTCACAACCTGAAACATAGCTGAAATGTTGACCAGCATGTAAAATAGGTTGCTCCCCTACGACACCTGCGCCACTTACGAAATCATGAGATCGCAAGGAGTCGAAAATATGCCATTCGCGATGAAGAAGCTGAATGGAGAAATCATTGGTGTTTACGATGGTAATTCGGTAGTTGAAAAAATAAGTCCCTTCAACAAGATCCGAAAGGTCAGGACGAAATGTTGTTTCAACCTGAATACCTACTCCTGCGCTGATTTCATTATACATAGAATCAATTTTGTAAGTGAAAGTTAGTTTATTTTTTCATTCTCCCAAAATTATTTTTTTAGGAGTTTTTCCATGCCTTTTCTTCAAAATGATTTTGCTATCTTTATGTCGAAACCTGCAAAAATGAAAATACTTCTAACCTTCCTTATAACAATTGCTTCGACCATTTTGTTTGGTCAAACTGCACTACCTGCAAATTCCCGTGCTGATATTCAGTTGATTCTGAAAGATGTTCAGTCAAATAAAGGGGTAGCTTCTGCACTCATCAAAGAGCGATTTGCTGTATACACGATCAATGGGGTTGATTACGCCTCTTTTATTGGAAAAAAGAATGATGCATTTTCAAAAAGCACATTATTAGCTCAAGGAATTATCGTTGGCGCAGTTGTCAATGATTTAGTGAGTTTGAAAATTCCTGTTTCTTTATTGATGCCCAACATGTCTTTTGCTGGAATTAATCAACTTCAATTGTCCGGAAAAATTAAACAGTCCTTAGACAAAGCCGTTAAAGATGTGCGGGCGGATAGCGTTCAACAAGGAATTGGTTTGCCACAAGGCTACACAGGTAAAAATGTGTTAATTGGAATTACCGACTGGGGTTTCGATTATTCTTCGCCAATGTTCTATGACACCCTGTTGCAAAACACGCGAATTTTAGCTGCGTGGGATCAATTTAAAACAAGCGGTCCAGCACCTGTGGGATTTGATTATGGAACGGAGTATTCCTCTCAACCAGAGTTTATTGCGGCTGGAGCTGATACAGCAAATATTTACAGTTATGCCACTCACGGATCGCACGTTGCTGGAATTGCCGGCGGAAGTGGGGCAGGTACGGCTTACCGTGGTGTTGCTTTCGAAGCGCAGTATCTTTTTGCCACTTTCCTGGTGGATGAGGGTGCTGTCTTCGATGCCTGGGAATGGATGTATCAAAAATCTGTCAGCGAAGGAAAACGCTTGGTAATCAATATGAGCTGGGGATTGTACCATTTTGGAACACTAGATGGGAATTCATTATTAAGCCAGGCGATTGACAATTATTCAGAACTTGGTGTTGTATTCTGCAATTCAGGAGGTAACAATGGAAACGTTAATTTTCATCTAAGCAAGCAGTTTAATGCGGACGAGTTGCGCTCGCGGATCGAGTTTTACTCGTATTCATCCAACCCAAACATGTGGGGACAGAGCATACACATGTGGGGTGAGCCTACAAAACACTTTAGTTCTGGTATTCAGGTATACAATTCATCGGGAACACTAGTAAATGAAAGTCCTTATTATTCGACGCTTACAACAACATCCTATATCGATTCATTTTTGGTTGTTAATGCCGATACGGTGTGGTACAACATCTCTGCCGACGCAGCTCATCCACAAAATGGGAAACCTCAAATGCGTTTGCGTGTAAAATGCACGAACACTGGTTTCCGCGTCATGCTGAAATCTCAGGCAGATAGCGGTTTGGTGCATTATTGGAATGTGACAGAGTTGTCCACAGATGTCGGAAACTGGGGAATGCCTTTCTCGGTGTATGGTGTTGGAACGACTGCTGGAAATACACAACACGGCGTATCAGAACCTTCCGTAACAACAAGTCTAATCAGTGTGGCTGCCTATGGTTCTCAATATTTTACCCCGGGAGGATCTCCAGTTGGGGGCTCGATTGCTAGTTTTTCGAGTATTGGACCGCGCTATGATGGTGTTCTGAAACCTGAAATTGCTGCGCCCGGTGTTGCTGTTGGGTCATCGATCTCATCTTACACAGACAATTCCTTCACTCAAGTTGCGTCAGTTTCATTCAACGGACGTACCTATCCGTTTGCTAAATTCTCGGGAACTTCGATGGCTTCGCCGATGGTGACTGGGATTGTTGCACTTATTCTAGAAGCAAATCCGTATTTATCACCTGCACAAATCAAAGATATCATTATTCAAACAGCGCGAGAGGATTCTTACACGGGAATTATTCCAACCAATGGAAGTCCACAGTGGGGTTGGGGGAAAATCAATGCCTATGCTGCAGTGAAATTGGCCTTGGTGACCGTGGGGACGGAAGAGATTGAACAAGAAATGCATTGGTCCGTTTATCCAAATCCGGTGATGAAAGATTTGCGTTTTACGGTGGTGGATGAATTGCCAACGAAGGTGCAAATCGTTGATCAGATGGGTAAAATCTACCTTCGCACGGTTCAAAATGCAAGTGTCAATGTTTCTGACTTACCTGCTGGGACATATTGGGTGCGTGTTGACTTCAATGGACGTATTCAACAACAACAGTTCATTAAATTGTAATGGCTTACATTCGACTGATTGATACTTCGGAGGTCGAAGAAGTAACGAAATTGGCGCATCAAATTTGGCCTGACACTTTTCGTGATATCCTAACAACTGAGCAACTTCAATTCATGTTGGAGTGGATGTACAATCCAGAAACCCTCACGTCGCAAATTCAAAGCGGACATCTGTTCTTCTTGCTTGAAAATGAACAAGGCAACATTGGATTTATGGGTATTCAAGTGGCTCATCCTTCTAGTGATCTTCTCAAGATCCACAAACTATACGTCTTGCCATCCCAACAAGGTAAAGGATATGGGAAATTGCTGATAGAACATGCAGTTTCAGTGGCTAAATCATACGACATTAGGGCCATCACGCTGAATGTCAACCGTTTTAATAATGCGGTGAAGTTTTATCATTCACTTGGATTTCAAATTACCAAAGAAGAAGACATCGACATCGGACATGGATACCTTATGGAAGATTATGTCATGGAGTTGTCGCTGTAGTAGGAATTAATTTCTGACAAACAACCATTTCACTGAATGGTAAATTCCGATTCCGATGTATCCGATTACTCCCGGTTTCTTCTTTTCCTTCAGATAAATTGTGATGGTGGAATAGGTTGAGAGATGATCGATCCTGTTCATCTTGCCTTCCAATAAATCGATGGTTTCATTCAATCGCTCAAGTTCCTTTTCTACAAGCAATGCTTCAGCGACAGTTTCTGCTTTTTCAAGCAATTCCAAATAGCGTTGACGTGCTTTCTTTGCGTTGTCTAGTCGAATGGCATAATCGGAATATTGATCTGTCACATCTTCGCCAGTGGTGTTTTTATAGGTAACCTTTCCACACGTTTCAATTTCTCCAGCGGCGGCCGTTCTTGTATCATTCGGAATTCGAATCACACATTTTGTGGTCCCTGATTCTTGAACGTAACCTTTGTGTTTTTGTGCAATGTTGGTTAAACGTACAATTGTAGAGTCGGGGTTTTCAACAGTTAAATAAATACTGCTTGAAAAAATGACCTTCTTGTCGTTTTCTGTTCTTAATCCTTGGTCGAACAATTCGTTTTTTTGTTCAAGATCAAGATAAACCCCACCAGCAGGACTACCGTCATAGGCATAGGAAGCACTTCGTTGCGAAACACAAGATGTGAGAATTAAACTAGAGAGAAATGAAAGAAAAAGGAGAGATGTTTTCATGGTTGGAGATTTAAGTTCCAAAAAACGAAAACATATGGATTTTATTATTCGTGACTTAAATCGATAGCCAATCCACATTGAAAATCACCTTTCGGACAAGCGGTATGGCCATGAAGACCGCAAGGACGGCAAGCGATTTTTTCTTCCACTTGAAGAATCTTTGAATCTTCCGATAAAGGTCCAAAACCAAAGTCTGGAATTGTTGAGCAGAAAAAGGCACTAACAGGTGCATTCATGGCCGATGCGATATGCAAAGGTCCGGAGTCATTGACATAATTTCGTGTTGCAGCGGACATTAAGGCAGCGGACTCCAAGAGGTTCAGTTCACCACAAAGGTTGATGATTTGACCGTTTGGAAGCGCAGTCCGTATGCGTTCACATAAGTCGTGGTCCTGTTTCCCTCCCAATAAATAGATGGTACCTTCTGTCGATTTTTTCTGCGCAAGTTCAATCCATTTTTCGATGGGAAGTTGTTTTGTAAACCACACACTTGCGGGAGCAAAGCAAAAAAATGTACCTACAATATATGATTTTACCGTATCCATGTTTAGTTGACTCGGGTAAAGTTCAGGGCGACGGAGTTCAACGGCACCAAATTCTTTGATTAAAGAAAGATTTCGTGCAACTTCATGCGTTCCATCACCAATGGTGTGGGGAAAGCGTTTAGAATAGGCGAAAGAAAAAGGGTTCTTATCAAATCCAATAGTCCTTTTAGCCCCTGAAAGAATGGTGATTAACCCGGAACTTCCAAAGCGATGCAGATTGATGGCAAGGTCGAATTTATTTTTTCGAAATCTGCGCACCAAACGACTCAATTCCCTGTATTTCCCTTTTGATTTTTCAAAAGTGAAAACCTCATGAAGGTGAGGGTTATTCTCAAGCAATGATTCATTTCCTTTCTTCACCAGAATGGAAATTTCGGATGCCGGAAATAGTCTCTTTAGCTCTGCAATGACTGGGGTTGCTAAGATAACATCACCCAGAAATGCGGTTTGTATGAGGAGTATACGTTTCATTTTTACCTCAACAGACTGACATGTCCTCGTTTAATGATTTCAGTGCCACTGCCATCGCGCAATTCCACCATATACACATACGTGGCGGTTTCAGCAGGTTTCCCTGAACTCTGAACAGTACCATCCCACACTTCGCTAGGAATGTCCGAGCGGAATACTGTTTGACCCCAACGGTCAAGAATGGTGAAATGGTATTCTGTAGGATCAAAATTACTGATCACAGGGAAAAAAGTATTGTTTATTCCCGTGACAATGAAGGCATTCGGAACATAGATAATTGGTTCAAAAACCTGACATGTTTCATTCGACTTGCTCAATTCTGGATCGTTGTAAATGTTCGAACCTTCAGCAGCTTCAAGGTAGTAACATACTTTTCCAGTGAAAGTGATGTCGTTCAAATCATCCAAGTAGGTCAAAACATCTTGGGGCAGGAAGGCAAGAGGAGTTGAACTGAAAACACCGTCAATTCCGCGATACAAGCGGTAACCTAAAACAGGTCCATTCCAGGTTTGATAAGGATTCCATTGCAAGTAACACAAGAGTCGAACATCATCTCTTTCACTCCGAAGAAGTATTGTTTGTGCTTCATTCGATACGCCACCTGGTCGTCCACAACTGTCAATAATACGTGCGCGATAAGTGTAGCTGAATTCATTCACTTCCACATCAGAATCGGTGTAGGCAATGAGATTGGTTGAAACAGGAATTTCTGCCAATTGCACAAATGTCCCTGTATTGTCCATTCGTTCAAATGAAATAGCAGATACACCACCAGAATTGTCAGACAAATGGCGGAGTTCAACCTGACTGCCATTGATCGTAGCCACTTTGAAATAGTGATTTTCAGGAAGGGTAGGTGCGAGAATGGTTAAGCAATGTTTGTTTGAAAAGGACTCCAAGCCAGTATCAGAAACTGCCTTCACAAAGAAACAGTAATCCATTAAGTCAACTGCTGAAACAGTGAGTGTGGTATTGTCCGTAGTGCCATATTGTGTCCAAGGACCATTCTGCATGCTTCCCCAAACTTCATAGCGATCAATTGCTCCCCAGCCGATGTAAGGTGTCCAACTTAGCTTCACTTGGCTGCTGCAAATCAACAATTCATGCGTCAAGAAAATGCTCGTATGCACATCGGCCTTCGCAGAGGTCTGGAAAGTAGGTGGAAAGGCAGGTGTATAGCATGAATCGAATGCCGCTACAGAATAGGAAAGTGCTCCAAGGTTTAAATCTGCTGGATATGAATAATTCGTGCTGCCAATTCCCCAAACGGTATCGAGTTCAAAAAGGAAACCATTGGCGTCGAAGGTATAAACGACATATCCGTAGGTATCAGGTTGACCGTTTTGGTTCCAGTTGATTTGCATTTGATTGGTCGCAGTATCGACACTTACGGACGAAATCACTGGGATGTCGGGTGTCAACATGTCCTCTAAATTATCACCTTGAATATTGGAAGTAAAGTCACACGGAGTATTATTGAGCACGACTTGATAACTCAAATAAGCCTGACAAATATCGATCGTATCGATGAATGCATTGACTCCATAATCTACACTGTCAATCAATGTCCAAGCGCCTGTTGGATATTCGCGGTAAATAAAATACTGGTCATCCATGGAAGGCCATGCGGTCGCAACGGGGTCGTTCCATTGCAACAAAGCCGTTCCGTTTGATGGATTCACCAAATTCAAATAGATGTTTGAAACGGTATCACTATTTCGAATGGCGTTGCCATTGCATCCTGAAACAACAGAAATGAAATAATCGTTCGCTTGAGTCACTGCAGGAGATGTCCAACTACTTGTGCCTATTGAATTGATGGTAGTGAGCAGCCCAGCTTGAACTGAATGAATTTGATAGGCGACAAAGCTTCCTGTTGGATCTGAAACAGGGTTCCATTGAATCGTGACATTCTCGTTCACATTCGATTGAATGCATTGAATAGTTGGAGCTTGGATTACACCTTCATTGATAACATTGATTGTGACTGTTGCGTAGCGTACTTTAGGAACTTGGCAGTAATCATCCTGCACCTTGAACACGAAGTAATAAGGTACTAGATCCAAGGCATTTCCATCGGCACCAACTAGGTGGTCGCAGGATGTTTGCCAACTAAAATTGACCGTAGAACCTTGAATCCCCGAAATAATGGGTGCTGTATTTAATGTAGCACACGGAGCTGTTCCACATCCAGTAGTTGAAGTGAAATTTGTACCGAACATGGCGCCAGATGCCGACAATAAATTATGTTGCGGACTTCCATCCTGCAATAATTCAGGATCGACAGAATTCAAGGTGAAATTTACAAGACTCCCTGCCGTAATCGTCGTTTCAAATGATCCACCGGTAAAAGGTGCATTGATCACAGGGGGTGTATTGTTGTCCATACATGCCGTCACCACAATTTGCATTTCTCGCTCAACTTCACCGATTAGGGTTCCATTGCGGTATGATTTTACCAACACTTTCACGACATAGTTGCCGATATTCATCGATGTGAAATTCAGCTGCCCATTGGATGGGTTGATGCTCGCTGGAACATTCAGCGCATTGAGTGAAATTCCTGGTGTAGGTGAAGTGAAGGAAAAATTTGGGTCGAAAGGAACAGGGATTGGGTTCGTAGGAGGTTGATAAGTCCCCGAAGGAAAGTTGTTGTAAGGAATACCAAAGCCAATGGCGAGTGAATCCAAGTCGGGATCCACTGCATTCATGTTGTATTGGTATGGTGTTCCTGCACAGGCAACAAAATAAGGTTCTTGAAGGAAAATTGGCGATGAATCACAGTTGGTGCTCATCCCTGGACTCGCATAAATCTTTGCTGCCAAGGTAATCCCGTAGTTGGATGGATTCGAAATATTGGTGAGGTTTGCACTCCGCGAAAAATTCTCATAGGTGAATACCCATCCTCCAGCTGGCGGAACTCCACTTATTGCGATTGGCGCACTTCGGTAAACGATTTTTTCAATGGATCCAACACCGTTTCCACCAGAGATTCCATTTCCACAATCCAAGGGTTGAGGTGAGCCAGTTACAGGATTACACGTAGGTGAAATGTCTGTCCGAGAGACGAAGGGCAGTGCAATCGAAGTTAATGTTGGGTGATTCCAAACCCTGAGGTTTTCATTGATAATATTGATCTCGGCACCGTTACAATCGCGGTAAAACACCAAGGTAAAAACGTAGTTCCCATTTTGACATTGCCACGTAATCTCTCCTCCCATCACATGCGAAGCCCTCGACGCTGTTGTCAGCGTAATGAAGATGGACATTAAAAAGAGTATTTTTCGCATGGGACAAAGTATAACGCATGAGCGTCTCACATAGTATAAACGCAGAAAATCTTTGGTCGTTGCTATCCTGCCGAAACGATTGTCATATCGCTCCAGTTGAGGTATTTTTTCGCCAACTCTTGAATGCGCGCTGCAGTAATTTTGTTGATCGATTCAATGGCCTTGTTGTAAAAATCCATGTCCATGTTATACGGCTCCACGCTAAGGTATAAATCCGTCATCGAGTAAGGTCCATCGGCACTTTTTAACAATTGTCCGAGGAGGTAATTTTTTACCAATTCGAGTTCATCTTCAGGAACCAATTCATTTTGAAGGATTTCAATTTCCTTTTGAATTTCTACCAGTGTCGCCTCTCGTACATCTTTCCCTACTTCCGTAGCAATTAAGAAATACCCTGAAGCGTGCAATTCTGCCATCATCGTTCCAATTCCATAGGTGTAGCCCTTATCTTCGCGAATGTTGGACATTAAACGGCTACCAAAATAATCGCCAAGGATAGTATTCAAAATGTGAAAATCGAGATAGTCGGGATGTGTTTTGTTGAACAGCATTCTTCCTACACGAATCGCAGATTGTACAGCATCTTCCTTCACGACATGTGCTGCTCCACGGAGATTTTGGATGTTCTTTTCAAATGTTGGAAGATGTGCATGTGACCAATCGCCGAAAAGATCGATAATGTGATCAACGGCATCTTGGCCCAAATCACCGACCACCACCATTTTACTCAATCCATTCAGATAGTAGTCTTTGTGGAAGGCAATAATCTCTTGGCGAGAAATTGAATCAAAATCTTTCACATCACTTACTCGTCCATAAATTGACTCACTGAAAAGTCGTTGTTGAAAGGCACGTTGAGCGAGGAAGTTCACCTTTTCCATGTTGACCAAGAATTTTTGCTTTCGGTCAATCAATAGTTCATCCACTTCGTGCTCAGGAAAAATCGCACCATGTATCGCGTCGCGAATAATTCGCAATACAGGCAACATGTTTTCTTTCAAGGCATATATAGAGATTACCGCATTTTCATTGCTCACGCCAGATTCAAAAAATCCTCCAAGCGCATCGATGGATTCATTGATTTCGATGGATGTATGTTCTTTTGTTCCTGAAAGTAAAAGTCCATTGACAAAAGAGGCAAGGCCTATCGTTCCGAGAATCGTTCCTGCGTCAAAGTATAAATCTACGCGCGATGTATCGTTCGGGACATTTTCATTCCAGTAAAGATGAACGTTTGGTGACACGTCGAAAACGCGTGGTTTCAGAAAGTCGATGTGTTTAATGGTCTGAAGTTCGGGTGCAAGGGCTCTGTTAATCATTGGACATCGATTTTACTTTCAACAATGAGCAGTTCTCTTTGCGAAATAGGTGTATTGCTGTTTCTTGTAAATGTGCTGGTTGAATGGCTTGATAGATGAGGTGTTCTTCATTGATTCCATTGGCATCACCCAACAATTCGAAGTAGCACAAATTCATAGCGCGATTCAATAAGCCTTGCTCTTGGAATTCTCTTGCTGTTCGAATTTTGATCATTAGTCGATTCAATTCACTTTCCTCCATTGGGCTTTTCCTCAATTCCTCTAGCGCTTCCCAAAGGGCTTTGTCGAGCATGTCGAAACTTACACCAGGATTCAGTTTTCCAGAGATAATCAGCAAGCCATTGTCCAAATCTCCAGAAATATAAGCGCCAATTTCAGAAACAAGCTTTTGCTCCTTTTTCAACGCAATATACAAGCGAGATGATTTGTCGCGGCCCAAGCAATCGGAAAGTACATCAGCAAAGTAGTAGCCATCGCTGCGACGTTCGGACATTTTAAATGCATAGTAAAAAGCATCTGTCGGAACATTTCGTTCGATAATCTTTTCTCTGAACTCTATTTGTTCTGGTTCGCAAGGAAGGATGCGCGCAGGCTTCAGTTTCTCGGGAATGTCTCCAAACCACTTGGTCACTTTTTCGCGAATTTCTTCCAACTCAAAATTTCCTGCGATACATAAAATAGCATTTGCTGGGTGATAATGCGCGCCAAAAAAGTTCTTCACATCTTCCATCGTGGCGTCCTCAATGTGTGAAATTTCTTTCCCGATGGTACACCATTTATAAGGATGGGTATGGAAGGCCAAGGGACGAAGTTCCAACCATACATCGCCATAGGGCTGATTCAAGTAGCGTTGCTTAAACTCTTCAATTACCACATTGCGTTGAACTTCAAGACTTTTAGGCGTGAAGGCTAAGGACAACATGCGATCGCTTTCCAACCACAATGCGGTGTCGATGTTCGCAGCCGGAAGGACGTTGTAGTAATTCGTGATGTCGTTGGAAGTAAATGCATTGCTTTCACCTCCAGCCAATTGAAGCGGAGCGTCGAAGTCCGGGATGTTGATTGATCCTCCGAACATCAAGTGTTCAAAAAGGTGTGCAAACCCAGTCTTATCCTCCGACTCATCGCGTGCACCAACATCGTAAAGGGTGTTCACCACAGCAAGGGGTGTGGTGACGTCCTTATGGAAAAGTACGGTGAGACCGTTGGGAAGTGTAAATCGTTCGAAATGAATCATTAGAATGTATATTTTTCAGTGTTTTGTTCTCTGAGTGCAGTGCGGTACTCGCTTAGAATTTCTTGTACAACTTCTGCCGCAGGCATTATTTTTTCAATGAGTCCAGAAACTTGACCGATTTCAAGTTCTCCTTCGATGAGGTCGCCTTCAAACATGCCTTTCTTCGCACGTCCTCGACCTAAAAGCTGCGTTAACTCTTCTGCTGTTGCACCATCTTCATAGGCTGCTTCAACCTTTCTGTAAAAGTCATTTTTGATGAGACGAACAGGAGTTAATTCTTTCAAAGTCAACTGTGTTTGTCCTTCTCCTGTATGTATAATTGTTTCTTTAAAATTTTGATGTGCACTGGATTCAGGTGTCGCTACAAAACGACTTCCAATTTGCACACCATCAGCGCCTAAATTCATCGCAGCGAGCATTCCTCGGCCAGTGCCAACTCCACCCGCAGCAATCAACGGGATCGATATTTTCTTCGCTACCAAAGGAATCAAGCACATCGTCGTCGTTTCATCACGTCCATTGTGCCCGCCTGCTTCAAATCCTTCCGCTACGACCGCATCAACTCCTGCTTCTTCAGCTTTCAAGGCAAATTTCAAACTCGAAACAACATGCACCACAACAATACCCTCTTCCTTTAATTTTTGTGTCCAGGTTTTTGGATTTCCTGCAGAAGTAAAAACAATGGGCACTTTGTGGCGAATGATTGTATCGATGTGTTTGTCAATATCGGGATAAAGCATGGGTAAATTCACACCGAAAGGTTTCGATGTTGCCGCCTTGCATTTTAGAATTTGTTCTTCTAAAATATGGGGATACATAGAGCCCGAACCAATTATTCCAAGTCCTCCCGCATTTGAAACAGCAGAAGCCAATTCCCATCCAGAACACCAAATCATACCTGCTTGAATCAGTGGGTATTCAATGTTAAATAGTCGACAAATTCGATTGCTCATGTGTGTAAATAATTCTGTTTTTGTTCAACTTTGGGCATAAAATCCCACCTCGAAGTTACTGTTTTTGAAGTAGCTATTTGGTGTTAGATTGGCAATTTATGCACGTGTGACTGTGTGCTATTGCAACGGAACTATTTTTTTTCCGTCTTGACGTAAAATTGACTAATTTAGAACTCCGTCTGAAATTAACTTGCATGGGCAAATTCTGGTGTTTATTTTTTGTTGTTCTGGCGTCGTTTTATGTGCAATCTCAGGAGATTACGCATGAGCATGATGTTTATCACTCGTTTGTAGAAAATAAGGGACAATGGCAGTCAGAAGTGCTGTTTAAGGCCAAGGTGCCAATGGGGAATTTGTGGATTCAGCAGCGTAAAATGGTGTTCCACCTTCAGGACCATTCGGTGATGAAGGCAATTCATGGCCAGCCGCGCGATAATGCACCAAAAACCCAAGTTCCGCAGACTGTGGTGCATCTCAATTTTCCTGGGGCGAATGAGGTTCAGCACATTGAGAAATTTATACCGTCGCCCCATTATTATAATTTCTTCAAAGGAAACGACCCCTCAAAGTGGCAGTCGAATGTGCATGGCTATTCAGAAGCAATTCTGCATGAATTTTACAATGGAATTGATTTGAAGCTCATCGAAGAACATGCCCAATTGAAGTATGAATTTCACGTGCAGCCAAAGGTTTCTGCTCAGGTCATTCGTTTCAATTATGCAGGACAAGAAAAAGTTCAGTTGGACAAAAAAGGGAACTTGGTTATATCGACAGCGCTTGGTCAAATCATCGAACAAAAACCGTATGCGTACCAAATCATCAATGGTTCAATCCGTTCTGTGGACTGCGCCTTTCAATTGGTTGGTGACGAAGTCTCTTTTCAATTGGGTAAATACGACCCAAACGCCATTTTAGTCATCGATCCAGTGCTTGTCTTTGCAACCTATTCAGGTTCTGTGACGGATAATTTTGGGATGACTGCGACGTATGGGTACGATGGTACAGCTTATTCTGCGGGAACAGTTTTCGGAAATGCCTATCCAACACCTGATAACAATGCCTATGATGTCAATTCCAATTTTACAGTGGCATCGAACACGACATATGGCATCACTGATGTGTTTGTGTCGAAGTACACGCCTGATGGATCCAATATGATTTGGACGACCTTTCTGGGTGGTGGAGACGACCTTCAAGGAACGGAAACTGCCCATAGCCTGATTTGTGATAAACTCAATAATTTATACATCTACGGTGCCACATCGAGTACCGATTTCCCGATTGTTAATGGCTATCAACCTACACATGGTGGCGGAGTGTCAAATGCCAACTTCTTTTACAATGGGGTATATTTCACCAACCAAGGAACCGATATTTATGTAGCAAAATTGAGTGCCAATGGTCAGAATTTGATGGGTTCAACATTTATGGGCGGGACGCAAAATGATGGGATCAATACAAAAGTTTCGTCAGGGACTTATAATTCTGTAGCGGCATATGATTCACTTACATCCAATTATGGAGACCAGTTTCGCGGTGAAATCATGTTGGATCCGGCCGGGAATTGCTTGATTGCATCCTGCTCACGTTCCACAGATTTCCCGGTGCTAAACCCATTTCAGGCCAACAATGCCGGAATGCAGGATGGTGTCCTGTTTAAATTAACACCAAATCTATCCAATTTGGTTTGGTCGAGTTACTACGGTGGGGCAAACAACGATGCATGCTATTCTGTGAAAATAGATTCTAGCTTAAACATCGTCTTTTCAGGGGGAACAAGTTCTGTCAACTTGCCATTTACAACTGGTGGATGGCAATCGACGTACAATGGTGGAAAGACGGATGGTTTCGTGATGAAATTAAATCCAGCAGCGACCTCTGTACTCAGTGGTTCTTACATTGGAACACCCAATTATGATCAAGCATTTTTTGTGGAAATCGACCGCAACGATAATGTTTTCTTGGTGGGGCAATCTGAAGTTGGGGCTTTTCCCGTCATCAACGCCTCTTTCGTCAATCCAAATAGCAGCCAGTTTGTAATGAAGATGAATCCAACGCTTACAAGTGTTCTAAATTCAACGGTATTTGGGAATGGTGGAGCAACAATCAACATTTCACCTTCCGCCTTTTTGGTCGATATCTGTGGGAATCTATACATCTCAGGCTGGGGAGCAAACATTCTTCAATCAACGCCTCTGTCGGGAATGCCAGTTTCGCCAAATGCCTTTCAGCAAAATCCAGGAAATGGATTTGATTTCTATTTGCTCGTTATTGCACGTGGATTTGACGGTTTACTATATGGCTCTTATCTTGGTGGAAATCAAGCACAAGAACATGTTGACGGCGGTACTTCACGCTTCGACAAGAATGGAGTAGTCTATCAATCGGTGTGTGGTGGTTGTGGTGGTTATTCCGATTTCCCAACGACACCAGGGGCTTGGTCCAATCTAAATTTAAGTTCGAACTGCAACAATATCGTCTTCAAGTTCGATTTTCAGTTGATTCCAAATGCAGAGTTTACGGCAGATCAAACATTAGGTTGTGCCGACTTTACCGTGACTTTGGATAATTTTTCGACGCAGTCAGATTCATATCTTTGGGATTTTGGAAATGGAGATACTTCCACGGTTATTTTTAATCCAACCATTACATATTCGCAGCCAGGAGAATACCTCGTGTATTTGTATGTGACAGATAGTGTTTGCTTACTTACAGATACTGCTCAAATTGCCATTACAGTGACAGATGCCATTCAATTGCAAGTACAAAATGAGGTGTCGCTTTGTTCACCAGTTCCAATGACATTTACTGCTAATTCACTCGGAACAGCATCGTATTTTATTTGGTCGGAATCGCCTAATTTTAGCAATCCTCTTAACGCGCCTCAAGATTCTGTAATTACTTATATGCCAAGCGGAAGCACTGTCTTGTACGTCATGGCGGGTAATGATGGTTGTAGCGAAATTGATTCGGTGGTCGTCACCTTTGTGAGTTCATCACTTTCGCTTTCAGCCAATGACTCGATTTGCGCAGGCGAAATAGCCATCGTTACTGCGGTAAGTTTAGATCCGACCATTCAATTTACCTACGATTGGGGTCCCGATTCATTATTGATTGCCCCAGGAACAGGTGCTTCTGTTGGATTTAACCCACTTGTTACACAGTATGTTTACGTTACCGCAAGCGCGAGCAATGGCTGTGTGATTACTGACTCGCTTTTAATCGCAGTGAGTTCTATTGCCAATGGTTCTGTTATCGCTTCGGCCAATCCAACCTTGGTTCCCGAAGGCGGTCAAACGACGCTTTCAGGACAACCATCAGGCATGGCATATACATGGACACCATCAGCCGGTGTTACCAACCCAAGTATGCAGACCACCATGGCGACGGTTGATCAAACAACTATCTATACATTAACCGTTTCTGATGGAATCTGCACCAAAAGTGATACAGCCTTGGTAAAGACCTTTGCATTTATTTGTGATGAACCCTATGTCTTCGTCCCGAATGCCTTTACACCAAACGGTGATAATGAAAACGATGTTTTGTACGTCCGTGGACCAATGATTGAGGGAATGGTATTCCGTATTTTTGACCGCTGGGGAGAAATGGTTTTCGAATCTACCGACCGCGACTTTGGTTGGGATGGAACCTTCCGCGGAAAAGCATTGGACCCTGACGTTTATGATTATTACCTCAAAGCATTGTGTATCGATGGGAATGAATCCATCATCAAAGGGAATATCTCTTTATTGAAGTAACAAATTTCAACAATTATAGCAATCAACAGTTACCATGAAAAAAATCATTCAAGCGAAATCTGAGAAGTTTCTCGAACAATACCTGAACAACCCAAGTCCAACAGGATTTGAATCCGAAGGGCAAAAATTGTGGCTTTCGTATTTAAAACCATATATCGACACTTATTTTACAGACAACTATGGTTCTGTCGTGGGGGTAATCAATCCAGATGCGCCGTATAAAGTAGTGATTGAAGCACATGCTGATGAAATTTCCTGGTTTGTGCATTACATCACGAAGGATGGATTCATATATCTCCGCAGAAATGGAGGTTCAGACCACCAAATTGCGCCATCAAAACGGGTGAATATTCATACCGACAAAGGTATTGTACGTGCGGTATTTGGTTGGCCAGCGATTCACATGCGATCGACTAAGGAAGAGGCACCGTCCTTAAAGAATATATTTTTGGACTGCGGATGCGACACAAAAGAGGAAGTGGAAAAATTGGGTGTGCATGTCGGTTGCGTGGTGACTTTCGAGGATGAGTTCATGATCTTGAATAAAAACCGCTATGTGGGTCGTGCTTTGGATAACCGCGTTGGTGGATTTATGATTGCTGAAGTGGCGCGTTTGATGAAAGAAAATAAGGTGAAGTTGCCATTCGGCTTGTACGTCGTGAATTCCGTTCAAGAAGAAATTGGTCTGCGAGGTGCTGAAATGATTGCCCGTAAAATCAAACCAGATGTGGCGATCATCACCGATGTTTGTCACGATACACATACGCCAATGGTCGATAAGGTGGAGAATGGAGACCAAAAGTCGGGATTAGGGCCCGTATTGACCTATGGGCCTGCAGTGCAAAACAACTTATTGAAGCACATTATTTCTGCCGCAGAGAAAAATAAAATCAAGTTCCAACGTGCAGCGGCTTCGCGTTCTACAGGAACGGATACGGATGCTTTCGCCTATTCACATGAAGGAGTGCCGAGTGCCCTGATTTCATTACCTCTGCGCTACATGCATACGACCGTTGAAACAGTGCGCAAAGAAGATGTAGAGGCTACGATTCACTTGATTTATGAATCTGTCATTGCATTGAAAAACGGACAAGACTTCAGGTATTTTAAATAACGTTATTTATTTTAATTTATACGTCAAATTAACGAACTGAAAATCGTAATTTGGCACACTAAAATCTAATAAGACTAATCACTATGAAAAGAATTACTTTTTTGGCGGCGTCACTTTTGATTGGTTTGGGAGCAAAGGCCCAGCTTTTTTCAGATGATTTCGAAGCCTACACAACAGGGGCATTAGGACCTCAATCAACATCTTGGACCACTTGGAGTGGAACAGAGGGTGGAGCAGAAGATGGAATTGTTTCTACAGCGCAAGCGAGCAGCGGAACAAAATCAATTTATTTTAACTCAACAGTGGCCAATGGTGGGCCTCAAGATTGTGTGTTAGATTTCGGTCCTTTGTACACTTCGGGTGTGTTTACATATCAATCAGATTTTTATGTTAAAACCGGAAAGTCTGCATATTTTAACTTCCAAGCGACACAAACAATTGGTCAGACATGGGCATTGAACGTGAACATGAACAATGGAGGGGTGTATGTTGATGATGGAATTACTTCAGATTTGGCTATTGGTTCATATACGCCTGCAACCTGGTTTACATTGAAAATTGAAGCGAATCTTTCACTTGGTATTTGGAAAGCATTTGTTGATGGAACACTAATTGGCGTTTGGGAAAATGGGGTGAATTCATTGGCTTCTATCGATATCTTCCCGTTACAAGGAAGCCAATTCTATGTAGACGATGTAAGCTTTGATCACCAAACGTATACACTTTCTTCGTTGAATGCAGCAATTTCTGGATTGGATATGGCTGGAAACATTGCAACGCAAATTGTTTCTCCAACAGTAACGGTAATGAATGCTGGTTCAACGGCTTTAACATCATTTGATGTGGTGTTAAATTATGCTGGAACTCCTTACACACAAAACATTACAGGTCAAAACTTAGCTTCATTGGCATCTTACACGGTGACTTTCCCTAATGTTACTTTGGTAGCTGGAGCAAACAATGCGATTGCTACAGTGTCGAATGTAAATGGAGGTGTTGACAATGTGGTTGCAGACAATAGTGCAACTATTATTGTTGATCCTGTAGTGCCTGCACTTGGTAAAATGGTTGTAGGTGAAGAAGGCACTGGAACCTGGTGTCAATGGTGTCCACGTG
>JBEIKR010000035.1:0-20909 GCA_040379705.1 Crocinitomicaceae bacterium
CGACTAAATCCACCTTCATGTTTTATCCAATCAGCTTAACTTTGATTTACTGACCCCATCGGGGTCGAATCCCTGTAAACATAAGCCCTCCCTAAAGGCCAATGACCCCATCGGGGTCAAACAGTTCAAATACTAAATGATTAAATCACATAAAATAAAAACCACCCCCTTGTTTCAATAACACTTCATAATGCCATTGATTTCAAGAGTTTCAAGATGAGCAGCAAAATTTTATCGGACAACAATGATTACGAATTGTAAAAATCCTACTTTATAATTCATAATTCATTTATCCAGTACTTTCGGAATTCTGAAGTAATCAGAATCTTTCTTAGGGGCGTTTTTCAACACTTCTTCCTGCGAAAGGCTTACTTCAGCAACATCTTCGCGCAACGCGTTGTATTCGTCCGTCATGAAAATAAGAGGTTCAACATCATCCGTCGGAATTTGTTGCAGGGTATCCATCATGCCAACGATGCGTTCAAGATCTTGGATGATCAATTTTTTATCTTCCCCTTCAAATTCGAGGCGTGATAAATGAGCGATGTGGTCTATGATTTCTTCCGTAATTTTCATGGGGCAAATATACACAACCGAGTTGAGAATCAAATCAACTCTCCTCAGAATTCAACCAAGGACACTCGGCCAACAATGGTGCATTGATGCGGTTAAAGCACAATTCTGTTAACTCCTTCACTGACAATTCAGCCATTTCTTCTACACCAATAGCTGGTAGAATATGTACCCTTGAAATCCCCGGGTGCGCAGGCCCAAGGACATTGGTGGGGTCCGAAAACAAGCGATAATTATTTGTGAATGAGAGCGGAACAATGGGGATATTGAGCGACTTCGCTAACTTAAATGCGCCCTCTTTGAATGGGATCATCTTTGGGCAATCATCGTCAGGAATGGTGCCTTCCGGGAATATAACGATTGACCATCCCTGTTCTACCGCTCTTTTAGCCAAGATAAAAGAACGTCCAGATTTCATTTTATCCGTTCGATGCACCGGAATATTAAGCCCCTTGAAATAGGTTTTGATAATGGGATAATTCAAAATTTCACTTTTTCCAAGAAACAAAAAGGGGTGTTTTGGAAGAATTGAATGCATCAGAAAGATATCCAAATAGGAGGAATGATTGGCGACAATCACATAAGGCCCATCGGGGATCGCTGCTGTGTTTACTCTCTTCACCGGGTACATGCAGAAAATGCGCATCAACCAACTCCAAAATACAAAAAGTCGGAAGCTGTGCTTTTTCCATTTTGGATTGAGGAGTACTACAAAAAAGAAAGGATAAAGCACAAGTGCAAACACACAAAATACAATGCCGATGTAGCATTTCCACAAAAGGGATAAAATTCCGATGAGTACCTTCATTTTGATGCTTGCCACGCCATAGAACCGTGGAATTGTCCCGAAAATACGTAATTTCGCTCAAAGTAAAAAACATGGCACGGATCCTCACTGGCGTTCAAAGCACGGGAACACCCCATTTAGGGAATATCTTGGGAGCTATTCTTCCTGCAATTCATATGACTAACAATCCCGCAAATGACTCTTTTTTGTTTATTGCGGATATGCATTCCTTGACTCAAATCAAGGATGGAAGTGTGTTGAAAGAAAACACATACAGTGTTGCTGCAACGTGGTTGGCCTGTGGCTTGAACACAGAAAGAACCGTGTTTTATCGTCAATCTGATGTGCCAGAAACAGCTGAACTTTCATGGTATCTTAGCTGCTTTTTTCCCTACCAACGCTTGACATTGGCCCATTCATTCAAGGATAAAGCGGATCGTTTGGAAGATGTAAATGCAGGACTTTTCACCTATCCAATGCTGATGGCGGCGGATATCCTTTTGTACGATGCTGAACTGGTTCCTGTTGGAAAGGATCAATTGCAGCACATCGAAATGACGCGCGATGTGGCCTCACGCTTCAATCACCAAATGGGAGAAACATTTGTTTTACCAGAAGCACGGATCGAAGAACAAACGATGTATGTGCCTGGTACAGATGGACAAAAGATGAGTAAATCACGAGACAATTACATCAACATCTTCCTTCCAGAAAAACAGCTACGCAAGCAAGTGATGGGAATTGTCACTGACAGCAAAGAACTAGAAGAGCCAAAAGACCCAGAAACATGCAATGTGTTCGCGCTTTATACGCTTTTAGCAACTGAAGATCAACGCAATGAGATGCGTGTAAAATACCTTGCTGGAGGATTGGGTTACGGTCATGCGAAACAAGCATTGTTCGAGTTAATCATGACGCGATTCGAAAAGGAACGAAGTACCTACGACCATTTAATGAGCAATCCTGAACTTGTAGATGCAGCATTAGAAAAGGGGGCTGAAAAGGCACGAAAAGTGGCGCAAAGTGTGATCCGACGTGCGCGAGTGAAGCTTGGCTATTAAGCATTTGGATAATACAGTGGAACGGCTATCTTTGTCAAGCACCAATCCACAGCGACACATGCGTATCCTTCATTTTTCGCTTATCCTTTTATCCACAATTGTTCTTTTTTCTTGTGGGAACGAATTAGAAATACATCAAAAAGAAGGGATCGGCGGGAAATTTTATGGCGGAACCTTTCGCTTTATGTCCTCAGAAAAAGTGCAGAAACTGTATCCTCTGGCATCAAATGATGTCTATGCCCAGCGGTTGAATGCCCAAATCTTCGAGACCTTACTCAGTCTGGATAGCAAAACACTGAAGGTGAAACCCTGCCTTGCCACTTCCTATGAGGTAAATGATGACGCAACCTGCTTTACCTTTAAAATTCGCAAAGGTGTTCAGTTTCATGAAGACGACTGTTTTAATGGAAAACCCCGTTTTCTAAATGCAGAAGACATCAAATATTCACTTGAAATGGCCTGTTCACCACCGATGTACAACGACATGACCGATATTTTGGTGACGCATATTGTTGGTGGAGACTTGTTTTATCGCAAAACAAATAATAAACACATACTGAAGGGTATTCCCGGTATACGAGTGCTTGACCCCTATACCCTTGAAATTCGTTTACGTGAGCCTTTCCGAAGTTTCGATAAGATTTTAACGAACACAACGCTTGGTATTTTTCCTCGTGAAGCGTTTTTAGAATATGGTAAAGACATTGCGAAGCATCCAGTGGGTACAGGACCTTTCATGTTGGAATCGATGTCTGACGAACAGATTACCTTAAAACGCCATCCAAAATATTGGCGTACGGATGACCTTGGAAACAAACTCCCATTCTTAGATGAAGTGATCATGACCTTTGCTCAAAACAAGCGCAGTGAAATCATGGCCTTCAGAAATAAGGAAATAGACCTTGTTCTTGAAATTCCTGTGGATGAAATACAAAATATTTTAGGTTCGCTTAAGGAAGCGCAGGCTGGAAAAAATGTCACTCACCGCGTTGAATCACATCCAGGAATGAATATTAGCTTCTTATCTTTCGATTGCAGAAGTAAGGAATTTAGTGATGTTCGTGTTCGTCGAGCGTTCAACCTAGTACTAGATCGTAAACGCATAGTTGAGTCTTGGTTGTCAGGAGAGGGATGGGCTGCAGAGAATGGATTTGTCCCTGAAATTCCTGGTTTTTATGCGGATGGAATCAAGAGCCATCAAACCGATACAAAAAAGGCAAGAGCACTATTGGCTGAAGCAGGGTATTCGAAAACGAAGAAATTTCCCGCCCTAGACTTGTATGTTAATGCAAAAAAAGGTTCTGCTCAACACAAAATGTGTCAAGGTATCGTTTCTGAATTGAGAAATGCACTGGGTATTACTTTAAAAATTCGACTTTGTACCTACAAGGAGTGGGAAAAAGCTGTTTCCTCAGGAAAGGCAAAAATTTGGCGCTCTGGTTGGGTAGCAGATTATCCAGATGCCGACAACTTCTTAGGGTTGTTTTACAGCGGGAAATCGTTGTCAAACAAAAAGATTGAAAATGAGTTTCATTTCCGCAATGAGCAATTTAACGCACTCTTTGAAGAGGCAGCGCGTGAAGTAGACCCAAATAAGCGCGAAGCACTATTTATCGCTTGTGACCAGTTAATCGTAGATGAAGTGCCTGCGATTCCGATTTTGACGGATGACGTGCTCATTATGATCAATGCCCGTGTCCGAGATTTTTACACAAATTCAATGGAGGTGCTTGATTTTTCTTCTATCTTTATCAAAGAGCCACGCCGTTGATGTGGCTACTAATGTTTCACTTATTTAAAGCTCTCAGCTTGCACTTAAAGCCATCGGAATTGTCTTGATGGCTTTTTTAATGGTACAAAAGGGCACGAATAATCTCTAGTGAAGCATCCACATTGAACCTAGGAATGTGCACTTTGTAAAACTTCAGCATTGTTTCAAATGCCTCTTTACGGACGGATATTAAATCTCGAGGCTGTTCACCTTCACCTTCGGCCAGTAATCTCAATAAATGGGCAACACCTCCTTCGGCTGTGAGGTGGCCAGTAGCCAAATGATTGCTAAAAACACCTTCTTGAAGATCGAAATAGGGCGCATTGTTATCATCAACCGAGGGTCCAATGCCTAGATGAAAGGAGAACTCCATTAAAAATCGAGTGGGAAATAAGCGCAAATCTTCGGTGACATCTATTTCACGAACGGTTTTCTCCAAAAAGACAAACAAAGGTTCATCCTGAAGATCCGTTTGAATGCATTGCTGAAGGACATCAGCCACAAAGAAGGCGATGGCCGAACGAAGCGGGTCAAAACGTAAACCCGTTGGATTAAATAGAAGATCAGTACCCGTGATTTTTCCTAGTTCCGATGAAGGATGGCGGTAATAGGTTATTTCACAAAAGGCCATGGGGAAGAAGGGTTCGGCCTTCTTTTTTGCGCCTTGAAAGATATATTTTTGAATGCCTTTGCTTCGTGTGAAACAGGTAAGGATTACGCTGCTTTCGGAATAATTGATCCGTCGAAGAATGAAGGCTAGATCTGTATTTTTCAAGAGCGAATCAACGAACTACTAACACCTTACCCACTTGACGTCCTTTGCCTTCGTTCACGGAAGTCCAAATCAAATACACACCTGTCGTGACCTTGTCACCGCTGAGCGTTCTCCCATTCCACACTGCAGTACCACCATTGGAGGTTGTTTTGTACACGAGGTTGCCCGCGACATCTGTCACCTTGACATCTGAGTCGTAACGAATACCCTGGATTGTTATAAGTCCGTCGTATTCTGGACGAACAGGATTTGGAAACACCTTCACATTGCTGTATTCAGGATCTTCATAGGAAGCATCTGAACGATAGGAGATCATTCCCTTATCCGTGATGATAAACAATTCGCCTGTCGTTTGGTCAATCTCTAAATCGATGATATTATTCGAAATCAACGGAGAATTGTCTGTTGTAAATTGTTTAATGACTTCCAATCCATCTGGTGAAAGCAAGATTACCCCTGAATTGGCCGTTCCAAACCACTTTCTATTGCCTCCATCTACTTCAATATCTGTTATGTTGGTCGTTCCAAGCATGTATTCAACCAGTCCATCCACAGGGATTTTAACACGCTGAGCATTATAATCTCCAGGTCCAGCATCGAATGCACCATCCGAGTTGTACAAGATGGCAAATCCGTTATCTGTACCAATCCAAATTTCATTGTCGAAATCTACGGCAAGGGCTGTCACAGTATTCGAGGGTAAGGCGCCCGAAAATTCACCAGAATTTAAGTTGATGACCTTGTCGTCTGCCGCATTTATTGGTGTGCCATTGTGATTGTACCCAAAGAGTCCTGCAGCATCGAGTGCAAACCATTTGTGTCCATTGTAGTCAATCACCATGTTTCCAGAAAACTGATTTTTTGCCACTCCACCGCAATCAAATTCATACCAAGTGCTATCGTGATACAATTTAAGTGGGTTGAGTGAATATCCATTCAAGACCCAGAGATCTCCGTTTTCATCGTACTCGAGGGCCGTTACCAATGACTTAATACTCCCAGTGCCAGAATATTCCAGTGGTGAGTTCAAGGGGGTAAAGGTGTCGGTAACCCCTGTTTCAAGATTTAAAATCGACACGGGATAGGAGGAAAACGTTGCGACAGCAGCTTTTTTGGCACTATTTGGTTCCAATGAAACGGCGAGAAAGTCCCAGACATCCTTTCCATTCCACATTGCCATATTGTCTCGATCGAAGAGTGCCCATTTTTCGTTTTCAAATGAATATACTCCCGAACTACTGAAGTTCGATAGCTTTTCGGACATCCCACCGCCTGCGACTAGAAGCGTATTTTTTTTCCAATCCATGGCATAGAAATCCGACTTCGGTGGTCCGCTAAATTCAATGCGCGTAAGTCGGTTAAACTCTTCCAATCGTTGAAGACCATTCTTCCCATCGGCAATCCAGTATCCCGAATTATCGTAAATGGAATGTATAGGAACTATCCACTGTCCGATATTGAATGATGAGTTGACTAAGTCCTCTGTCAAATCAGGAAAATACCTAAATATTGCTCCGTCTGAATTGACAATCAATCGTTCGTTTGCCGATGTCAACGAGTTGATTTGAAGGCTGAACACCATATCAGAAACCACTACATTTCCAGAATATTTCAGTTGAAACACGCTGTCCTGACCGTATGCGTTATGCTGAAATAAGGCGAAAAGGGCAGCGCCCACTTCTTCTAAGTCTGTATATTGATGACTGGAGAGCACGGGCAACCGAGAATCCAATACCCACTGAAATGGGTCCGCGACAGCGGGATTGTTCAAACTTGCTTTCAACAATCGATCGGCGGTCAGTGCAAAAATTGTATCACCAACAAAAGCCACATCTACTATGGCATCCCCTTGTGGAGTTGGATAATAAGTGTCTTTGACCTCATAGTTGGATGGATCTATGCGCACAATCCCGAAGCCCGTTGCGAAGAACACATCACCATCATAATTTACAACACGATTGATGCGCTTATTTCCCTGAATCTCCGCCAACCGAATTGCCGGAATGTTGGTGACAGTATTGTTGGCAATGACATCAATATTTCCATTCGCATATCCTACAAACACCTTTTTTCCGACTAATTCTCTGCCCAATGCGCTGAGTTTCACATCAGACAAACCGTTTACATCGGTCCAAACACTTGTTTCGCCTGCTGCAGGATCATATTCTAAAAGCCCATTGTCGAACGCGGCAAACACCAATTCTCCGTCCGTTGTCACATCGATGGCTTCACGGTTTGGTACATGAATCCGCCATTCATCCATTCCAATTTGACCAAAGGAAGAGAAGGTGCAAGCCAAGAATGAAAAAAACAAAAATCGCATAGTGATAAATTTTCCTTGCCTCAAACGTGTGTATGATCAATTTATTGAATGCAACGGACAAATCAAAGGTAATATATTCCACAGATTCATCATCTATGGGATTCCTTGTATCTTTGATACGATATGGGATTAAAGAGCATTTATTCATTAAACACACGTGGTGAACATGCGCATTCCGAAAGGATGCCCTGGAAGTGGAAAGTGCTTCTTACACTTATTTTGTTAAGTCAATTGACCCTAAAATTCTCCACGTTGTCTATGATGGAAGTCCAGGGGGATGAAGCATTTAGCATTTTCTTCGCCCAGCAGAGTGTTGGAGAACTTTTGCACACGCTGAATAATGAAGCAAATCCACCATTCTTTTATGTATTGTTAAATGGTTGGATTCATATTTTTGGCATTTCACCATTTGCAACCAAGTCGCTCATAGTGTTGATGAGCACGGTGACAGCATTTTTAATATTTCTCATTGGCAAGCAATCCAAGTCGTTTGTTTTAACGCTTTTCGCATCGGGCTGTTTTCTTTTTTCAAATCTTCATTTTGACTTTAGCCATGAGATTCGTGCGTTTCAGCTCGTACTCATTTTAACACTCGCGTCCTATTTTTTTCTCATACGGTATCTCGAATTCGACTACGGGGGAGATTGGAAGAAACATGTCAAAAGCCATTTTGGCACCCTCGTTATGCTTGTGTTATGCACTGCAGCATTGCCCTTCACGCATTACAACGCGGTACTTGTTCCTTTAAGCCAACTCATTGTTACGATATTTTTTATTGGTAAAAATTGGGAGAAAACGTTTATTCTTTGGGGCGCTTGGCTCGTTTCAGCGCTGCTGTTTTTCCCTCAACTTATGGTATTTAGAGATGTTGTTCCAGATGATCATTTTTGGTTGGGATTGTCGACATGGGATGATTTGACCTATGTGCATTTGAAATTAGTCGGAAATGATCCATCATTCTATTTTGTCATGATACCGTTTTATGTGTCTCCATTCCTTGCCATTTTGTTTCGATGGATGAAATGGATGGATGCATCATTTTCATTGCGTACATTTTTTCTCTTTTGGTGTTTATTCCCCATTCCTTTACTTCTGAATTTTTGGATAGCCCAGCACATTCCGTCGTTCCAATTGCGCTATCTGCTTTTTGCGAACTTTGGGATTTACCTAAGCTTAGGGTATTTCTTTAGTTCTTTCGTCCGTTTGAAATTTATTGGTTGGGCACTGCTCTTGGGAGTTTTTGTTCATCTTGCGATCGATTTTCTGCCTGCCAAACGAGAGGGTGAGGGCTGGAAAGAAACAGCGGAGACCATTAAAAACTTTAGGAAAGCAGACGCAATTATTTTGGTGAATGCCACCTACAAAACACGTGATTTAATGTATTATTTGAATCGAAGTGTATTTGCTGATTACAAGAACTTTATAGAACGATGTGGCAATGAAGGGGTTTTTCCTGTATACACTAGCAAGAATGTCCATGCGCTTGGAGATTTGAATCGTTTTAAGAAGATAGTGCTCGTATTAAGTCACAGTGACAATGAAGATCCAGAGGGTCGAATACCAAAATATCTTGACTCATCCTTGAATTTCTGTTATGAAATTGGGGATGCCTTTCGTTCGAAAATCAGGGTGTATTCCGCGACTTCTCAACCATGTGTTCAATATAAAACCGTTGCAACTGCAAACTCACGAAAAGAAGTGTGGGGATATTGGCGCTATAACAATGTAATAGAGGAATTGTCTGGGGTATCTATTGATCAATACATCCTGATGGCTAAATCATCCAAAAGCTATATTATCGATCCGCAAGTGGCATTTTCTCCTTCAAAAGAAAAAAGGGTTGCTTCTGTGGCATTAGTGGACTGTTTTTGTCGGTTTAGCGCGCCTGGATCTCCGAATGCCCTTTTAGTCATCTCCGTAGAGAAAGATCAGCAGTTTTTCAAACGTGCAGAATATCCACTCGCTAATTTTTACGTCAATGGCCATGGTAGCATTGATATAAAGTCGAGTGTTTTGGGTAATTATCCACGAGGTTCTATGGTTAAGGCGTATATTTGGAACCCGGGAGGTGCGTCTGTCACGATTGATTCACTTTCGATAGGTTTTTGGAAGAAATAATTGCTCTTCAAACGGTATATTTTTTGCTGAGAAGGACGGTTTAATTATAGAAAACATGAAAAAAAGCAAACTACATTTGTTTGCCCTCGCACTCACATTTTGCGCGTTGAACGCTGTGTGGGGGCAGGGTGATTTTAACGCAGAATTTTCATCTGTGAAGGATGAGTTGAAATCTTGGGACCCAGTTCGCGGTGAGTGGCTCGCCAACAGTATGGTAGCTATGGCGCAGCATGAAGCAATTCCTACACGCACTTTTCCTGAGAATTTAACACCAATGGAAATGTTGCGCATGGTTCCACCTGTGAATCAAGATGCCATTCGTGAGCAAGTAAATATCAATCAACGCAATGCAAGCGAAACTTCTGAACCGCAATGGAATCTTGTACAAACCATGCTGAGCCGGGCAGGCTGTGCTCCAAGACAGGGTAGATCTTACGGCGACCCTCATTTATCGTCCTTCGATGGTGCAAGATACTCCTTTCAAACCGTAGGAGAATTTGTTTTGGCACGCTCACGTTCAGGACGTTTTGAAGTTCAATCTCGTCAACAAGCGCAGTCAGATGACTTTTCATTGAATACAGCGATTGCGATGAATGTGGACGGAGACCGTGTTGCCATTTATGCGATGAATAAGCCTGACAACAATACACAAACGGCACTTCGAATCAATGGGGAAGCCATGACCATGGTGCGTGATGTGTATTTTTTACCGCATGGGGGGACTGTCCGCTATAGTAACCGAGCATATTCCATTACTTGGCCGACAGGCGAAGTAGTAACAGCGGAAATGCGGGGTTCTGGCTTCATGAGTTTTATCAATGTATCTGTCCAAATTTATCCATGTTCTAGTGAGCAATATGATGGTTTGTTGGGCAATGCGAATGGCATCGATCGCGATGATTTTGATACTGGAACAGGCATGAACCGCCCAGCCTATATGTCCTTTTCTTCTTTCGGGAATGATCAAATGCAACAGGCGTCTAATCAAATGGAAAAAGAATACTTGGCATTTCTAGCACGCGATTTTGCTCGTGTTTGGCGTATTACTCCAGCCACTACATTATTTGATTACACTCCGGGAGAATCAACTTTGACATATACAGACGAGAGTTTTCCACGCGTGCACCGTACGATTAACGACTTGACACCCAATCAACAATTGGCAGCAAGAAAGGCGTGTGAAGAAAATGGTGTTACAGGCGAAGAAATGAAAGGGTGCATCTATGATATGGCTTACCTCAGCATCCCAGGAACACCGCGCCCTGTCATTCAAGACCAAACGACAGGATTAACACTAGGACGAATTGATGGCGTTGTTCGCAACGATAATGATGGTGTAGTGATTAATTCGGTGAAACAGGAACGCGGTGAAGGCACTCCACAAGCGCAGCCACTCGGACAGCAGCAAGGAGTCGAGCGTAATAAACAAAAAGAACAAAAAGTGGTTACGCCGCAAACGCAACCAACACAGGAACGTCCGGTACAAGAAAAGCCGGTTCAAGCACCCATTCAAATCAACAATGGAGGAAGCAGGGGGAATGGAACACCAACAAATACGACTCCAACCACGCCAACCCCTCAAAATCGAGGTGGAGGAGGAACGGCCCCGGCCGGAACTACACCTGTAAAGACAACACCAACGATTAAGCCCGGGAAGGGGTAGTGTGTGGATTTTGAGATGTTAGGATATTAAGAGTCAAAATTTTAAGATAAAGGACACTTCTTTGCTCTTTGAGCAACGAAGTACAAAGGATCGCTTCGCTGAAGGATGAAAGTTAAAGGACTTGATTCTTCTTCGTTTTGATGTCTTTCATTGAGTAGCACCAAATTCCCTTTTTAAGAAATACGAGGTTCATAAAAGCCTTGCGTGTAGTAGTTCAAAAACAAATAGAAGCTTAAATGAGTTGAGTGGGTCAGTACTTACCTGCCTCAACGTAATATCTAATAACTTTTACGAATGGTTTCGGATAACCATTCGACTGCGGATCTTTTTAATGGGGGTTCCAACTTCGATGAAATAGACACCAGGAGATACCGACAATTTTATTTTAGTTTGTTCATTGATTAAATACTGCTTCAAAATTAAATTTCCAAAACAGTCGTAAATTTCAATCGCGCTCTCAGGTGAAAGTTCATCTGTTGCGACGGTAAATTCTCCTGAGTTTGGATTTGGTAAAATCCTAAAGCCGAATGGTATTTCGTTTGTAGGAATTCCCAAAGCAGTGGTATCACAAATTGGGCTTGTGGTCACTAAATTGGCAAAAAACTGAGCCATATTTCCTTCTCGAAGCATTAAGTTATCATAAGCGTGACAGGGGTTTGCTGCTTGATCGGTACAGCTTGCCTGCCCAAAAACAAAACTATAAGGAAAGGGAGTTGTGGTAAATTCGTTCTGAATGGTATACCCCATGTTTTGGTTGGTATTCCAATCTGAAATGGTTCGACTTCCGTAGGATTTTGGGGTATTTGCAATGCCATAACAACCATAACCGTTGGTCATGCACCAACTTAAGCCCCAGAAAATTTTTGCGCTGTCTATTGAAACGACGATATCACAAGGCTGATGGTAGGAAAAAATACTTGGTTTTGTTACTCCAGGGGCTTGTTGTGCCATAAGATTGCTGAACATTCCTCCGAAAATATTTCCGACTCCTTTAATGGTGTAAGGCACCGTTGATGGCTCAATTGTTCCTGCAATCCCCCCAAGATCAGGTCTAGTAATGCCTTGCGCATTTAGGTTAGCACCACTATTGTATACACAATTCGCTGTGTTGGGATTTGGGACAGGTACATTTGACAAAGCAAAGGTTTGGATCGGACGTTCACTATTGACATCCATCAAAGCAGCGCCTAATGAAATAAATGACCCCGCACTTTCACCTGTCAGGAAAACATTGGATGGATCAATGCGATAGGAATCAGCTCGATTTAACAAGTAACGAAGAGCCCCCTTAGCATCTTGCACCCCACGATAATAGGCGCGATACCATTCTGAACTATCCGTGGCAAAAATGCAGCTGTAGTTTGGGTAATTGCAGGTCCACGATTGTTCATCGGCAACGAAACCAAGTCGATAATTGATGCTAGCCGCGACATATCCACGTTTCGCGAATTGACGACATGTGTACTGTATACTTGTTTCCGATTTATCTCCAGCAATGAAAGCACCTCCATGAATCACTATAATTAGTGGTCGTTTGGACAGATGACTCGGATCATCACAATTCGGCAGATATAAATCTAATTTTAGCGAATCCAATTGGCCATCAAATCCAATTTCTGAACCATAGTTCAAGTTCAATAGACTATCGTAGGTGTATTTCTTATCAATCCATTGCTGAGAAAAAACCGATGAAGATAAAAGAAGAGATGAAAGAATAGTGAATAAATAGCGCATGAGTCATAGTTTATCTATTCAAAAATATACCGAAATTTCAGTTACACAAGCATTTCAAGCGTTAATCTCATATAAATGATTGCTGATAAGCGCGAGATTTTAGATTGAATTAAACTGAATTAGGGTTGTTGGATAACATCAAAGGCATTACCTTTGTGAAGCTCTATGTAGGGCAATGGATTTATTCATTCGGCTCCGTGGCGCAACTGTATAGCGCACTGGATTTCGGCTCCAGCGGTTGTGGGTTAGAATCCCTCCGGGGTCACAAAACAAGCTAAAAGTCCCATTCCTACTAGGTTTGGGGCTTTTTTATTGTTCACATCCCAAGCGGAGAAAATTGAGGAAAAATTGCAAGCGTCCTCTTGATATTACTATGTTTTGAGAATAAAGCAAAAGGTTAGAACTATTACTCATTGAGCAATTAAGCGTTTTTCTCGACTAATTTAATTTTTCAACTGTTTTTAGCGAGAATTAAATAAAATTCAAATCCCTTGTTAACTTTCTTATCATTTACTCTTTTTCGAAGGCAGCATTATTTTATGATCTAATATTCAATAGTATGATGGGTTATTATTTAATATAAAGTCAAGTTTATAGCGCCTAAAACATGACATATAAAAATTATAATTATCTTTGCGCTATGACATTGGCAGCTGAAATACGAAAAAGAATAAATCAATTACCGGAAGGAAAAACTTTTGGGTATAATGACTTGTGTATTGCCAAGGAGAATTATTTAACTGCAGCCAAGGCATTGGAGCGTATACAAAAAGAAGGACTGATTAAAAAGGTTTCCAAAGGAGTGTTTTATAAGCCTCAACAAACCGTTTTTGGAGAACTGGAACCTGTTTATGGTGAGCTCTTGCGTTCATATTTATTTGAAAACGGCAAACGTATCGCTTACGAAACTGGATCTTCTTTATACAATAAACTAGGTCTAACAACTCAAATGGCCTTTCAAATTAAAATTGCCAGTCGCAAAAAACGAATCAACATTAATAGAGGTGCTTTGCAGGCAAAAGCCGTAAAAAGCTATGCTGATGTCAATGAAAACAATTATCAAATGTTGGGGATTCTAGATGCCGTAAAAGACATTAAAAATATTCCTGATTGTTCTGTTCAACAGGCACTTCGACGTTTAAGTTCAATTCTTCAAACATATAATGAAAAACAAACAGATGCACTCATTAAATATGCCTTGTTGTATCCTCCAAGAGTAAGGGCTATAGTAGGCGCTATTTTAGAGCAAATCGGAAGAGAGAATAAAGGATTGGATAATCTTAATGCAAGTTTAAATCCACTTTCCACTATAAAATTAGGAATTAATGAAGTAGAATTACCTACAAAATCAAAATGGAATATCGCATGAGACTACATGAAAACAATGCGCTATTCAGAGATGCCATTCTTGCGACTGCGCAACAAATGAATATCCAACCCGAATTTATCGAAAAAGATTACTGGCTCACTTATGCCCTTCATTTGATATTTCATAATGACATTGGCAATGAAACGGTTTTCAAAGGAGGCACTGCCCTATCCAAATGCTTCGGATTCATTGAACGCTTTTCAGAAGATATAGACTTGGTGGTTTTGCGTAACAAGGACGAATCTCCAAATAAACTAAAGAGCAAATTAAAGAAAATCACACAAGTTGTATCAGACCGTTTCGAAGAAATTCAACTACCAGAAATCACCAATAAATTAGGGATGATTCGAAAAGTAGCCTATAATTATACGAAAGAATTCAAAGGGTCATTTGGTCAAGTGCGTGATGTGATTATTATCGAGGCAACATGGCTAGGACGTTATGAACCATATACCAAACAAAAAATAGCTACCTATATCTATGATATGATGCAAAAAGCAAATCAATTAGAATTAGCGACGGAGTATGGCTTGATACCTTTTGAAGTACAGGTTCTACATGTAAATAGAACTATTTGCGAAAAAATCATGAGTTTAGTGCGCTTTTCATATGGTGCTGATCCAATTAAAGATCTCAAAAATAAAATTCGGCACACTTATGATATCCATCAATTATTGCAAGTGGAAGAGGTGAAGCAGTTTTTTGAATCATCTGATTTTGATGAGATGCTACATCTCGTTGCTCAGGACGATTTCGAAAGTTTTAAAAGCAATAATGAATGGTTGTATCAGCACCCTAAAGATGCATTACTCTTCAAAGATGTAAGGATGGTTTGGTCTCAACTAGAAAACACTTTTGTGAATGATTTTAGAAACTTGGTCTATGGAACTCTCCCTAAAGGTTCTTCTATTTTAGCAACACTAGAATTGGTTTCACAACGATTAAATGACATCGTCTGGAGCCCCTCCAAATCCCTATAAAAGTTAGATTTCTCGACCTCCAAGGTCACAAAAACAGAGTGAGAGTGAAAAGCGAGAGCGGTTCACTCCACTTTGTTTTCCTTCGCTACCTGCCCTGAGGTCCTCGAAGGGTCACGCTCAACCTCACACTTTTATTGTAATTATTGAAGGATTCTTGCCAATCCAACACCCCCTCCAGATCTTTATAAAAGTTAGATTTTTCGACCTTGGAGGTCACAAAAGGAATCCTGACTTTTTAAGTCGGGGTTTTTCATTTTACAGCGTGTTCAAAACGTGTTTTGATAAGTATTATCGAAAAAGAACTATGCTTCGATCAACAACTCATACATTCACTAGATTGGCAACGAAAAGGAGAAAAACTGATTTCCTTTTGTTGAAGACTTTGGATATTTTTAAGAAAATATCGCCGTAAAGTAACTTTTGGTAGAGTTTGAACAATTACTTTATAGTGAAATCAGAAAGTACTGAAATGTCAGAGGAGAGAAAGGCAGTATTCATGGCATTGTATGACCCGAATCATAGTCGATTCGAACGTTTTTGTAAAGCGAGGGTCTATGGTGAAATGGATTATAAGGACCTCATGCATGATACCGTTGTGATTGCTTTTCAGAAATTTGATCCTTCAACTGAAAGTGCAAGATTTTTATCTTTTCTTTTTGGAATTGCAATCCGTGTTCTTGCCAATAATAAAAGGCGAAAAGATAAAGATGTGATTTATCAAAATACGATGAGACGAGATGATGCATTCTATGATCATACGGTTCAAAAGGAGGCCATCGAACAATTGTATGCTGCATTGAGTGAATTGCCTGATATTCAAAAGGAGTCCATCATACTTTTTGAAATTGTCGGATACGACTTAAAGGAAATAGCAGCGCTTCATAAGGTCAGTGAGAATGTTGTCAAACAGCGCTTGTTTCGAGGAAGAAATCAATTGAAGTTGATTTTAACCCGACAACTTGAAATCAGTAAAACAATTGGGCTATGACGGATGAACGAATTGATGTATTGTTTGAGACGTTGAAGAATGAACGGCCTTCTGTTCAATCAAATGAGGTCATGGAATGGCTAGATCATCCTCCTAAAGTTCGGGTTCGCCGTACTTGGGAAACGGGAATTAAACTTAAAGCACTACTCTTAGGGATTATTTGTGTTATTGCCGCATTGTTTGTGTTTCGGCCTATCAAAGCTGATTCGCATCAGTCACCTCCACCCTCTAACAAACCGAACACATCTAAGGAGCATGTTGGAAATGGTAAAGTCAATTCAGAGCCTGTGATGTATACGTCTATTAGAAGAACTGTCGACAAGCGAAAACAAACAGATGTTCTGAAAATTCCAAGTATTACACTGTATTCTGATTCTGTCCCTGTTCCGAATTCAGATGAAGTACCCTTAACTGAAACGAAAACAGAACGTGTGAATGATGACAATTATTGGACCCTCATGACTGTTGATCAATCAAAACAATCTGAAATTCGGGATTATCTCTTTATTCTTGATTCTCTAAAATCGTATGGGCGCCCAGCACGTTTCGCGATGGATGAACCGGATTGTTATTTGCAGATATACAAAGATTATGCTGTCATTTCTTATCGTTTTCGAAATCGAACCTATTATAGCGCTGGAACAATTCACCGTGAGGAGACACAAGTAATTGATGGCAAAACCTACAAGCTTTTTGCTTTTCAAGCAGACAACAATGTGGTTAGTTCCAATTTCGGAAGCCGAGTGTTTTTTGGTTATCGTGAAATTGAAAACCGCACGAATGATATTGAGATCTTGTTCTTTAATCAACCTTGGGGCCCCACTACCCTTCTGGTTGGTCACAGAGCCGCGCAAGAAGAGCGGCAAAAACTTATGGAAAGATCGAATTCTCAGGAGAGAAAAACTGAATAGTCGGTAAAACAAGCCCTACCAAGTCGAATTTCTTTACTTCTTTTTAGGAGGTCAACATCACTCATTTAAGAGTAGAATTAGATCTTCTAAAAAGTTCGAACTGGGGCCTAAAACGGTCACAAAAACAGAGTGAGAGTGAAGTGCGAAAGCGCTGAAACTCCACTCTATTTCTCTTCGCTACCTGCCCTGAGGTCCTCGAAGGGTCACGCTCAACCTCACACTTTTCGTGCAATTATTGAAGGATTCTTCTTAGTACAACACCCTCTCCAAATCCTTGTAAAAGTTAGATTTCTCGATCGTGCGTTCAGTTGGGAAAACCTGCTTTTTTGTACTGGTTATTTTTCATTCAAAATAAATTCAAGGCAATCAACAATCTCTCCTTAGCTTTGCACAAAATTGTTTCTATGACATTTCGCGATTTAAATTTGAAGAAACCCCTTTGGAATGCCTTGGATGATTTAGGTTATCAAACGCCTACAACCATTCAAGCAGCAGGTTTCAACGTGATGATGTCTGGAAAGGATACTGTTGGAATTGCACAGACTGGAACAGGTAAGACGTTGGCTTATTTGCTACCGTGCTTGTGCATGTGGAAATTTTCAAAAGATCCTCATCCACAGATTTTGATTATTGTGCCTACACGGGAATTGGTTGCGCAGGTGGTGAGTGAAGCAGAGAAGCTTTCTATGCACATGAACGTGGCTGTAGGCGGTGTGTATGGTGGCGCGAACATGAACACGCAAGCGAGCATGGTATTGCAGGGATTGGATATCCTCGTAGGAACCCCTGGACGCATTCTTGATTTAGCCAGAAGCGGTTCCTTGCAATTGAAGCACATTAAAAAAGTAGTGATCGACGAGGTGGATGAAACCCTGAGCTTAGGATTTAGACCTCAACTCTTACAGATCTTTGAATTTTTACCTGCCAAAAGACAACACATGGTCTTTTCGGCTACGCTTTCAGAAGATGTTTCTCTGTTTCTTGATGATTATTTGATCACACCAGTGCGCGTTGAAGCTGCACGAGCGGGCTTGCCACTTGATAAAATTGATCAAACGGCGTATCACGTTCCGAATTTCCTTTCCAAAGTAGCTTTGTTGCGTCATCTTATTGATAATGCGGAGGAGAACTCAAAAATATTGGTGTTTGTATCTTCTCGCGCCTTGGCAGATCTATTGTTTGAAGCGGTTGAAGAAGATTTCGCTGATTCAATCGGGATTATTCACTCAAACAAAGCACAAAATTTTCGCTTTGATACCGTACAGAAATTTCAAGAAAGTGCAATTCGCGTATTGATTGCAACGGATTTAATTGCACGTGGCATTGATGTGACTGACGTTTCTCATGTCATCAATTTTGACATTCCTGAAAGTCCTGAAAACTACATTCACCGCATTGGACGAACAGGTAGGGCCGATAAAAATGGAATTGCTATTACCTTTGTGGCTGAAAAAGACGAGTCAGCACTTTTGGCCATTCAGGAACTGATGCAGAAGAAACTTTCCTTCACCGAAGTAGCTGAAGATGTTGTTTTTACAGAGGAACTTTTGGAATTTGAGAAACCAAAGATTGTCATTCCTGGAAAAACAATCAAGTTACCTTCACGCGAAAATAGGGGGGATTCCTTTCACGAGAAAAAAGCGAAGAACAAAAAGGTAAATGTGCGGTACGATCATAAAAAAGCCATGCAAGAAAAGTATGGTAAACCAAAGAAAAAGCGGAAGAAGTAATTTGATTGTCAAAAGGATCATTCATTCACAAAAAAATGGGATTTATCCTTCCAGTATTCCAATAATCCTCAATTCTTCGGGGCAATAATTTCCTCGGCACGGTAAAGTAGAAGCCTTCTCAATTCCAATTGAATGTTTTCTTCGTACGAGACAATATTTAATTCAGACAATGAAATTTTTATTGTTTCTAATTCTGTGGTCAATAGTATAGTGTTCGGTTGAAATTCAAATGACAGAATGTGGCTAACGGGTATTTCTCGGTACTTTTTAAAACTCCGAAATGAAATATACTCTGTATCCAAACTTAGATAATCTTTCCTGCCTAATATTTCTACCACTAAAAAAAAACCTACAAATCCGAGTGCCACCAATGTAAATAGAATTTTTATGAGGAGGGTGTCTGAAGGCACTATTTCAGTGAATTGCCCAGCGAGTACAAGCACGAAGAAGCTATAAAAAATAATTTTCACATTCGTGATTAACGCCCGTTTACGAAACACTAGTGATCCATCAATTTTCAAGAAACCTGGATTTCTAAAATAATTTCTGACGTACGAAACAACCATTAAAACAACAAAAAGAGCGAAGATACGCAGGATGACATACACATTCTCCCACCGTTTTTCTGCCAAGTGCAGGTAATACAAATCAATCTTTTCTTTTGATTTTTTTGTGACAATCTTGGAAGATTCAACAAAGTATTTCCCTTCACCATAGGATATTTTCAAAAAGTCAACAACACTCTTTGGATGGCGGTAGCGGATGGTTCCACCAACAATGTCTCCGACGTTATAAGAGTCACTGCTGTGGGAGAAATCAATAGGTGTATTCGGTTTGAAAGTTGATTTTAATAGCACATACTTTATGTCCGCACCTTGATTTTCAATGGCTGTAATTTTAACTAAAATAGCCTCTTTATTTATGAACCGCATATATCCATAGTACGCCAAGGCAACGATGAAATATGCACCTATGATAAAAAGGAATTTTTTTAAGAGTTTATTCATGTGTAGGAATATTGCAATCGTTCCACAATGCAAAGCTTATTCTTCTCCGCTTTCCTCCCGTTTATCAACGAGCAATTTTCTCATTTCCGCCTGAATGACTGATGAATATGCTTTTAAGTTCAAATCTTTCAGGTTAATTTTTACCACACCCTCTGGAATGCGCAAGTAAATCAATGTACCATCGAAATAAAAAGATTGAATTGCATCCACTTGAATTTCCTGAACGATTTCATTGTCCTTATAGGCAATACTTTTAGCACGTATTATGAAATAATCTTTTCGGTTTTTGAATTCTAAATAGATAAAGGCAATGACAGCAATAATGATCACAAAAAGGAGCATCAGGTATATGGTCGAACTATTATTGATAAACGATTTGTACATAAGATGACACGACAAAATGAGGAGACTGAATCCCATTAAAACATTGGTAAATTCTAACCAAGCGGCTTTATTAAATGTAAGTTCACCATTTTTCTTCTTTATTGTTGGTTTGAGGTATTTGTTTATTTGAAAGCCAATCAGTACTAAAAGGAATAAAAGCCCTATGGGTTTAATGTTGGTAGTAAAGAAACTTTTGGACTTTTCGGCATAAAGGGAAGCGATATACACTTTCGATTTATGGGTAATCGTGCTGTAGCTCCAGAGAGCACGATCATCTTTCCCATAAAAGATCTTAAAGAAATCTGTCATTGAACTTGGTCGGATATACGCCACTGTTCCACAAATCACATCTCCCACTTTGGGAAGGCTTTTTGGCTCAGAGTAGTATTTAATGTAAATCCCATGGATGCTATTTTCTGGCGATTTAAGCATCTCGTATTCCATTTGGTAACAGTAGTTATTCCCTCTGCCTAAAAGAAACTTGTTGATGCCTCCAACTTTTGACACTTTGGTGACCTTAAAAAGTACTACTTCAGTATCAAATATAATTTTATACCCGAAAAATAGGATGGCCAATGCAAAATAGATAGATAAAGCATTTATTAAAATTCTAAAAGTAGTTTTCATAGGGTTCTATTGAAAGGTTTTATGGATAGATGCCATTTGTTTTCGTTCGTCGCGTATATTTATTGTGCGCCATTGAGTTGCTCTAGAGCTTTTAACTCCTCTTGTTTC
>JBEIKR010000036.1:0-20547 GCA_040379705.1 Crocinitomicaceae bacterium
ATTGTTCGATGTGCTTGGCAGGGTGAATGATCCTCCACTGCAAATTGCCGCGACTTGCGTAAACGTAGGTGTGACTGTTGGATTTACTGTTACCGTCATTGGTGCTGTTGAGGCACATTGACCAGCTGTAGGAGTGAATGTATAGGTCGTTGTTGCTGCCGTGTTAATGGCTGGTGACCAGATTCCGGTAATGCCATTGTTCGATGTACTTGGCAGGGTGAATGATCCTCCACTGCAAATTGCCGCGACTTGCGAAAAGGTTGGTGTGACTGTTGGATTTACTGTTACAATTATATTTGCACTGCATCCATTACTGTTTGTAAATGTTATGGTAGAGCTTCCTTGGCTAACTCCTGTTACCAGACCATTGGAGACACTTGCAATATTAGGAGTGCTAGATAGCCAGGGGTTGGTTGTTGCTGGTGTCCCACTGCCCGTCAATTGGGAACTGCTTCCTACACAAACTATGTTCTGACCAGAAATGTTCGGAATAGTGATAGCGTTGAGAACCACTGGAGTGGATGCGGCAGATGTGCAGGAATTAGTGGTTACTGAAAAAGTATAGGTGTTCGCTTGTAATCCAGAAATTAATACAGAAGATCCAGACCCACTTAATGTAGCAGTTCCAGGTAAAATATTTACAACCCAAGATCCGCTTGAGGGAAGCCCGGTTAATAAAACCGATCCTGTGGCTGAAGAACAAGTGGGTTGTGTTATTGTCGAGATAGTTGGTGGGTTACATGAACAAGAGTTCACCGTATATGTTGCGCTAGTGCGACAATTGTTAGAATTGGCAAACGCAGCATAATAGGTCCAAACACCTGAGCTATTCGTGTTTGGCAGTAATGGATCCAGACCAACTGGGATAAATCCTCCTCCATTTGCTATAGGTGTTCCTCCTGAGGGGCTAGTAAACCATTGTATTTGACCGACACCAGGAATTAACAAATTCCCCGCTCCGGTTATGTTCCATAAAAAGGCACCTGAATAACTTCCGTTATTTGCTGGTTCTGTTCCTTTCAAAGAGGTAACTATGGTGTATGTTTTGTTGGCCTCTAAATAAACGTTAGATATTGTCGCCTCACCGTTGTTATCATCCCCTTGTATAAATGTGCCCCCACCAGAACAATTTCCAAATGAAAAGCCAACTCCAGATAGCTGTGGATCGTGTTTTACAATATATCCTTGACCATCATAAAGACTATTCGCAAGTAGGTCAAATGTATAATTACCGGAAGCGGAAACTTGAAAATCTTGAACAGCAAAATTGTGATTTGTGCTTGGGGTAAATAAGCAAGTTGAAGAATTATTCATTCCTGTTACACGCAAAGAGTAAAGATCAACTTGCGATGCAGCACTATTTGTGTGGTAGGCATCAACTGCCCCACTTATTTTATTATCACAAGTAATTAAAGGTAGCAACAGTTCACCTCCAGTAGAGACAACATCCCAAATATAGGAATGAGGTACGGCATAACATCCCTGTGTGGTTGGTGAACCACCAGTAGTGGTAAACAAAGTGTAATTCACTCCAGCGCTTAAAGTTATTGGTCCAATTACAGTTGCACCTGCATTGTCAGAACCAGCGACCCAAGTGCCTGTAGCGCAGGATCCAGGGGTAAAATTACCGGTTGTAATGTATCCTGCTCCATCAAATGCGGAGCTGGCTCTCATGGTGAAGGTGTAGCTTCCTGATTGGGAAACCTGAAATTCTTGTGCTTTGTAGGATCTAATTCCATTAACTCCTGTTTGAAAACCACAAGCGGTTGTTGTACTCGGCATGCCACTAGTAATAGTGTACGCCCTTAGGTCATTAAAAGGGTCTAATTTCCCCGTTAAGGTTTTGCCTGCATTCGTATAAGCTACAGAAATAGGAATAGCAGGATCATTGCAGCTTAGTACTACGTTAGTGGTTGTGAGATTTCCAAGTAATACTTCTGCAATATTAATTGTTTTACTCACTGCACCATTACTTGAAACAGTCACTGTGCCCGCCGTTGAAGACAAGCCATTATGTTTGACGTAAATTTTACCTTGTGCATTTCCATTCGATGGAGTAATTGAAATGGCGCTTGAGGTAAAGCTAGAAGTGTCGTTTATAGCTATTAATGCACCAGGGGGTGGTGTGACAATTAAATTATTTGTGAGGTTGTTTGCGGAAATTTGAAAAAACTGACTCATATCCGCATTGTTACAACCCGATTTACCCGCAATCATCGGAGTTGACATAGATAAAGAGTTACTCATTAAAGAAATTCTTGGTGTGGCGCTTTGCCATTGAATACCTGTAAAAACGTAATAGCTATCAAAATAAAACCGATCTGAAGAAGAAGTAGTATTGCATATATAAGCCATTGTGTTTAATGATAAAGAGGTGAACTGAGTGTTAACTGTTGGCACCCCAACTTGCTGATAACTGCTTTGGTGGAACGGTCCTTTAAAAGCATTTCCGTCATTTCTGACGAATAGGGACCACTCACTAGTTGTTGGATTAAATGAAATTTTTACTGAATAATGATCGTGAGCATTTCCTCCAGTAAAGCTGCTCAAAGATGCTGGTGTCGAACATATTATGGTTGGTAGGGTATAGTCGGCGCCATCTGCTATAGCTACAAGTTGAAGTTTGCCATTTCCTGCCACGCCTGCAGCGTCACCATAAACAAGAGCATAGCGATTTCCAGCTGTATACGTGTTCGAATTCACTGAGCTTGCTAAAACAACGCCCATACCTTGTCTGCCAGAAACATTACCACCAGGTTGCACATTGAGTTGACCAGATTTAATTTGCACGTACCATTCAACTAGTCCGCCCGTATTTGAAGATAAAACTGGATTATAGGGTGTTGTTGCTCCATTCGAAAAATAATAAGAATTTGTTTGTGAATTCCCATTAAGTGATTGCATTGGAATTGCAGAGTTGAAGCCCGCAAACGCGGTACCCATTTGTAAGGAATACGAATTGGAGCCATTGATTAAAGTTTGAGGTGCTCCAAAACCAATATTCCAACCTCCTTGAGACATTTTTATTTCAAACGTTTCAAATTTTACCATTTGTTGCCCAATCGTATCAAATAAGAACAGAAAAGTGATAGAAACGAAATAGAATTTGTTCAAAAAATTAATTTTGGTCATAGTAGTTTGTTTGTAGGTAAGCTTCCCTGAACGGCAGCATTTATGGTTAGCGTTTCAGGTTAATTTTAGCACTAATTTAATTATCTATTTGAAAAGTAGGATGCAAAGAATCGACAGTATCTTCTTTTCAGTGCATCAACAGCAAAATGATAGGAGAAAGATTAGAAATTGAGGCATGGGGCCAGGTCTTATAAACGCTATAATTGACCGCATTTATGCCGGAATATTACTTCTTCCAATTAAAATCTGTTCATGCGCTGATTCCGTGCTTATGAAAAATTTCGGTTATGGCTTTTGTTAATGGCAGTTTAAAATCGACCAGTTCATAGTTGATACTTCGAACTTGTAAAATAAGCCATTGATACAAGCCCATGAAGGAAATATAAGAAATAAACACCGCGAATATGCGGTGAATAAGTCAAAGTTCATCGCGCGCTTGGATCAATTTACTCGAGACATTACATGGGCACTATCTCAACATAGAAAAATGGTCCACCAAACTGTGGGCAAATAAACTTTTGAGAAGTAGCAAAAATCGTAAGAATACACATTGCAATAAGTGTCTTCAAGGGTGCGTTGGTAGCGTAAACTCTTTGTTACATCTAGCCTTTCAATTAACCGATGAATACTTTCTTTTTTCGTTGAAGCATCGAACATGTCGCGATAAGGAATACTTTCATCATTCAGCGGATGAAATTTTTTATCCATTGTATCCAAGCGTGAATCTGGATGCGCCAATAAATTGGCACTTATTATTAGCAAATCAGGTGTTGAATCTTCAACGAGCGATTGTATATCTTTTGCTGTAGTTTCTTCTTTCATTTGGGCTGGTTTGTAATTTGACATCATTGTAGCCACAATGAATATAAGGTTAAACTTTCAAAGTGATTTAGGATTGACAAGAAAAAAAAGCCCCATTTAAATTAAGGTAGAGATGAATATCCCTTTTAAAACGTGTAGATCATAGTCCTGTATGCCAAGGAATGCTTGAAATGCTTTGGGAAGTCCTAACGATTTTCCCTTGCTGCGGATTTATGGAACATAGACCGCCTTCGGCTAAAGGAATAAATCCATGCTTTAACCTTCGAAGCTCAACGAGCGTAGAAGGTTCCATGTTCCATGCTCCTTTTTTCAAACGCAGAATTTACGCCTATTTCCCGCACTAGCATTGTTCTTTACTCGTATCTTTGCCCCATCATGAAAATCAAAAGTGCAACATTCGTTATTTCGAATACCAATCATACCCTGTGTCCTACAGATGGGAAACCAGAGTTTGCCTTTATCGGGCGGTCGAATGTGGGGAAAAGCTCGTTGATCAATATGCTCATGGAGCGGAAGGATTTGGCGAAAACATCAGGGCGTCCAGGGAAGACTCAGCTCATCAATCACTTTATTGTCAATGAGCAATGGTATGTGGTCGATTTGCCTGGATATGGGTATGCGAAAGCGTCGAAGGTGCAGCGTGAGAAGTGGGAGAAGTTCATTGTGGATTACCTCACGAAACGTGGACCTTTGATGAATGTGTTTGTGCTTTTAGATAGCCGTCTTGAACCGCAGCAGATAGATTTGGAATTTATGAACTGGTGCGGATCGAAGGAGATTCCGTTTTCAATGGTTTTCACGAAAATCGATAAACTGTCGTCGAGTGCGCTGCAGAAGAACCTTGCAAAATACAAAAAAGTGATGCTGCAATCTTGGGAGGCACTTCCGCCAGTGTTTACGACATCAAGTGAATCGGCCTTCGGACGGGAGAAGATCCTCAACTATATCGAGGCGATTATGAGTGATTCGGTGTACTAAATTTCTCAGATGGAATTATATTACAGAGAAATGGGTCAAGGCCAACCGTTGGTCATCTTGCACGGCTTGTTTGGCTTTTCTGACAATTGGCAGACACATGCGAAACGTTTATCGGAATACTACCGTGTCATCTTAGTGGATTTGCGCAATCATGGGCATTCCCCGTGGAGCAATGAGTTTTCGTATGGTTTAATGGCAGAAGATCTCAAGGAGCTTTTTGATTCTTTGCAGTTGTCAAAAGTGATTTTACTAGGACATTCGATGGGAGGGAAGGTTGCCATGCATTTCGCACAGTGTTATTCAGCTTTTCTGGAGAAATTAATCGTGGTCGATATCGGCGTGAAGTCCTATCCGCAACACCACGACCATATCCTTCGAGGGATGCATGCCATCGATTTGGAAACGATTAAGGTGCGAAGCGAGGCGGAAGCAATCTTAAAGCAACACATCGATTCTGAAGGTGTCCGTCAATTCATTTTGAAGAATCTCTATTGGAAGGAGAAAGGCCAATTGGCGTGGCGAATGAATTTACCCGTGCTGGAGGCGCGAATGAGTGAAATACTCGCAGAAGTTCCCGACGAGGAAGTGATGCTTCCTACGCTCTTTATTCGTGGTGAATTGTCGGGGTATATCCTAGATGAAGATGTCGCAACATTGGAGGAACGTTTCGCTGATTCACAATTGGTGACGATTCAAGGAGCGGGACACTGGGTACATGCCGAGGCGCCGGAGGAATTCCTCGATGCGGTATTGAGTTTCTGTCTTCGGTAGAAACAAAAAAAGCGGCACCTTGAGGATACCGCTTTTGTAGTTTTATTGTGTGTTCTTATGCATTCAATGCTTCTGCACCACCAACAATCTCGAGGATTTCGTTCGTAATAGCTGCTTGACGTGCTTTGTTGTAACTCAACTTCAAGCTTTTTTGCAAGTCTTTCGCGTTGTCCGTTGCTTTGTGCATGGCCGTCATACGTGCACCATGCTCTGCAGCGTTGGAATCAAGGATTGCTTTGAACAACTGAATTTTCAATGATTTCGGGATTAACTCTTCAACAATCTCAGATTTTGAAGGTTCGAAGATGTAATCACCGGTTGAACTTTGGTCTTCTTGTACCGTTGGTACGATTGGCAAAAGTTGTTCGGTCATTACATTTTGAGACGCAGCATTTACGAATTGATTGTAAACAACTACCACACGGTCGAACTCTTTTTTCTTGAACCGTTCCATCAAATCAGCAGCGATAATCGCCACATTATCGAAAGACAACTGGTTAAAGATATCTTCAACCGGAGCAAGTACGTCATTGATGTAATAGGCATCCGAGCGCTTGTACGTGTCGCGAATTTTCTTGCCAAGACAAAGAACAGATACTTCCTGACCTTTCAACTCTTCATTCACCAGGTTGTTCACACGTTTGATGATGTTGTTGTTGAATCCACCACACAGACCTCGGTTCGATGTGATTCCGACAACGAGTGTCTTTTTCACTTCGCGTGTTTCTGAATAGGCATTTTCAGACAGGTCCAAGGTTGCACTCAGGTTACTTAAGATTTCTTGCAGCTTGTTTGAATAAGGGCGCATTTGCGTAATCGCATCTTGAGCACGCTTCAATTTTGCTGCAGAAACCATCTTCATTGCTGAAGTAATCTGCATGGTTGAACCCACGGACTGGATTCTGTTTCGTATTTCTTTAAGACTTGGCATATCCCTTTATTGGCAATGATTAAATTGACAATGCGTATTAATATTTGTCTGCGATTTCTTTCCCAACACGCTTCAATGTGTCAGTAATTTCATCCGTGTATTTTCCTGCTTTAAGCGCAACCAATACATCAGCGTGTTTCGCATCGAGGTAGTTCAAGAACTCTTTTTCAAACTCTTTTACTTTCGCAATTGGAACGCGTTGTAGCAAACCATTTGTTCCTAGGTAGATGATCGCAATTTGCTTTTCTACTGGGAATGGATCTCCTTCACGTTGCTTCAAAATCTCCACGTTACGTGCACCTTTGTCAAGTACTGATTTCGTTGCAGCATCAAGGTCAGAACCGAACTTCGCAAATGCTTCTAGTTCGCGGTACTGTGCTTGGTCAAGCTTCAAAGTACCCGCCACTTTCTTCATTGACTTAATTTGTGCCGAACCTCCAACGCGAGATACAGAGATACCTACATTAATCGCTGGACGGATACCAGAGTTGAACAAGTCAGACTCCAAGAAGATCTGTCCATCCGTAATCGAAATTACGTTCGTTGGAATATAGGCAGAAACGTCACCCGCTTGTGTTTCAATAATCGGGAGTGCTGTCAAAGATCCTCCACCTTTAACGATACCTTTCAATGATTCAGGCAAGTCATTCATTTGCGCAGCAATCTTGTCATCAGAAATCACTTTCGCTGCACGCTCTAACAATCTTGAGTGAAGATAGAATACGTCACCTGGGTATGCCTCACGACCTGGAGGACGACGAAGCAACAAAGAAACCTCACGGTAAGCTACCGCTTGTTTTGATAAGTCATCATAAACAATCAATGCAGGACGTCCAGAGTCGCGGAAAAATTCTCCGATCGCAGCACCTGTCATTGGCGCGTAAAACTGCATTGTTGCAGGATCAGATGCGTTCGCAGCTACAACAACTGTGTAGGCCATAGCTCCAGCGTCCTCGAATTTCTTCACGATACCAGCTACCGTTGAACCTTTTTGTCCAATTGCAACATAGATACAGAATACAGGCTCTCCACGATCGTAGAATTCACGTTGGTTGATGATGGTATCGATCGCAACAGTTGTTTTCCCTGTTTGACGGTCACCAATGATCAACTCACGTTGTCCACGTCCGATTGGAATCATCGCATCGACCGCTTTAATCCCCGTTTGAAGAGGCTCAGTTACCGGTTGACGGAAGATCACCCCTGGCGCCTTACGCTCAATTGGCATCTCATAAAGTTCACCTGTGATAGGTCCTTTCCCATCGATAGGCATACCGAGTGTATCTACAACACGTCCAACCATACCATCACCGATTTTCACCGATGCGATACGTCCAAGACGTTTTACAGTATCTCCTTCTTTTACGTCCGAAGAACGTCCAAGCAATACAGCTCCAACATTGTCTTCCTCAAGGTTCAAAGCGATTCCTTGAAGTCCACCATCGAACTCAATAAGCTCACCGTACTGAACGCCGTTCAATCCGTAAATGCGAGCAATTCCGTCACCTACTTGAAGTACGGTACCTACCTCTTGAAGTTCAGCTTCGGAACGAAATCCTGAAAGCTGCTCTCTTAAAATTGCAGAAACTTCTGCTGGTTTTACATCTGCCATGTCTATGTCAAATTATTGATTTTCGCCTAAGGCGCATTATTTTGTTAAACGATGTTTTAAGTTGTTGAGCTGATTTGAAATCGATGCATCAATTTGTGTGTCGCCCATGCGCACAATGAATCCACCAATCAATTCAGGGTCAATTTCCTCTGTAATTTCCAATTGCCCTTTCACCGAACCACGAATTTTAGAAAGAATAGATTCCTTCGTCGATTCAGCAAGGGGAGAAGCTGAGGTAATGGTCATTGGCACAATTCCTTTGTACGCTTTGATTTGATCGTTGAAAGAAAGTGCAATTTCAGCAAACAAAAACTCACGACGATTCGTGAAAATCAAGTTCACAAAGAGTGTGGTAATTTTATCAAACTGACCAAAGATCTCGCTGAAAATCGAAATTTTCTTGTCTGCACGCACTACTGGTGAGTTGAGAAACTTAATGAAATCAGGGTTCTCAGCGCAGACAGTTGCAAGGTGTTGCATGTCTTTCGCAATTACATCAACCTTATTGTTCTCGATAGCGAGTTCAAGTAGGGCTTTCGCGTAACGGGATGCTGCTTTCGTGCTTTTCATGCGACCGAATTAATTCATGTTGATATCACCTGCCAATTTCTCTGCAAGCATTTTTTGTTTGTCATCCGATGACAATTCGCCACGGATCACTTTCTCTGCAATCTCCAAGGCAAATGAAGCTACTTGCGTCTTCAATTCTGCCACGGCAGCCGCTTTTTCAGACTCAATTGACTGACGCGCAGAAGAAAGAATTTTCTCTGCTTCTGACTTTGCACCAATCTTTGCATCTTCCACCATTTTCGCAGCGACCTCACGAGCATCTTTCAACATTCCGTCACGTTCAGCACGTGCTTGTTTCAAGATGTTTTCGTTTTCCGCCTGAAGCGATTTCATTTCTTCTTTTGTGCGCTCAGCCAACTCAAGAGACTCTGCAATTTTTTGCTCACGCTCATTCACCGTATTAAGAATAGGCTTCCAAATGAACTTAGTGATGACAAAAAGCAAAAGAACAAACACAAGTGCCGTCCAAAATAATAAACCGAAATCTGGTAATATCAAATCCATGTTATAGATGTTTTAATCAATCATTCAAAAAAATCAAGATGCCCGGACCAACCGTACGCGCATCTTGACATTTAATTACTTCGCTCCTCCAAGAAGTCCGATAACGACTCCGAAAAGCGCAACACCTTCGATCAAGGCAGCTGCGATGATCATTGTTGTTGTAATTTTACCTGAAGCTTCAGGGTTACGAGCGATACCTTCTACCGCTTTACCACCGATTTGACCGATCCCGATTCCAGCACCTAATACTGCCAAACCTGCTCCAATTGCTGCTATACTTCCGTACATTATATGTAATTTAAAAGTTACTAATTAATGGTGCGCTTCTTCTACTGCTGCACCGATGAACAATGCCGAAAGCATCGTAAACAGGTAGGCCTGCAAGAAAGCGACTAAAAGTTCCAATACTGAGATGAACAAAGCCATAGGAACAGACAATGCTCCCCATGCTGCGCTTTTGTTGATGAAAATAATGGAAATCAAGGCCAAAATGATAATGTGTCCTGCGGTGATGTTCGCAAACAAACGAATCATCAAGGCAAAGGGTTTTGTAAAAATCCCAATGAATTCAATTGGAATCATGATCGGCAACAAGGCCATTGGAACACCCGGCGTCGCGTAAATGTGTTTCCAGTAATTTTTATTCGAGGAGAACAAGGTAATCAACAAGGTGCACAAGGCCAAGAACATGGTAACCGTGATATTCCCAGTTAAATTGGCACCAATCAATGGAATAGATCCAAGTAGGTTGCAAACCAATATAAAAAAGAAAATCGTCAACAAATACGGGGTGTATTTTTTGTATTTGTGTGCATCGATGTTTTCCTTCGCGATGTCGTCACGAACAAACACCACCAATGGTTCGACGAATTTCGCAATTCCCTTTGGTGCCACAGCGCCATTCTTTTTGTAGAATTTAACCGAAGAAAATAAGATCACCAACAACAAGATCACACTCATGAACATGAAGGCCACATTTTTCGTAATCGACAAATCAATGGGCTTTGCATTTTCCGCATGACCTTCTTTGTTGATTTCTAAAATTCCATTTTTTAACTTGTAAATTTTTTCGTGGTAAAGAGCGTATCCTTTTGCTGGACCAACACCTTCCATGTAATGACCGTGTACGTCTTTTGAAAGTTCAAATGTTACTTCCTTACCGTGGTAGAAATGCTTTGAAGAAAACACCTTTGAGTTTCCATCGATCAAAATCACTGGCAAATAAATGCTTGTTCCTCCGTGCTCAGGTCCCCATAGATGCCATTCGTGTGCATCTTTAATGTGGTGCATGATCATCTCCCCAACATTAAATTCTTCTTTCGTTTCTCCGGCATAAACAGTTCCGCTAGAGAACAAGGAAAAACTCATTAAAAGGGCGAGAATATGAACAATTTTTAACGGCATCGCAGACTATATTTCGTGTAAGCTTTCTGAAATTTGGTGCAAATGTAGCTAAACTTTCTCAAGTGACAAGTTGTCGAGCAGAAGATTATCAACATTAATTAACAGAAAAAAGTGGATAGGTAGAAGAAGGTTTTCTCGCCTGTCTCAGTGTTCTTTTGTTAAACGAATGAGCAGCGTTGATTGAATCGTTAAAAGTGGAATAAACGTCCCGATGAGGTGAAATCCAATCAGGCGAATGTTGTCGATTTGTAAAACAATGAGCACGGTGATTGCCCCGATAAACGTGAGCATCTGAATGGTGGTCAAGACCAAAAATCGGAGCACAAACGTTTCTTTGTCTCGGTTCAATGCCGGAGCAATAATGACTGAACCAAGTGCGAAAAGGCAAAATAGAAAGGTGTCGTAAATGAGTGCGGTGCGTGGGTCAAGTCCAATTGGAAGCAGGTAGACGATTGCGTGATGAAAGGCAAGCACCGCGAATAAGGAAACAAATAGGTGTTTAAGGTACTGCTTACTTTTCATCTTCTTTACCCATTTGAATGACTTCCCGAATGACAATCACGAGAGAGGCAATCACGCCAAACAAGGATAGTCCAATCGTAAACCAAGGAGTTTTTGTATGGTATTTTTCATCAAGCCAAGTGCCTAGCCAGGTGAACAAGGCGATGATTATCCCCATTTGAATCCCGGCCGAAGAAAATCGAGCTAAGGCAGATGTTTTTCGTTTTTCAGACATGCTATTCGAGGTTGTGCACGCTGGAGTCGTTGCTGTTCATGCGGCATGCACCATTGAATGTAGCGCCCTCTTCGATGTGAATGCGCACAGTATTGATGTCGCCATGAATGGTTGCTTTCTCCCGCAGGATCAATACACCGTTGATCTGTGCATCACCGTGCAAGGTCCCTTCAATGTCTGCATCAATGCACGAGATGTTGCCGGTAACAGAACCATTCTCTCCAATCACAATTTTGGCACTTGAGTTCACATTTCCATCGACTGTTCCATCGATGCGAATGTTGGATTCAGAAACAATGTCCCCACTAATTTTTGTACCTTCCACAAGTCGGTTTACTCTGTCGGGACTGTCGAATGGAAGTCGTTCACGTCGTTTGAGCATGATCAATAGTTTTCTTCGAAGAAGAGCATGTACTCCTGAAGGTTCTGTTTTTCGAAAAGCACCTTCATATTTTCTTGAGTAATGATCAAAATTCGTGCTTTTTGGAGGTCCATCAAGTGTTTACGTGTAGATTTGAAAACACGCACATATTCTGATGCGGCAGCGTCGTCCTTGAACTTCTGCACGAGAATCATGCTTTGGTCACTTCCGTAAATTTTTGAACTGACACTTAACTTCGCACGGCTGAAGAACTCACGATTGAAATCAGATACTTTAGTTTTGGACAAATTCGAATTATCATCTTTTTCCAAAAGTACCAATACCCATTGCTCTGCATCTTCTGTGTAGGTGAATGCTGATTTCTTTGTGAAATCTACAGGAAGATTTTCAGAATATCCATTTTTCAAAATATCCAATAGTTCTTGGGCGCGCTTTGCTTCATCCGTACCAGGATATTCAGCAATGAGTTGATTGAGAATTGGTTTTAATTCTTCTTTGTTCTCATTGGTTTGTCCAATTGCCATTGCCTTTAGCAACATATACTTGGAGCGAAATACATTGTCCTTGTCACCCTCAATGACGGTGTTAGCTTTTGAAATAACGGGATAATATACACCACGATTGTATCGTTCGAGAACCGCGACGTATTCTTGTTCCGCCAGTGCTTCACGTTGCTTGCGCTTGACAAAGAAATCGGGGTCACGTAAATAATTGGCATAATCAGAATTTGGGTACTTGGTCATCAAGTAGTTTTTGTGTACCTCGGCAGCGGTTGGATCCGCCTCATTTATTTTGTAAAGTTGAAAAGCAGATGACATATCGAAAAGTCCCGTTGTTTGTCGATCTAGGACGCTATTGAATTGTTTTTTAGCCAATTCGCGTTCGTTGAGTTGCTCCTTATAGATTACCCCTGCGTTGTATAGGGCTTCGAGCAAACGATTGTTGGAAGCGAGAAGGGCAGAGTCCGTCAATGGGATATTGGCAAGAAGCATTTCCGGGGTGAGTGAATCGGCCTTCACTTTGGGAGTCAATTCTGCTACAGGCGCCAATGTGTCGTCGATGGCATTGTTTGTTGGCAGGTTCACTGTTTTTTCACTGCGTCGCCAATCATCTTCATTGTTTCGCGTACCCCATTGCTTGCGGAAATCATCAAAACCATCGCTTCTGGTTTTTGCGTTGTTGAAATACCATTTGCCTCCTGCTCCTTCGGTTTGTGCAAAGTTGTTTTGATTGGCTTGAAGCTCTCGGAGGCGCTCTGCTTCCATGCGTTTTCTTCGGGCATCTTCTTCCTTAATCTGCTTGACCACTTTTTTAAGGAAATCTTCACGCTCACTTTCGCTCATTCGGGCGATGCGTTGCACACTGTCTTCAAACTGTGCAGTTTCTACTGCGACGACAAGATCCGCAAGGTTCGATGCTTTATTGCGCACACCCTCAGCATTTGGATAGCTGTCGTCAATGATTTTCCCACAGGAGTCATAATACTTTTGCGCTTTCACATAATTCCGCTCTGCAAAGGACATGTCGCCTAATTTTTCATAGGCCATTCCTTTTTGGCGAGTGTTTGCCGTAGAGTAAAATGCTGAAAGTGTCAGGTACTCTGTTGCTTTCGCCTTATCTTGACGTTGAAGCTCAATGTCTGCCAAGGCATAATATATTTGGTCCTTGAATTCCGAATTTTTTGCGTCGCGTAGCATTTTTAGAAGTTCTTTACGGACCTTTTCATCACCTCCCATAAAGGCTCGTCTCAATCGTGCATTGAATAGCATTTCATAGGGAGCACCATATTTCAGTGTTTCGGTATATTCAGCCTTGGCTTGTTCTTGGTTTCCTAGGGTTTCGTAAAGTTGACCCATGATGAAGTGAACACGTGCTTTTTGCTTCTTTTTCGCGTATTTCAGTGAAGATTCCAGGTATTTTACAGCATTTTCCACTTCGTTTTTCCGCAAGGAATATTCTGCTTTTACTTGCTCAAATTCAAAGCGAATGGATTTTGGGAATTCTGCGGGTTTTACCTCTTCCTTTTCACTTTTCTTCTTGCTGCCTTTTCTTTTTTTCTCCGGCTTCTCCTCGGCTTTTGCATCCTGGTCATCGACTGCTTTTTGAAGGGTTGCAATAGAAAATCCTGCATCCGTCAAACGATTGGTTTCCATGTAGCAGCGTGCAAGCCAAAGCTCTGAGATGTAGATCGACGGATCGTTTGAGTAGAACTTTTTAATGAACGTAAAGTTTTTAATCGCGGCATCGTATTCGCGGCGGTAAAAACTTGCGATTCCAATGGTCGTCCAATTTTCGTCAATCCACGGGTTATGCTCCTCCTTTTTCTTGGATGGACGATCGTTCGATGGCATGCAGTGTTTTTGGATCACTTTGGTGCATTTCACGATGGCCGTATCGATTGCCGGGTAGAGGCCAATCACTTGTTTCTCATCCGGTAGAGGCTCGATCGGGAGGGTCTGATAAAAATTTTCTTTCAATGAGGCCCGAAAGGTTCCCAAGGATAAACGAAGCAGTTCGTTGGCATTGAAATAGCCATTGTAGCGGGCCGTTGTGCCGTGATAGGTTCGATTAATCAGCGTGTTTTTCTCGGTGCTACATGCAATCACAAGGAGCAGGAGAAGTCCTGCAGCGATAATTTTTGTGAATGCGTTCGTATATTTCATCGGGGTAGTCGGTCAATTTAAGGCAATAATTAACTTGCTTTTTTGGGATTTATTATATTTCATCCTAAAGTTCTTTTGAACATCAGGAAATATTGGTGAACACCTGTTGAATGTCGTCGTCGTCTTCAATCTTGTCCAACATTTTTTCTACATCGTTCATTTGTTCTTCTGTGAGATCAATCGGTGATGTCGGAATCCGCTGCAAGCTTGATTTTTGAACCTCGATATTCATGTCTTCTAAGGCAGTAGCTAAAGCCCCGAACGACGTGTAGTCACCATAGACATAGATTTTTTCTTCGGTTACTTCGATTTCTTCGCAGCCCGCGTCAATCAATTCTAATTCTAGATCTTCTGCTTCGAGGGTGCCTGCATTGTTGATTTCAAAGACTGACTTGCGGTTGAACATAAAGTCGAGTGAACCATTCGGCACAACACCACCTCCTGCTTTATTGAAATACGATTTCACATTGGCAACCGTACGGGTCGGATTGTCAGTAGCACATTCGACAATCACCAAAACGCCATGCGGACCTTTTCCTTCATAAATAACTTCTGAATAGGCGCTTACATCTTTCTGATTTGCACGCTTGATGGCAGCATCGATGTTGTCTTTCGGCATGTTTTCTGCCTTGGCATTTTGTATCGCTGTGCGCAACTTTGAATTCATTGCTGGATCAGTGCCGCCTTCCTTGGCAGCCATCGTAATTGCTTTTCCCAGTTTCGGAAATAATTTGGACATCTTGTCCCAACGCTTCTCTTTGGAGGCTCTGCGGTATTCAAACGCTCTTCCCATGTCAATCTTAAATTAGATGGGCAAAAATAGGTTTTTTCTCTTAGCTTTTGCGGTCAAATGTGGATATATCACTACTAATTTTTATTTAAAGCGTGTTCTTTTAAATCATTTTTATTTCTGCATTTGCGAATATTTTCCATCAAAAATCGCTGTCTGACTTTTAAGAGATTGTGTACATTTGGCCTTCAAATCAGAGAACGACCGAATGAAATCGATCCTTATTTTGGGTGCGGGACTTTCCGCATCTTCCATGATCCGCTATTTGTTGGCGCATGCAGCCGAAAATTGCTGGATGGTGCGCGTTGTGGATCAAGATCTTGACTTGGTGAAGCGCAAGATAAATGGCAATCCTCATGGTGAAGCACTTTCGTTCAATGCCTTAAATCCAACCGAACGTCGTCCGTATATTGAACAGGCGGACTTAGTGATTTCCATGTTGCCTGCGCGTTTTCATGTCGAAGTGGCGCGTGATTGTATCGATCTGAAAAAGAACTTAATTACTCCTTCCTACATTTCCCCTGACATGCATGCCTTGGATACGGCGGCAAAGGAGGCGGGGATTTTAATCATGAATGAAATTGGTGTTGACCCCGGAATCGACCACATGAGTGCCATGAAAATCATTCATGATATTGAAGATAAGGGCGGAGAATTATTGGCGTTCCGTTCGTTTTGTGGGGGACTCATCGCGCCAGAAAGTGATGACAATCCGTGGCAATATAAGTTTACATGGAATCCGCGAAATGTGGTGCTCGCAGGGCAAGGTGGAGCGGCAAAATTTATTGAGCAGGGAGAATACAAATATATTCCATACAACCGCGTGTTTCAGCGAATCGAAGAAATTTCGATTGATGGATTTGGTGAATTCGACGGCTATGCAAACCGAGATTCCTTATCGTATCGAAAGACTTATGGACTGGATGATATTCCCACCATTTACAGAGGAACGCTCCGAAGAAAAGGGTTCTGTGAAGCGTGGAATGTGTTTATCGAATTGGGCATGACGGACGATTTGTATGTGATGGAGCATTCTGATACGATGACGCCCCGAGCATTTGTAAACGCATTTTTACCTTATGACCCTTCGATACAAATTGAAGATAAATTCAAGCGCTTCTTAGGGGATAATCGCCAACATTTATTTCCGCGTTTTGAATGGCTGGGACTATTTGATAAAAACCGTGTTTTGGGTATTCAAGATGCTACACCAGCGCAGTTGCTTGAAAAATTGTTGGTAGAAAAATGGGTGATGCGACCGACGGACAAGGATATGTTGGTGATGCACCACGATTTTGAATACCGTTTGAACGACTATAAGCATCGATTGACTTCCGCTATGGTGTGCGTAGGAAAGGACGCAACGTTTACTGCCATGTCGGATACTGTTGGATTGCCCGTTGCAATCGCCGCCAAACTCATTTTGAATGATGATATTCAGCTAAGAGGTGTTACATTACCTATTCAACGGGAAGTGTACACACCAATTTTAGAAGAACTTGAAAGGTTCGGAATTTCATTTACCGAGAAACATTATTGATTCTCTGGTTTTTACGAAAATTTATCTTTACGGCAGTCGAAGCACAAACTCAGAGAGGAGTGTGGTGATGTCGTTGTATTCAGAAAACGTCAAGTTTTCATAGGTGTCAAAGACATCGTGGTAGTTTTTATTGCTCCCCATGGTGTAAATGAAAAATGCCGGAACTCCTTTCTCCGTGAACCAGTAATGATCCGAATTTTGAGCAGGTCCGCGTGATTTCACTTGTGTCAAAAGTCCTTTTTCTGTATTGATTTCCTGCAGCAACTTGAATTGTTCATTGAATAGTGTGGCATTCACCACCGTGATTCCTTCTTCGCCACTACCCATGATATCGAGGTTGACCAAGAAATTCATCTTTTTCAAAGGATAAGTCGGATGGTTCACAAAATGTTCTGAGCCAAGCAATCCTGCTTCTTCACCGGCAAATGCAATAAATAGAATATTGACATTCACAGGGTGTTCTTTAAAGTACTTGGCTAATGTCAATAACATCGCTGTGCCACTCGCATTGTCATTGGCTCCAGGGAAATACGTCAACTCGCCCATGCGGCCCAAATGGTCATAATGTGCGGTGAAAACAATCGTCTTCTTGGCTCCCTTAGTCCCGGGAAGAAAGGCAATCACATTTCTAGAGGTATATCCTTCCCAAAGATTTGTTTGAATATCTGATTTTAGATTTTGACCATCTTGATACACAGAATCCTGAATAAGTATGAGTGGGTTGGGAAGGCGCTCACTTGAAACGGACCAGGTAAATTTCTGATTGGTGATCTCTATAACGGGAAGAATTTTCGCGATTTCTTTTGATAGACCTGCAATTTTTTTGAGGGTGTCGCCTTTTGCTTTTGTGAAGTCAAGAGCGATGCAATTCAGCTCTTTGTCCTTCGTGATGCGGCGAATTTCAAGTGCGAGTTCTTCCTGATTTAAGAGCGTTTCAATAGGTACTCGCTTGGGTTTTAATGTGGCTTCAACACCTGAGCTTGATGGATCTACAATAAAATGAACGCCTGGTGTCAACCGTTTTTGAGAATACCGCAGCGACATCGCCCCAGGGAAAGTATTCACCGTGTGCTCAAATTCTTGAAAATAGCCTCCTTTTAAGGGTTGAATCCCCAATGTTTTAAATTCGTTCGCGATGAAGGCGGCTGCGATGGAATCGCCCATGTTGACATACCCACGACCATGCATTTCAGGCGAACAAAGGCGTTGCGTAATGCGACGTACTTCCTCAATTTGGGCCGCTGCATTAAATGCGCAACAAATGAGGAGGGAGAATATGAGTTTACGCATAGCGTCGTTTCAACTTAATGACAAATTCTTCGACTGTTTCATCGTCGAGGTCCCACGCATATTGAATGGCAAAAGCGGAAGTTTTAATTAATGCATCTTGTTGAGAATGCTGGGTGTCGAGCTCCTTGATGGCTTCAGAAAACGCTTCACTTGAGCCCCCGAACAATCCATTGATGAAGTTCAAGCGCTCATTCAATCCAAATGATCCTATGAGTGTGTCCAATCGTGTCATGCTGAGTTGTGCCGCCAAGCTTGCGTCCGTCGCTGAAAAGCGTCTCACGAATTTTGCGTTATCTTCGGTTGTCGGGTGAATGCTCACCTGTTCCATGATCACATGCTCTTCTTTCACACCAAATTCTTCGGTTGTCACCGCGCTGATGGAAACATGATCTACTGATTCTTCCTCGTCAGCGATTTCTTCAATGGCATTTTCTACGACATCATCAAACAATGAAAATTCAATGGCTCCTTGCTCAGATTCGACCTCAGGTTCATGCTCCATTTCTGGCTCGAACACTACTTCGGTTTCAAAATTCAGCACATCATCCATCTCTTCTTCAGCCAATTCTTCGATTGCCTCTTTTTCAAGTTCAATGTCCATCATTGGTGGAATTTCAATCATTGGTTCCGGAGTACTCACTTCAACTTGCGGCACAGTCACAGGGATTTCACCAAAGATGTCTTTTTCGTATGCTTTATAACGCACAATCACACAGCGTTCGTAGAATTCACGGCTGTTTTCTACAAGTTGATCCAATTCTTCACGATTCAAGGTGCCATCGTTCATTTTTTCCAATGCTGCACGCATTTCAGCAAAGCGCTTCTCCATTTCCATATTCATTCTATTGATCGTGTATATTTTTCAACATTACAGTCAAGTTGCTAACGCGAATGTCTTGAAATTGACGCGAAATAACGACTTTTAAGGCGTAAAGTTACCGACAGTTTTTTGACACGCTTGTTGACTATGTAGAAACTTATCTTCGGTGCGATGTTGAAAATATAAATTTAGAAAATTAGGTCATGTTTTTAGAGCAATTTCCTGGCGAGGGACGACAAAATGGGTGGATTGAAGTGATCTGTGGATCCATGTTTTCGGGCAAAACAGAAGAGTTGATTCGCCGACTCAATCGTGCGATTATCGCGAACCAAAAAATGATGCTTTTTAAGCCAATGATCGATAACCGTTACCATGAAGAGAATGTCGTCAGTCACAAAGGATCGAGCCTTACCGCTGTGCCTGTATCTAACTCGTCTGCCATTCTCACGATGGTGACCGATGAAATGGTAGTAGCCATTGATGAAGCTCAGTTTTTTGACGAAGGGGTTGTGGAAGTATGCAATCAATTGGCCCGTCGAGGAGTGCGCGTAGTCATTGCTGGTTTGGACATGGATTACATGGGTGTGCCTTTTGGTCCAATGCCGAAACTTCTCTGCATCGCTGAATATGTGACGAAAGTGCACGCCATTTGCCTTTCTTGTGGTAATTTAGCTCAGTTTTCGCATCGCACCGCAAATGAGTCGGGTCAAGTGCTCGTAGGAGCCGTAGAAAAATACCAACCACTTTGCCGTGCCTGCTACAATAAGCTGGCCCATTGAAACTAGGATTGCATTATACCACATTTTGTGAAGTGCTTGAGGGGGTATCCCTCTTTGGTGCTCACACAGAGATTGTCGATCGCATTGCCTTCGATAGTCGCCGTTTTGTGGATGGTGCTGGAACCGCTTTTTTTGCCTTGAAGGGACAATTCCGAAACGGCCATGATTTTTTAACTGCAGCCTACGACAAGGGTGTGCGCATCTTTGTGATTTCTGAAACAGTAGAAACGAAGGATTTTCCGCATGCACACTTCGTTCAAGTGGTGGATACACTTCAAGCTTTGCAAGCATTGGCGGCATATCATCGAGGTCAGTTCACTTATCCAGTTGTTGCCATCACTGGGAGTGCGGGTAAAACGACTGTGAAGGAATGGATTCATCACTTACTTAGTCCTACATTACGCATCATTCGAAGTCCAAAAAGCTACAATTCACAATTGGGTGTCGCACTTTCATTGTTGGAATTGCATGCGGATTGTGACCTCGCGCTGATTGAAGCGGGAATCTCACAGCCAGGCGAAATGCGCCGATTGGCCGAAATGATTCAGCCGACACATGGGGTGTTTACGTCATTTGGACGAGCCCATGAGGAAAATTTCACCACTGCAGAGGGACATTTGCATGAAAAACTGGCGCTCTTCCAAGGATGTCACCGAACGTTTATCCCAGAATCAATACGTCTTGAGATTGCTGACTTGAAGACCATTCATGGCGAAGTGTTGACAGCTCACGCATTTAAAAAGGAGTTGGCTTCCTTGCCATGGTCTGATGCCGTTGCGCAAACGAATGCCTTGGTAGCATTAGGGGTTTCAAAAGCCTTTGC
>JBEIKR010000037.1:0-20535 GCA_040379705.1 Crocinitomicaceae bacterium
ATCAGCCAAAACGAGGACCGCTGGTTTTCTTTCCTCCATCGGATTAATTTTGGCAAAGTTAGGGTTTCGTTTTGAACGGCTAAAGATTGTTAATAAAAAAGGGGAGCAAAAAGCTCCCCTTCCTATCTTGAGTAAGAAATTTTATTTCTCTTCCGAAGTTTCATCTGCTGCTGGAGCATCTGACTCAGGTTCATCCGTTGAAGTTTCTTCAGATGCAGGCGCTTCTTCAGTTGCAGGAGTTTCCTCAACAACTTCCGCTTCTTCAACCACCTCTGCTTCTTCAACCACTTCTGCTTCAGCAACAGGCGTTGTTTCTTCAGTTGCAGTCTCAACAGCGTCAACCACCGTTGCATCACCTTCTTCTTTTTTACCACCACGACGAGAACGACGTGTTGTTTTCTTCGCTTTCTCGTTTGTATAGATGTCATTGAAATCTACCAATTCGATCATACACATTTCTGCATTGTCACCCAAACGGTAACCAGTGCGGATGATGCGTGTATAACCACCTTCACGTTCTGCGATGCGTGGTGCCACCTCTCTAAAAAGCTCTGTAACTGCTTCCTTGCTTTGCAAGTAGCTAAATACTGTTCTTCTCGAGTGTGTAGAATCCGTTTTACTTTTCGTCATCAGTGGCTCAACATACCCTCTAAGCGCTTTTGCTTTTGCTACAGTTGTGTTGATGCGTTTATGCTGAATGAGCGAACAAGCCATGTTAGATAGCATCGCTTTTCTGTGCGCTGACTTTCTACCTAAATGATTTACTTTATTACCGTGTCTCATTTCAAAATTTTATTCGATTGTTAATCTTTGTCCAATTTATATTTCGCAACGTTCATTCCGAAAGAAAGTCCTTTGTTATCCACAAGGTCCTCAAGTTCAGTAAGCGATTTCTTACCGAAGTTACGGAACTTCAACAAGTCATTCTTGTTGTATGAAACGAGATCTCCAAGTGTTTCCACATCGGCTGCTTTAAGGCAGTTCAATGCGCGCACCGAAAGGTCCATATCAACAAGTTTAGTCTTAAGAAGTTGACGCATGTGCAATGAAGTCTCATCAAACTCTTCAGTCTCCGCCTTCACTTCGCTATCAAGCGTGATTCGCTCGTCAGAGAATAGCATGAAGTGGTGAATAAGAATTTTAGCTGCTTCTTTCAATGCATCTTTCGGGTGAATTGAACCGTCTGTAGTGATGTCAAAAACCAGTTTTTCGTAGTCTGTTTTTTGTTCAACACGATAGTTTTCGATGGTATATTTCACATTTTTGATTGGTGTGAAAATCGAATCAATTGCAATTGTTCCAAATGGAGCATTGGTTTGTTTGTTCTCTTCAGCTGGAACATATCCACGACCTTTCACGATCGTCAATTCCATTTCAAGTTTCACAGAAGGCTCCATGTTGCAGATCACCAATTCTGAGTTTAATACTTGAAATCCTGATGTAAATTTACCTAGGTCACCAGCAGTCAATTTATTTTGACCAGTCACAGAGATTACAACAGTTTCATTATCCGTTCCTTCGATTTGTTGCTTGAAACGCACTTGTTTCAAATTCAAGATAATCTCCGTCACATCTTCTACTACTCCTTTGATTGTTGTGAACTCATGGTCTGCACCATCAATTTTAATTGACGAAATTGCAAATCCTTCGAGTGAAGACAACAAGATTCTTCTTAGGGAATTACCTACGGTAATACCGTAACCTGGTTCCAAGGGACGGAATTCAAATTGTCCATGACGTTCGTCGGACTGAATCATAATCACCTTGTCAGGCTTTTGGAAATCTAATATAGCCATGTCAGTTCTTTAAAAATTATTTAGAATACAATTCGACGATCAACTGTTCTCTGATGTTTTCAGGAATCATTTCACGTGATGGTGTGCTAAGCACTTTACCTGACATGTCAGATGAATTCCAATCCAACCAGTCAAATTTCTTACTATTCGAAGAAAGTGAAGTAGTGATTGCTTCCAAGCTTTTAGACTTTTCACGTACGCCAACAACATCCCCAATTTTCAATGAGTAAGAAGGGATGTTTACCACCTCACCATTTACTGTAATGTGTTTGTGTGAAACGAGCTGACGCGCAGAGCGACGGCTTGGTGCGATTCCTAAACGGAATACAGTGTTATCAAGACGTGCTTCACATAACTGCAACAAGTTTTCACCTGTAATTCCTTTCATGCTAGATGCACGATCGAAAAGATTCGAGAACTGACGCTCAAGAATTCCGTACGTGTACTTCGCTTTTTGTTTTTCACCGAGCTGGATTGCATATTCTGATTGCTTTCCTCCTCTTCTTTTTGCCGGACCATGTTGTCCTGGGCCATACGCTCTTCTATCCAACGACTTATCCGGACCGAAAATTGGCTCGCGGAAACGACGTGCGATTTTGGATTTAGGACCTCTATATCTTGCCATACTATAAATTTATGTGAGGGGTCATGAATTAAGGCTTTCCTTCGATGACCAAGTTCCCCAACTGTTAATAATTACTTATACTCGACGTCTTTTCGGTGGACGACAACCGTTGTGTGGAAGTGGTGTAACATCGATGATTTCGGTTACTTCAATTCCTGCGTTGTGCAATGAACGGATTGCTGATTCACGACCAGCACCAGGTCCTTTTACAAACACTTTTACTCTACGTAATCCGAAGTCATGTGCTTCTTTTGCTGCATCTTCGGCTGATACCTGTGCAGCATAAGGGGTATTCTTTTTAGACCCCTTGAAGCCCATCTTTCCCGCTGATGACCAAGAAATAACTTGGCCAGCATTGTTCGTCAAAGAGATGATCACGTTGTTGAAGGTAGCTTGAATATGCGCTTCACCCATCGCGTCTACTTTGACATTCTTCTTCTTTTTCTGATTAGACTTTGCCATTATTTATTTTTATTAACTGCGCTTACGCTAATTATTTAGTTGCCTTTTTCTTGTTAGCAACTGTTTTTCTTCTACCTTTTCTCGTACGAGAATTGTTTTTAGTGCGTTGACCTCTCAATGGAAGACCTGCTCTATGACGAATTCCACGCTGACATCCGATATCCATCAAACGTTTAATGTTCAACTGGATCTCAGAACGCAACTGACCTTCAGTCTTCACTTCGTTCACTGAATTACGGATAGCAGCAAGCTGATCATCGTTCCATTCTTGAACTTTGATGCTTTCATCAATTCCGTTGTCTTTAAGGATTTTTTGAGCTGTACTTCTTCCGATTCCGAAGATGTACGTCAAACCAATCACACCTCTTTTGTTTTTTGGTAGATCTATACCTGCAATACGTGCCATACTTAATACTTATTACCCTTGTCTTTGTTTGAGTTTCGGATTCTTCTTGTTAATCACATAAACCCGTCCTTTTCTTTTTACGATCTTGCAATCTGCAGTTCGCTTCTTTACTGATGCTCTTACTTTCATCTCTTTACATTTTTACAGGATTGCTCCTATTTGTATCTAAAAGTTATCCTTCCTTTAGTTAAATCATACGGTGACATTTCAACCTTCACTCTATCCCCAGGCAAAATTTTGATGTAGAACATCCGCATCTTACCGGAAATATGTGCTGTAATGACATGTCCGTTTTCCAATTCTACACGAAACATTGCATTCGAAAGTGCTTCGATGATTGTTCCGTCTTGTTCGATTGATGATTGCTTCGCCATGTTTAGAATCCTGATAATTCGTTATCTGTTCTTCTACCTCTGACGCGCGTACCTTCCATTAGACCATCCATGTGGCGATTCAATAGATAAGACTCGATTTGCTGCAATGTATCCAAAACAACACCCACCATAATCAATAATGAAGTTCCACCGAAGAACATCGCGAATGCATCATTCACTCCAGCCAGTTTTGCCAGTGAAGGCAAGATTGCAATTGCTGCTAGGAATAAAGATCCCGGGAATGTAATTCGAGAAACCAAGGTATCAATGTATTCTGCAGTTTCTTCACCTGGTCGAACACCTGGAATAAATCCGCCGCTACGTTTCAGATCATCCGCAATTTTACGTGGGTTAATCATGATTGCCGTGTAGAAATAGGTAAACACGATAATCAACACCGCAAGTAATACGTTGTAAGTGACGCCATATGGATCTCCCAAGGTACGCTCTATGAAAGAACTTCCTTTTGTCGGATCTCCTGCAAAAAGCATTACAGGAATTGTCATGATTGCTTGAGCAAAGATGATCGGCATTACACCACTCGCATTTACCTTGATTGGCAAATAGCTTCTCGCACCTTGCTCATCCACCGCTCTTGCACCAACAACACGTTTCGCTGTATTGAGTGGAATTTTTCGCACCCCTTGAACGATTAGAATTGTTGCGAGTACGACAGCCATGAATAGAATGACTTCCAAAATGATCTTCAATAAGTTTCCTTCTGCGTTCGCTTTTCCATATTCCGCAAGAAATGCTTCTGGAAGACGTGCAAGGATACCCACCGTGATCAACAATGAAATACCATTTCCGATACCTTTATCTGTAATGCGTTCACCGAGCCATACAGCAAACATAGATCCTGCAATAAGAACTAAGATTGCGCGTGACCACCAGAATGCATCGGCATCCATTGGCATTGCAGAAACGCCCTCCCAAACCTTACCTTGCACATACAAAGTAACGTAGCTTGGTGCTTGCAGTGCACAAATGACAATCGTTAGGATGCGCGTATAATTATTGATACGCTTTCTTCCCGATTCTCCTTCATTTTGCATTTTCTGAACAGCAGGCACTGCCATTCCGAGAAGTTGCATGATGATTGACGCACTAATGTATGGCATGATCCCAAGGGCCATTACCGAAACATTAGAAAATCCACCTCCCGAAAAGAGAGATAGTAGGTTTTCAATCATGTTGCCTTCACCTGGACTTGTACGTGTTTTTTCCAAAACAGTGTAGTCAATACCAGGCAATACAATGAAAGAACCGATTCGATAAACGAGAATAAGTCCGAGTGTCAATAAGATTCTCTTTCTTAGCTCTTCTACCTTCCAGATGTTTTTGATATTCTGTATAAATCGCTTCATTTTAAAAAAATGTTGGCAAAGTTAATTAGATTTCTGAACAATTCCCGCCTTGACCTTCAATCATTGCTTTGGCGGAACCAGAAAACTTGTGAGCTGAGATATTCACTTTCGCTTTTAATTCGCCACGGCCTAGGATTTTCACCAATTCATTGCGTGAAACTAGACCATTGTCACGAAGAACATCTGGTGTAATATCTGTTAGATTTTTTCTTTCAACGAGTGTTTGAATAATATCAAGGTTGATTGCTTTGTATTCAACACGGTTGATATTCTTAAATCCAAACTTTGGAACACGACGTTGAAGTGGCATCTGACCACCTTCGAAACCGATCTTTTTACTGTAACCAGATCGCGATTTCGCTCCTTTGTGCCCGCGTGTAGAGGTTCCACCATGACCAGATCCCTGACCACGTGCGATCCTTTTATCACTCTTTACAGAGCCTTTCGCAGGAGTTAAATTATGTAAGTTCATTTCAATTCGATTTTAACGTTTTACCCTACAACCTCTACGAGATGTTGTACTTTTTTCACCATTCCCAGGATCTGTGGAGTTGCCTCTTTCTCGATCACTTGATTCAATTTTTTGAATCCTAGCGCTTTGATCGTAGCTTTTTGCACAGCGGGACGTTTAATAGCGCTTCTTACTTGCTTAATTTTAATTGTAGCCATCATTCACTCTATTAACCGTTAAACACCTTATCCAATGAAATTCCTCGTTGTTTCGCTACAGCTACAGCATCTCTCATGCGAGAAAGTGCGTCGATTGTTGCTTTAACAACGTTGTGCGGGTTTGAGGAACCTTGAGATTTCGCGAGTACATTATGAACTCCAACGCTTTCAAGTACTGCGCGCATCGCACCACCGGCGATTACTCCTGTACCATCCGTTGCTGGCTTCAACAAAACTTCAGCTCCACCGAACTTCCCTTTTTGTGCATGGGGAACCGTTCCTCGAAGGATTGGAACTTTAATTAGATTCTTTTTCGCGTCATCGATTCCTTTCGTAATCGCTTCCGTCACTTCTTTTGCTTTACCGAGACCATGTCCAACGATTCCATGCTCATCTCCAACCACAACGATTGCAGAGAAGCTGAACCCGCGTCCACCTTTCGTTACTTTTGTAACACGGTTTACAGCCACGAGTTTGTCTTTCAACTCTATATCCGAAGATTTTACTCTATTTACTACTTGTGCTGCCATTTCTTAAAATTTAAGTCCACCTTCTCTTGCTGAGTCGGCCAACGATTTAACTCTACCGTGGTACAAATATCCATTGCGATCAAACACAACGGTCTCGATTCCAGCTTTTAATGCTTTTGCTGCTACCTCTTTACCAACAACTACTGCTTGGTCGCTTTTGCTTCCATTTTCAGCTGCTTTGTTTTTGTAAGAACCAGCCGATGCTAGCGTTACTCCGTTCACATCATCGATCAACTGTGCGTAGATCTGTTTGTTACTGCGGAATACCGACAAGCGAGGCACCTTTGAAGTACCAGAAATTTTCTTTCTGATTCTTCTTTTAATTTTTGCTCTTCTGTTTAATTTACTGAATGCCATAACTATTAAGAATTATTTTTTACCTGCAGATTTACCAGCTTTTCTTCTGATTTCTTCTCCTACGAATCGAATACCTTTTCCTTTGTATGGTTCTGGCTTACGAAGGGAACGAATTTTGGCAGCGACCTGGCCCAAGAGTTGTTTGTCGTACGATTCCAACGTTACAACAGGTGCCTTACCCTTTTGGGTGTCTGCAGATACCTTAATTTCTGTCGGGAGTTCTAAAATAATCGCATGGGAGTAACCCAATGCTAATTCCAACTGTTGCCCAGTTGCTGTTGCACGGTAACCTACACCGATAATTTCTAACTCCTTCTTGTACCCTTCCGAAACGCCTACAACCATATTTTGCACAAGTGCACGGTATAAACCATGCTTTGCACGATGGGATGGGGCATCTGATTCGCGGCTGAAAGTGATTTCAGACCCTTCAATGTGCATTGTTACTCCTTCGCTAAACTCTTGAGACAATTCACCTTTAGGTCCTTTCACGGTAACTACATTACCGGTCACCTTTACATCTACACCACTCGGGATGTTAACTGGGGATTTACCTATCCTTGACATTTCAAATTTACTTAAGATTAATACACGTAGCAGAGAACCTCTCCACCTACGTTTTGTTTTCTAGCTTCTTTATCAGTAATTACTCCTTTAGAAGTAGAGACGATTGCGATACCTAGACCATTCAGTACGCGTGGCATTTCTGCTGAACCGCTGTATTTTCTAAGTCCTGGACGAGAAGCTCTTTCGAGTTTCGTGATTGCCGGAACTTTTGTTGAATGGTTGTACTTCAAAGCGATCTTGATGATGCCTTGCTTTCCGTCTTCTTCAAATTTATAATTCGTGATGTACCCTTGATCGAATAGAATTTGTGTCATTGCACGTTTCGTATTCGAGCTTGGGATTTCTACCATTTTCAACCCAGCCGAACTTGCGTTACGGATGCGGGTTAGAAAATCTGCAATTGGATCAGTATTCATAATTGTCTTTAATATTCGTTACCAACTTGCTTTTTTCACTCCTGGGATTTTTCCAGCAAGCGCCATTTCACGGAACGTCACCCTTGATATTCCGAATTTACGCATGTATCCACGCGGACGACCTGTCAACCCGCAGCGATTGTGCACGCGGACCTTAGATGAGTTCGCCGGCATTTTTTGAAGCGCCATCATAGCGTCCCACTTTGCTGCCTGAACGTCCTCAGATGTTGACGTCGATTTAAGGACCTTTGTCAGCTCCTCACGCTTTTTAGCATAACGGGCAACCAACTTTTCTCTTTTGCGCTCACGCGCTTTCATTGATTCTTTAGCCATTTCCTTTATTTTTTAATGAATGGGAATCCGAATGCATCAAGAAGCGCTTTTGCTTCCTCATCACTTTCTGCTGATGTCACAAACGTGATATCCATTCCAAGAATGCGGTTTACCTTGTCAATATCAATTTCCGGGAAAATGATATGTTCTTTGATCCCGAGGTTGAAGTTTCCACGTCCATCAAATCCTTTTGGATTGATTCCACGGAAATCTCGTGTTCTCGGCAATGCTACAGCGAGCAAACGATCTAGGAAATCATACATTTTATCTCCTCGAAGCGTCACTTTCGTTCCAATCGGCATTCCTTTTCTCAATTTGAAATTGGAAATATCCTTTTTAGAAATTGTAGTAATCGCTTTTTGTCCGGCGATCTTTGAAAGATCAGCAACCGCACTTTCGATTAGTTTCTTGTCGGCAACGGCATCTCCCATTCCCTGGCTCAAAACAATCTTTTGTAGTTTAGGCACACGCATAACGGTCTTGTACCCGAACTTTTCAGTCAATGTCGGAATGATTTCCGCACTGTACTTTTCCTTAAGTCTTGGTGAATAACTCATTACTTGATCTCCTCTCCTGTCTTTTTAGAATAACGAACTAATTTTCCTTTCGCATCAGCTTTGCGTCCAGTGCGTGATGCTGTTCCATTGGCTACAACCATCAAGTTAGAAACATGAATTGTTCCTTCTTTCTCAATGATTCCACCTTGTGGATCTGCTGCGCTTGGTTTCGCGTGCTTCTTTACGAGGTTCACACCACCTACTGTGGCGCGAGACTTTTTGCGATCGATCGTGAGGACTTGTCCTTCTTGACCTTTTGATTCACCGCTAATAACCTTCACGGTGTCGCCAACTTTAATGTGTAATTTCTGTTGCATGACGTCCTTCTTTTAAAGTACTTCGGGAGCAAGTGAAACAATCTTCATGTAGTTATTCTCACGAAGTTCACGCGCTACTGGTCCGAAAATACGGGTTCCACGCATTTCGCCAGCCTGATTAAGAATCACACATGCGTTATCATCGAAACGGATGTAAGAACCATCAGGGCGACGGACTTCTTTTCTTGTTCTAACTACGACAGCCTTGGCTACCGAACCTTTTTTCACGGCACCAGCGGGCATTGCGCTCTTGACAGCAACTACGATTTTGTCGCCAACAGAAGCATAGCGGCGTCTAGTTCCTCCGAGTACACGGATCACTAACACCTCTTTTGCTCCAGAGTTGTCTGCTACTGCAAGTCTTGATTCTGTTTGTATCATTACTAAAAGTTATTTAGCTCGTTCAACAATTTCAACTAGTCTCCAGTTCTTTGATTTACTCAACGGTCGTGTTTCCATGATCTTTACAGTATCACCGATGTTACAATCGTTGTTCTCATCATGAGCTACAAACTTTGTCGTTTTCTTTACGAACTTTCCATACTTCGGGTGTTTCACCTTACGTTCTACAGCTACCACAATTGATTTCTGCATTTTATCGCTGGTTACTACCCCGATTCGTTCTTTTCTTAAATTACGCTTTTCCATTTCAAGCTAATTTCGTTTTTAAACAAGCAACTAAGCCTGTGCTTCACGTTTGGTCAATTCAGTTTTCAATCGAGCCACCGTCTTTCTTACCATACGGATTTGGATCGGATTTTCCATCGGAGCTACTCCATGTGTCAGTTTCATTTTCGTCAACTGATTAGAGAAATCTGCGATTCTGCTCTTCAGATCTTCCACTGAAAGTTTTGTGATTTCTTGCTGCTTCATTTTCGTTTATTTTCCTGGTATAACATAATCGTTGCGCACAACGAATTTGCATTTCACCGGTAACTTTTGAGCTGCCAAACGCATTGCTTCTTTTGCAATTTCGTAAGGTACACCGTCCGCTTCAAACATGATGCGACCTGGTTTCACTACCGCTACCCAGTGACTTGGAGCCCCTTTACCTTTACCCATTCGGACTTCAGCCGGCTTTGAGGTTACCGGTTTGTCCGGGAAGATACGGATCCACACTTTTCCTTCACGCTTCATGTATCTGGTTACGGCGATACGAGAAGCTTCAATCTGGCGTGATGTGATCCATCCTGGCTCCAATGTTTTGAGACCAAAAGATCCGAAAGCGATGGTGCTACCTCTTTGAGCTTCACCTCTGTTTCTTCCTTTTTGAACTCTTCTAAATTTGGTTCTTTTTGGCTGTAACATCTTCTACAAATTTTACTGTCCTTCTTACTTTTTCTTTCTCTTTGCAGCCATTGGTTTGCGTGCTCCCGAAGGACCAGCTCCTGGTTTTGCTGCAGAAGCAGACATTCCGACATTTGGTGACAAGTCACGTTTACCGTAAACTTCTCCCTTACAAATCCACACTTTGATACCAATGCGGCCGTAAGTTGTATGCGCTTCGGAAATCGCATAATCGATGTCAGCTCTGAACGTATGTAACGGAGTACGTCCATCCTTGTACATCTCTGTACGAGCCATCTCTGCACCATTCAAACGTCCAGAAATCTTTACTTTGATTCCTTCTGCTCCCATGCGCATTGTGCTCGCAATTGCCATTTTGATGGCACGTCTGAATGAGATACGCGCCTCAAGCTGACGAGCAATGCCGTCTGCCACTAAGCGTGCATCCAACTCTGGACGCTTTACTTCGAAGATGTTGATTTGAATCTCTTTCTTCGTAAGTTTTTTCAATTCTTCTTTCAGCTTATCTACCTCTTGACCACCTTTACCGATAATCACTCCCGGACGCGCCGTGTTGATTGTTACAGTAACCAGTTTAAGGGTACGCTCAATAATAATTTTTGAGATGCTCGCGCGTGACAATCTAGCGTTCAAATATTTACGGATTTGATCATCTTCAACGATCTTATCTCTGTAGCTGCCTTTGTCAAACCAGTTCGATTCCCATCCGAAAATGAACCCGAGTCTGTTTCCTATTGGATTTGTTTTTTGTCCCATTTCTATTCCTTATTTAGAACCATCAACAACTATGGTCACGTGATTCGATCTTTTTCTAATTCTGTGTGCACGGCCTTGTGGAGCTGCTTGAATTCTCTTCAGCATACTTCCTCCGCCCACTTCGATAGACTTCACGACTAGTTTCTCATCCTCGATGCTCTTACCTTCGTTTTTCTGTTCCCAGTTAGCGATGGCAGAACGCAACAATTTAGCGAGACTTGTTGACGCATTCTTAGCATTATGTTGCAATATGTTCAGAGCCTTATTCACTTCTACTCCCCTTACAAGATCTGCAACTAATCTCATCTTTCTTGGAGCGATCGGAGAATCATTAAGACGTGCAAACGCTATCGTCTTATTCATCTCTTTGATCAAATCTGCTCTTTCTCTCTTTCTAGCACCCATTACTTTGCTATTTTAATTATCTTTTTTTGTCTTTTTTATTCCCACCGTGACCTCGGAAGTTACGTGTTGGAGAAAATTCACCCAACTTGTGACCTACCATATTTTCTGTTACGAATACAGGAATAAACTTATTACCATTGTGCACTGCGAAAGTCAGTCCCACAAAGTCAGGCGTAATTGTAGAAGCGCGTGACCAAGTTTTGATAACTGCTTTACTGCTAGAGGCCTGTGCATCATCCACTCGCTTCATTAGTTTGTAATGAACAAACGGTGGTTTTTTCAACGAACGACTCATATCTTATTATTTTTTTCTTCTTTCGATGATGAACTTATCTGAATATTTCTTCTTGTCACGTGTCTTGTAACCCTTAGCAGGCATACCATTACGTGAGCGTGGGTGTCCACCGGCATTACGGCCCTCACCACCACCCATCGGGTGATCTACTGGGTTCATCACCACACCACGAACGCGTGGACGGCGACCCAACCAGCGTGAGCGTCCTGCTTTACCAGAAACAACCAAGTTGTGTTCAGCGTTCGACACCGAACCGATCGTTGCGAGACATGTCGTCAAGATCATACGCGTTTCACCTGAAGGCATTTTGATAATCGCATAACGACCATCACGTGCATTCAATTGAGCGTAAGTTCCTGCACCACGTGCAATAGCACCACCTTTACCTGGCTTCAATTCGATATTGTGAATCACAGTACCTAGTGGAACGTCGCTCAAGAAAAGTGCATTTCCAACATTTGGAGCTGCATTTTTTCCAGATACCACTGTATCTCCCACTTTCAATCCGCTTGGAGCGATGATGTAGCGCTTTTCTCCATCTGCATAGAACAACAAAGCGATGTGTGCAGTACGATTTGGATCATACTCAATCGACTTCACTGTTGCAGGGATTTCATGCTTTTCGCGCTTGAAATCGATAATACGGTAACGTTGTTTGTGACCACCACCGAGATAACGCATGGTCATACGACCATCATTGTTACGACCACCTGACTTCTTCTTGCTAGCAACCAAACTCTTTTCTGGAGAGCTTGCTGTTACCTCTGAATAGTCGCTGATGACCTTGTGTCTTTGCCCTGGAGTAATAGGCTTGAATTTTTTAAGACTCATTTGTCAGCTGCTTAAAAATTAGTAAATAAATCAATCGTCTCTCCATCTGCAACCGTTACTACAGCTTTTTTCCATTGCTTGCTTGGTTGCTCAACGATACCTTTGTTCGTAAACTTCACAGAGGATTTTCCACCGCCATAATTCATTGTACGAACTTCAGTAATAGTTACTCCATACAATTTCTCGACGGCATTTTTGATCTCGATCTTATTTGCTGAACGGTCTACAGCGAATGTAAAACGGTTACGTTTTTCAGTTGCTACTGTTGCTTTCTCAGTAATGATCGGTTTTTTGATAACTGTTCTCATCATCAATTAGTTTAATATCTTTTCGATCACTTCGATTGAACTTTCAGCCAAAACCACTTTTTTCGCATTCAACACATCATATGTGTTCACAGAATCAGCAGTTACGACTTTCACGCGTCCAAGGTTACGTGAAGACAGATAAACATTGTCATTTTTTTCTCCAAGCACCATCAATACCTTCTCATTCGTAAGGTTCAATGCTGCCAACATTGCTTTGAATTCTTTCGTTTTCGCAGCATCAAATTTCGGATCTTCCAAAATAAGAATTGAATCATTCTGCGCTTTGTAAGAGAACGCTGACTTACGTGCCAGACGCTTCAATTTTACATTTAGCTTGAAATGATAGTTGCGTGGTTTTGGTCCGAAAATTCGACCACCACCTACACGTGTACCAGACTTAATGCTACCAGCACGTGCGCCACCTGTTCCTTTTTGCTTTTTAATCTTCTTTGTTGATCCGGAGATTTCAGCACGCTCTTTTGATTTGTGTGTCCCTTGACGACGGTTCGCCAAGTGTTGTTTCACATCCAAATAGATTGCGTGATCGTTTGGTTCAATTCCAAAAACTGTTTCTGAAAGCGTCACTTTCTTCGAAGTTGCTTTTCCTTTCGCGTCAAATACCTTTACTTCCATCACTTCACAATTGTTACGGTTGAACCTTTAGAACCAGGGATTGATCCTTTTACAACGATCAAATTCTTATCAGCAAGTACTTTAAGCACTACCAAGTTTTCCATTACGATACGCTTGTTCCCCATCTGACCTGCCATGCGCATTCCTTTGAATACACGTGCAGGGTATGAACATGCACCAATTGAACCTGGCGCACGAAGACGGTTGTGCTGACCGTGAGTTGATTGACCAACACCACCGAAGCCATGTCGTCTTACCACCCCTTGGAAACCTTTACCTTTCGAAGTTCCTACTACACTAACGAACTCACCTTCCTCGAAGAGATCAACGTTAATGCTATCACCGAGATTTACGTTATCAAAACCTTTAAATTCAACCAACTTCGATTTTGGCGAAGTGTTGGCCTTTTTAAAGTGACCTTTCAATGCGTTTGGCGTATTTTTCTCCTTGCGGTCGCCAAACCCTAATTGAACGGCATCGTAACCATCTCTGTCTTGCGTCTTCACCTGAGTGACAACGCAAGGACCAGCTTCTATCACCGTGCATGGCAATGCTTTACCCTCGGCACTGTAGATGCTAGTCATTCCGACTTTTCTACCAATAATTCCTGGCATATTTTACTTTTTATGGATTAAACAACTTTGATTTCTACATCAACACCGCTTGGCAATTCCAAACGCATGAGCGCATCAACAGTCTTCGAAGAAGAGCTGTAGATATCGAGCAAACGCTTGTATGCGCAAAGCTCAAACTGCTCACGTGCTTTCTTGTTTACGTGTGGTGACTTCAATACAGTGTAGATTCTTTTGTGTGTAGGCAATGGAATTGGCCCACTTACTACTGCACCTGTTGACTTCACTGTTTTCACGATCTTCTCTGCTGACTTATCAACGAGGTTGTGATCGTATGACTTCAATTTTATTCTGATTTTCTGACTCATCTGAATTGTAATTTTTTATGCTGTTACTTTACCGCTTGCTTTCGCTACTACATCATCTGCTACGTTCTTCGGAGCCTCTGCGTAGTGAGAGAATTCCATCGAAGAACTTGCACGACCTGAAGACAACGTACGAAGTTGTGTGACATATCCGAACATTTCCGAAAGTGGAACATCGGCTTTAACTACCTTAGAACCTGCACGGTCATCCATTCCACGAATCACACCACGACGACGGTTCAAGTCACCTACGATATCACCCATGTTTTCTTCTGGAGTAACCACTTCCATCTTCATGATAGGCTCAAGAAGAATTGGACGTGCATTTTTCAATGCTGCACGGTATGCCATTTTCGCACACAATTCGAAAGACAATGAATCTGAATCGACTGCGTGGAATGAACCATCCAACAATTCAACCTTCATTGCTTCAATTTGGAAGCCAGCCAAGACACCATTTTTCATTGATTCTTTGAATCCTTTCTCTACTGAAGGAATAAATTCACGAGGAATGTTACCACCTTTCACAGAGTTGACGAACTCAAGACCTTTTTTCGCTTCATCTTCTTGTGGAGAGATTTTAACAACGATATCGGCAAATTTACCACGACCACCTGATTGTTTTTTGTACACTTCACGGTGATCAATTGTCGCTGTAATGTTCTCACGGTAAGATACCTGAGGAGCACCTTGGTTTACTTCAACCTTGAACTCACGCTTCAAACGGTCAACGATAATCTCCAAGTGAAGCTCACCCATTCCAGAGATAATTGTTTGTCCTGTTTCCTCATCTGTATTTACACGGAATGTTGGATCCTCTTCAGCTAATTTGTTCAATCCGATACCCAATTTATCTTGATCCGCTTGAGTTTTAGGCTCAATCGCGATACCGATAACCGGCTCAGGGAAGTTCATCGACTCAAGAACGATTGGTGCATTTTCAGCACACAATGTATCTCCTGTACGAATGTCTTTAAATCCAACCAACGCACCGATATCTCCTGCACCTAGCTCATCAATTTGATTTTGCTTATTCGCGTGCATTTGGAAGATACGAGAGATACGCTCTTTGTTGTTAGTACGTGTGTTCAATACATAAGAACCTGCAGGCAATTTACCTGAGTACGCACGTGTAAAGCACAAACGACCTACGAAAGGATCCGTAGCAATTTTAAATGCCAATCCTGCAAACGGCTCATCATAAGAAGGCTGACGCGTAATAGGCTCATCTGTCTTAGGATTGATTCCTGTAATAGCTTCGATGTCCAAAGGTGAAGGGAGAATCTCCATTACCATGTCCAACATTGCTTGTACTCCTTTGTTTTTGAAAGAAGAACCACACATCATTGGAACAACTTTTCCAGAGATTGTCGCCTGACGCAATGCATCAAGAATTTCTCTTTCTGTCAATGAGTTCTCATCTTCGAAGAATTTCTCCATCAAGCTCTCATCGAATTCAGCTACAGCCTCCAACAATTCGCTACGCAATTTACGTGCGTCGTCAATAATGTCAGCAGGGATTTCAACTTCTTTAAAAGTCATTCCTTGGTCAGCGTCATTCCAAACGATACCTCTCCAGTTAATCAAGTCAACAACTCCTTTGAAGTTATCTTCTTCACCAATGTTGATTTGAAGTGGCAACGCGTGGCTACCCAACATTTCTTTCACTTGCTTACAAACATTCAAGAAGTCAGCACCCTGACGGTCCATTTTGTTTACAAACCCGATACGTGGAACGTTGTAGTTATTTGCCAAACGCCAGTTTGTTTCAGATTGTGGCTCAACACCATCAACTGCTGAGAACAAGAATACCAATCCATCCAATACACGCAACGAGCGATTCACCTCAACGGTGAAGTCAACGTGTCCTGGGGTATCGATAATGTTGATGTGGTATTTTGTACCACGGTAATTCCAGCTTACTGTAGTCGCTGCTGAAGTAATGGTAATACCACGCTCCTGCTCTTGCTCCATCCAGTCCATTGTTGCACCACCTTCGTGTACCTCACCAATTTTGTGGTTTACACCTGAGTAATACAAAATACGCTCAGTGGTAGTCGTTTTACCTGCATCAATGTGCGCAGCGATACCAATGTTACGTGTGTATTTAAGATCTCTTGACATACTGATTAAAATCTAAAATGTGAGAATGCTTTGTTTGCCTCAGCCATTCTTAATGTATCTTCTTTCTTCTTGTAAGCAGCACCTTCTTCTTTAGACGCAGCGATAATCTCAGCAGCAAGTTTCCCAGCCATTGTTTTCTCGTTGCGACGACGTGCGTACCCAATCAACCATTTCATTGCAAGTGATGCCTTACGGTCTTCACGAACAGGTGTAGGGATTTGGAAAGTAGCTCCACCGACGCGGCGGCTACGAACCTCAACACTTGGAGTAACATTTTCCAATGCTTTTCTCCAAACTTCCAATCCTTCTTGGTCTTCAATTTTTTTATCTACGATTTCTAATGCATCATAGAATATTTTGAACGCTAAACTCTTTTTCCCATCCAGCATGAGGTTGTTCACAAATTTCGTTACTACGACATCGTTGAACTTTGGATCCGGGAGAATCGCTATTTTTTTGGCTTTTCTTCTTCTCATCTCTTCAAGGATTTAATTATTTCTGTTTAGGTCTTTTTGTTCCGTATTTCGAACGACGTTGTTTTCTTCCTTCAACACCAGCTGTATCTTCAGCTCCGCGAACAATGTGGTAACGTACCCCTGGTAAATCTTTTACCCTTCCACCACGCACTAGCACCAATGAGTGCTCTTGCAAGTTGTGACCTTCACCACCAATGTATGCATTGACCTCTTTTCCATTGGTCAAGCGCACTCTGGCAACCTTTCTCATCGCCGAATTCGGCTTCTTTGGTGTAGTTGTGTAAACACGAACACACACCCCTTTACGCTGGGGACATGAATCAAGTGCAGCAGACTTACTCTTCTTGACTACCGCTGTTCTTCCTTTGCGAACTAACTGTTGAATAGTTGGCATAAAATACTCTTAATTAATTATAATATACAATTGCCCCAAATACACTTTGAGGGGTGCAAAGATACTAGATTTAAAATACAAAGCAAGGAGATCTCAAAAAAAGATGCATGTTTTTCACAATATCGTGTTCACATCTTCCTTGAAAAAAAGCGCAAAATGGCTTGAAGGCCCGAAAATACAAAGATTTTGACGGACTAATTGATCCTGTAAGATTAAAAATAATTTACTTTTAATTCCTAGTAACGCATTTGATGACAGAATAACCTTGATGGTCAATCACCTTTAATGTGTATGCACCTTGATGAAGATGAGATACATCGATTTGATCATTGTAGCCAAAACTCTTCTGTCTTAAAACACATTTTCCTAACGCATCAATTACCTCGATATCTTCAATTAAAAAATCAGCCTTAAGATACAGGAAATCCGACGTTGGATTTGGACCTATATATAAGGTGTGATTTTCAACGTCATTTAATCCCACATGCGTCAACATGTATTCACATTCAACCCCATTCGGATTTACCACAAGACTGTCATCTTGAAAACATCGAAACGTAAAGTTGTAATCTTCATAGATAATATTAGGGTCGCAAGAGCGCAACAATGGCAGGAAATAATCCCCTCCAAAACGATTGTTAAAAGTGCCTGATAATTTTAGATTCGCATTAAGATACGCTTCCACTGTCATGGATGGATAACCATAAACGTCGGTCCCTGTTCCAGTGAGCATTGTCCATGATTCAGGACTGCATTGATCGCTTGGATCCGGATTAGTTAGACCAATTTTATACGAATCACCCGCATCTTTTGAAAAATCAAAGAGTTTTTGAAAGGAGCTGTCTTGAAGATAAAAAACGGTGTCGCCCTCCGCATAGGTGTAAAAGTCACCGGCAGAAAACACGCCATAAGTCACTGTTTGTCCTTGTTGATTGTACGTGAAGGCATAATCTGTCAGAACAAAATGCATGGCATTCTTTCCTTGGATGACCGTATCTCCATTGTGCTCAATTTTCATAAATCCAAACCAGCCAGTAGTCCAATAATCATAATGCCATACCGCATTTGGTTTTACCCAGATGGAATTCTGAGCCATCAAAGACATTGGAGCGAAAATGATTAGGAAGATTAAAATGCGCATCATTCAACATGAAATGGTCGAAACGAAAATAAACATTTTCAGCAAAAAAAAGCCAAGATTTCTCCTGCGGCTTCGTTTCTATTTGATAGTTTATTATCTGTACAAAGTGCTTTTTACAGCTTTCACGATACGATCAACATTTGGCAATGCTTCGTCAATCAAGGTTGGTGAAAACGCAAATGGGGTATCTGTTTGCGTCACACGCATCACTGGTGCATCCAAATGATCGAAGGCATAGCGTTGCAAATGGTAAGAGATCTCAGATGAAATCGAAGCCAAGGGCCATGATTCCTCCACCACCACACAGCGATTTGTTTTCTTCACGGACTCAACGACACACGCATAGTCAATTGGGCGAATGGTTCTAAGGTCAATGATTTCTAATGAAATACCTTCTTTCTCTAACACCTCTGCAGCTTCTTGAGCTACTTTAATGATTTTACCAAAAGTCACTACCGTCACATCTGTTCCTTTGCGCTTTACATCGGCAACACCAATAGGAATGATGTATTCACCTTCAGGCACTTCACCTTTGTCACCATACATTTTCTCTGATTCTAAGAAAACCACAGGATCATTATCGCGAATTGCCGCTTTCAACAAACCTTTCGCATCATACGGATTCGATGGGGTAATCACTTTCAATCCTGGGACATGTGCGTAAAACGCTTCAAATGACTGAGAGTGCGTGGCTGCAAGCTGACCTGCTGTACCATTCCCACCACGAAAAACGATTGGACAACTGTACTGACCTCCCGACATTTGTAACATTTTCGCTGCACTGTTGATGATTTGATCTGCTGCTAAGATGGCAAAGTTCCATGTCATGAACTCCACGATTGGACGAAGCCCATTCATCGATGCCCCCACAGCAATACCCGCGAAACCAAGCTCAGCGATTGGTGTATCGATTACTCGTTTCGGGCCGAACTCGTCGAGCATTCCTTGTGAAACTTTATACGCACCATTGTATTCGGCGACTTCTTCTCCAAGTAATAATACGCGTTCATCACGGCGCATTTCTTCGGACATTGCCTCTCTTAATGCTTCTCTGAATTGAATTGTCTTCATGTTTAACGGTTTTAATCCGCGTTTGCAGGCGACAAATTTAATACAAAATCACACGTACAAATTGCGTTTGTAAGGAAATAAAGTTATTAATGTCATTTTGACACTAAGTAAATAATCTTTTCAATTGTTTTTTACTTGAAGAAATAGCCGATGAAATTTGCAATATATCCTTAAATTTGTGCCCGATAAAAATTAAAAATTCGCGATGAAAATTCTAGTGTGCATCAGCAAATCTCCGGACACTACGTCGAAAATTTCATTCACTGACAACAGTACGAAATTCGATGAGAACGGTGTTCAATATATTGTCAACCCTTATGACGAGTGGTATGCCCTCGTTCGAGCGCTTGAAATCAAAGAAGCCAACGGCGGAAATGTGACCATTATTTCTGTAGGCTCTGCAGGTGATGAGGCGGTTATTCGCAAAGCATTGGCCATTGGTGCAGATGATGCCGTTCGTATCGATGCGGATCCAGCAGACGCTTATTTCGCTGCGATGCAAATTGCTGAGTATGCCAAATCAAATGACTTTGACTTGGTCCTGACCGGCAAGGAAACAATCAATTACAATGGTTCACAGGTTGGAGGGATGATTGCCGAGGCTTTGGATCAGCCTTTTGTTTCTGTAGCGACGAAATTGGATGTGAACGGAACGACATTGACCTTAGAGCGTGAAATCAATGGAGGAATCGAAGTTGTTGAGGTAAGCACTCCAGCAGTAGTATCATGCGCGAAAGGAATGGCTGAGCAACGTATTCCGAACATGCGCGGTATCATGGCGGCACGCACGAAACCATTGCAAGTGGTTGCAGCGGTGGCTGTTGACCAGATGACTACCTACGTAAATTATACCATGCCGAATGCAAAGTCAGCATGCAAAATGATCGATCCAAGCAATATGGATCAACTTGTTGAATTCCTTCACAACGAAGCAAAAGTTATTTAATCCACTCGCTATGTCAGTATTAGTTTATATAAACAGTAAGAACGGACTTCACAAGTCAGCTTTTGAAACCGTTACCTATGGAAAAAAACTTGGTGATGTTGCCGTAATTACCACAGGTTCATTGAGCGCAGATC
>JBEIKR010000038.1:0-19916 GCA_040379705.1 Crocinitomicaceae bacterium
GAAACCATAACCCACCAAATAAATCCAAAGATTGAATAGAGAAGCGTCGCTGATGATCATCGGTGCCATCAAGGCATATCCAGCATTTGAAATACTTGAGTACGCCAACAATCGCTTAAATTTCGTTTGACGCAGCGCTGAAAGGTTACCCACGAACATAGTTAATACAATCATTCCAAACAAGGCTCCTGACCAAAGATCTGAAGCCGCAGCAAAGACATAGGTAAACAATTTCAGGAAGGCATACAAACCAGCAAGTTTTACAACAGATGCCATATACCCTGTAACGATATTCGGACTTCCGGCATACACATCTGGACCCCAGAAATGGAATGGTGCAGCACCCACCTTAAAGAGGAATGAAGCCATCATCATTAAAATTCCTATATACAATAGCGGTCCATTCGCTGTACCTTCAGCGAGAATATTCGATAATTCTCTTAAATCAAATGTACCTGTAGCTCCGTAAACCCAAGCTGTACCAAACAGTAAGATACCTGTAGCAAAAGCACCTGTAAAGAAGTACTTCAATCCTGCCTCAGAAGATTGTAAGTCTTTCTTCTTTGATCCAGCCAAAACATACACAGGAATAGAAAGGATTTCCAAGCCAATAAAGAACATGAACAAATCAGTATACCCAATCATACAGAGTGCACCGGTCAAAGAGAATAAAATCAAGGAAATATATTCACCTGTATGTTCCGGTTCTCGTTTGAAGTAACTATATCCACCGGCAATAATCAACAACGCAAAAGTCATTGCTGCAACAGAATAGATAACCTCACCTCTTCCAAACGCCAAACCGTTGTAGTCGAACAAAAGGTATGGATTGTACCACTGGTTAACCATTAACCCAATACCAACTGACAAACCAATCAAAGCCGTCGCCAACACCAATAGTGGCTTATGCGTCATCGCAATAAACATTGCGACAATTCCACTAACAAAAATTACTATTAACGCATCCATATTACTGTACAATAACTTTAGAGCCTTTCACAGATTCTATCGTGAGGTCAAGGCTAGGTCCGACAAAGTCAATGATCGCTTGAGGATAAATTCCTACGACCAAAATGATGAGCATGATGATAAAGAAGGTAAGCATCTCGTTCCAAGTGAGGTCACTAAACGCCTCCATTTTCGGCGCACCGAACATACTGATTTGATATGCACGTAGGGTGTAAACCGCACCTAAAACTAATGTCGTCCCTGCAACAAGTCCTACAATCCAACTGTAATTATAAAGACCTTTAATCAACAAGAACTCTCCGATAAATCCACTTGTTAATGGCACGGACACCGAAGCAAAAGCAACAGCTGCGAACCAGAAACCAAATTTCGGTGCCAATTTAGCCACACCGCCCATGTCATAGATGTTCCGAGTTCCCATTCGACGTTCTAAAATATCTGCTGCAAGGAATAACCCAAGTGCAACCAAGCTGTGGTTAGCGATTTGAATAAAGGCACCGGCCAAGGCATCTTTGTTAAACAACATAATTCCGGCAGCGATCAATCCAACGTGGCTTATTGACGCAAATGCAAATAATCGTTTAATGTCAGATTGCTTAATCGCAATAACAGCAGCGTAAACTACGCCAATCATTCCCAAAGTAATCACCATGCAAGACAAGGCATCCATTGCCTCAGGAGCAATTGGAATCATCCAGCGTACCATTCCGTAAAGCGCCATTTTCAACATCAGGGCTGAAAGCAACATTGTTCCTGCCATTGGTGACACGGTATAGGTATCAGGCTGCCACGTGTGGAAAGGGAATAATGGAATCTTGATGGCGAACGCTAGGAAGAATCCAGCCATTACCCAGAAGGCAGTTTTTGCAGTCAGCTGTGCAGCCAAAAGGTCTTCATAAGCGAAACTGCGTGAGTAAGTTCCTAGAGCCATTAACGATAACAACATCGCCAAAGATCCGACAAAGGTGTAGATGAAGAACTTCATCAATGGCTTTTTGCGATCCGCAGATCCAAACCAATACGAAATCAAGAAGATCGGCACCAAAGTCAATTCCCAGAAAATGTAGAACATGATTCCATCTGCTGCTGTAAACACACCAAGCAATCCGAACTGCATCAACATGACAAGTGCATTGAAAGCGCGGTTGTGAGCGATTTCACGATTGAGGTTGCTCAGTAAAATCAAGGTCGTTACGACATTCGTTAAGACCACCATGAACAATCCGATTCCATCATAGCCCATCTTAAAGGTCAAGCCAAAAGTTAGAATGAAGTCAGGAGCAAAAACAGAGACGTATTGGTCAGGTGAAAAATTGGCCACATGAATAAATGAAACCACCATCGACACTACGGCGCCAATCAATCCCACATAGTTCACCTTGCTTTTCGGTGCAACGAGTGCGATGAGTGCAAAAACGAGCGGTATAGCAAATAATTCCACAGTATCAGAATTTAATTAAATAGTAAACAACTAGGCTGATCACACCGAGGACCATCCAGAATAAATAGTTGGAAACAACACCTGTTTGCCATTTGCGAACGATGTCACCTGTCTTTCCAATCAAGCCTGCAAAACCATACACTGATTTATTCAATGCCAGAACCTCAACAAATGCATGAATTTTCACAGACATCCATTCGAGCGGTTTTACAAACAGGAAATTATATACTTCATCGAAATACAATTTCTTGTTGGATGCCAACTCCCAACCTTTCAATTCCTCATCCGATTTTGCCAATCGTGCATTTTTAACATATACCACGAAAGAAACGAAGAGTATCACCAAAGTCATCACCACTGCTGCGCCCATAAGCATCATCGATTGTGATGAAGAAAGGTGGTGTGTTTTAATCAATTCCAATCCGCGTGTATTGTGCTCAAGGTAATGTGACATCCAGTGGGTACCAGAATTCATTACGACACCAGGAAGATTTAAAATCCCTCCAAACACGGAAAGCACTGCAAGAATCATCAAAGGCAAGGTCATATTCAATGGACTCTCGTGCAAATGATGTTGTTGCTCCGATGTTCCGCGGAAATTCCCGTGAAATACTAAGAAGTATAAACGGAACATGTAAATCGCGGTCATCGCAACTGAAACCATCAACAAACCATAAATCAACGGGTTATGCATGACAGCATGAGCCAAGATTTCATCTTTCGAGTAGAAACCTGAAAGTAAAGGGAAACCGGCGATGGCCAAGGTTCCAATTAAGAAGGTGATGTGTGTAATTGGTATATACTTTTTCAAGCCACCCATTACACGGATATCTTGTTCATCAGACATGGCGTGAATAACACTACCAGACCCAAGGAATAAAAGTGCTTTGAAGAATGCATGCGTCGTAACGTGGAACATTGCAGCTGTGTAAGCTCCCATTCCCAAAGCCACGAACAAAAGTCCAAGCTGAGAAACGGTTGAATAGGCCAACACCTTTTTGATGTCGTTTTGGCGCAACGCCATAAACGCTGCCACCATTGACGTTGCTAACCCAACATACAACATGATGTCTTGTGTAGTTGGTGCCAATTCGAAGAAGAAGTTTGAACGCACCACCAAGAAGATACCAGCCGTTACCATTGTCGCTGCGTGGATCAACGCTGAAACCGGTGTTGGTCCCGCCATCGCATCTGGCAACCACGTAAACAATGGAATTTGCGCTGATTTACCAGTTGCACCAATGAATAAACAGGCGGTAATGCCGAACATCATCCATGTGCTAGGTTCAATTTTATCGATAAACAATTTGTCAGCCAACTCTGAATACTCCAAGGTACCGAATTGGGACAGGATCAAGAACAAGCCGATCAACAAACCTAAGTCACCAATACGGTTCATGATGAAGGCCTTGCGCGCAGCGACACTGTTTGCTATTCCTTTTTGAGCATCGCTGTAATGGAAACTAATCAACAAGTATGAGCAGATTCCAACACCCTCCCAACCGAAGAACAACATGAAATAGTTGCTACCCAATACAAGGATAAGCATTGCAAAGATGAACAGGTTCAAGTAGGTAAAGAACTTGTAATACCCTTTGTCGTGGCTCATGTATCCCATCGAGAAGAGGTGTATCAAAGATCCAACTCCGGTTACGATCAAGGTCATCCAGATTGAAAGTGAATCCAATTGCAGTCGTGCATTCAATTCAAATCCATCCATAGAAATCATGGAGAAAAGGTGCACTAATTGTTGCTTGTGCACGCTTCCAAAAAGAGTCAATGCCAATCCAAAAGCGGTAAACATCACCCCAGTCGCAATGCTTCCAACGATTACCTTCGGCATATTCTTTCCGAGTGTTCCATTGATTAAAGCACCTAAAAGAGGTAATGCCAGGATAGTCAGTAAAATTAAATCTGCTCCCATTTCTTAACCTTTAAGTTTATTGAAGATTCCAACATCCGTTGAGCGAATATTTCGGTAAGCCATTACCAAGATAGAGAGACCAACCGTTGCTTCAGCCGCGGCCACCACCATCACAAAGAACACGAATACTTGTCCGTCTCCTTTTCCATGATACGTCGAAAATGCGACCATCAAAAGATTCACTGCATTCAGCATCAACTCGATGCACATCAGCAGAACGATGGCATTTCTGCGCACCATTACCCCTACCGCACCAATTGCAAAAAGCACAGAAGCAAGAACGATGTAGAAATCGATCGAAACCCCTGATTCAAAAATACTTGCAAGTACCATATTATTCAATGATTTGTTTTTCCCGTTTCGCTAACATCACGGCCCCTACCATTGCAGCAATGAAGAGCACCGAAGACATTTCAAACGGAAGTACATATTTAGTAAACAACAATTCACCAAGATTCTCTACCAATCCATTGTTGTTCGCAGAGTCAACAGCTTGTTGTGTGATCACAAGCCCATCTTTCAATGCAGCAAGCAATACTGTAAGCAACACCCCACCCGCAATGATCCCTGCCAACTTAATCCCAATTGATGTAATTGGTTCACTGTCTTTGTTCAAGTTCAGCAACATGAGAACAAATAGGAAGAGTACCATAATTGCTCCGGCATAAACGATGATATTCACAATGGCTAGGAACTGTGCATTCATCAAAATGTAATTTGCAGAAATCAGGAAGAACGTCACTACCAAGTAGAGGACGCTTCTTACGGGATGCTTACTTAGCACCACCATTAGTGCTGAACCGATCGTGAGACCTCCCAGCAATATTGCGAGCATTTCTAGTGTCATTTTGTACCTCTTTGACCCGTGTGTTGGCGTTTTGTAACATCGATGCGGGCATTCATCGGTTCCACCAATTTATCTTTTCCAAATACAAATTCATCGCGCTCAAATTCAGATGGGACGATTCGATCTGTTAAAAAAATCGCCTCTTTTGGGCACGCCTCTTCGCATAAACCACAGAAAATGCAACGCAACATATTGATTTCATACGTAGCGGCATATTTCTCTTCGCGGTAAAGACCCTCCTCACCTTTCACACGCTCAGCAGCTTCCATTGTAATGGCTTCAGCTGGACATGCTACCGCACATAATCCACAAGCGGTGCAATTTTCACGGCCTTGTTCATCGCGCTTTAATACGTGCATACCACGGTAAACAGGTGCAAAAACACGCTGTTCTTCAGGATATTTCGTTGTATTGTTTTTTCGAAACAAGTGTTTGAATGTAATCCACATACCACCAAGAATTGCAGGGAGATAAATCTTCTCCATGAAGGTCATTGGCTTGTCGGAAACAACTTTTTTTCTATTTGACAGACTTTGCATAGTTACTGATCTGATATCGTTAGAACCATCCTTTATTTAGTGCGATTACCAATCCAGTAATCAACAAGTTAATCAATGCGATTGGAATCAAATTCTTCCACCCCAAGTGCATCAATTGATCGAAACGGAAACGTGGCAGTGTCCAACGAATCCACATGAAAACAAAAATGAAGAAGAAAATTTTCGTGAAGAAAGCGATCACACTTAAGATTGCTAAAGTGTTTCCACTGAAGTAATCCATTCCAGGGAAGTTGTATCCTCCAAAGAACAAGATTGCTATGATGGCAGATGAAATGAACATCGATACATATTCGGCGAAGAGGAAGAAGCCTAGCTTCATTGAAGAGTACTCTGTGTGATAACCACCAATCAACTCAGACTCACATTCAGGCAAGTCGAAAGGAGCGCGGTTCGTTTCGGCTAAGGCACAAACGAAAAATACGATAAAACAAACCGGCTGGTAGAAGATATTCCAATTCATTCCGTGTTGGTCTTGAACAATGTCTCTGAGGCTTAAGCTTCCAGTCATCATGACAATCGTAATCACAGAAACGCCCATTGCCAATTCGTAAGAAATCATTTGCGATGAGGCACGAATTGCGCCAAACAAGGAGTATTTGTTGTTTGATGCCCATCCACCGATCATGATTCCATAAATTCCAACAGAAAGCACACCCATGATGAATAGAATTCCAATATTGAAGTCAGCCACTTGAAGAGCCACTGTACTTCCAAACATAGTCAAATCCTCCCCCCAAGGAATGATCGCACTTGTAATCAAGGAAGTAAACATAGAGATTCCAGGTCCGAGAATAAACAACCACTTGTCTGAGTTGCTTGGGATAAAATCTTCTTTCATGAACATCTTCACACCATCTGCTAAAGGCTGAAGGATTCCAAAGGGTCCGGCACGATCTGGTCCGATACGGTCTTGGAACCATGCCGCCACTTTTCGTTCAAAATATGTCGCATACATTGCGATAAGCAATGAGATTGAGAAAATGATTGCGACAAGTATGAGTTTTTCGATAATGAGTCCTGAATCCATTACTTCAATTTTTTAGTTGATGTTCGAGGACTTTGATAATGACCTTGAGAGATTACAGAATGACGATCAATCGTTCTTGGTCCAATGATGTTCCATTGAGAGAGGTCTTTCTTCTCAAATCGACAATCGTTGCAAATCCATCCGGGCTTACCATCTTGATCTTCCACTTCACCATAACGGTCTTTTCGTGCCGTTACACGATAAATCTCGTTTCCAAACTGCCAAACAACCGCTTTTCCTGAGCACTTCGTACACTCACATTCCGCTTCCATTGGCTTTAAGAACCAAACACGGCTTTTGAATCGAAACGTTTTATCTGTCAATGCACCCACTGGACATACATCAATCATGTTCCCAGAGAACTCATTTTCAACTGCACTTTCAATATAGGTGCTGATTTCAGCATGTTCACCACGGTGAAGCACACCATGAACGCGTTTGTCAGTCAATTGATTGGCAACAGCAACACAACGGTAGCATAAAATGCAACGGTTCATGTGTAGTTTAATCTTATTCCCGATATCGATTGGATCGAAGGTTCTACGTTCTTCTTCATAGCGCGTTTTTTCAGCACCATGTTCAAATCCAAGGTCTTGCAAGTGACACTCGCCAGCTTGATCACAGATTGGGCAATCCAATGGATGATTGATCAACAAAAATTCAACAACAGCTCCACGGTTTTCATGCACTCGTTCGCTTGTTTTGTTCTTGATTACCATTCCATCCTGCACTGGTGTAGAGCACGATGCAACAAGTTTTGGCATTGGACGCGGATCCTTCGTTGATCCAGCAGCCACTTCTACCAAACATGTTCGGCATTTCCCCCCTGTTCCAGGGAGTTTGCTGTAAAAGCACATTGCTGGTGGAACTACTTCTCCACCAATAGTGCGCGCCGCGTTCAGAATTGTTGTTCCGTCTTCGACTTCGACTTCAACGTCATCAATTGTAACTTTGACCATCCGTTCTTGTATTTCTTAAGCGATTGATTGCGGTTCGCGAATCAATCCATAATTTCTTTTTTGTGACTCTTCTCGTTCATTCACGTGCCATTCAAATTCATCTCTAAAATGACGAATTGCAGCAGCTACTGGCCATGCAGCAGCATCACCTAGCGGGCAAATGGTATTTCCTTCGATTTTCTTGTTGATTTCAGCCAACAAATCAATATCGCGCATATTCCCTTGTCCATGCTCTAGGCGATGAAGTACTTTTTCCATCCATCCTGTACCCTCACGGCAAGGTGAACATTGACCACATGACTCATGGGCGTAAAAGCGTGCAAAATTCCATGTATTTCTTACGATACATTGGTCTTCATCGAATACGATAAATCCACCTGAGCCAAGCATCGATCCAGAGGCGAAACCTCCATCCGCTAAACTTTCGTATGTCATCAAACGATCCTCACCTGCGGCTGTTTTCGTAACGAGGTAATGAGGTAAGATTGGAACCGATGATCCACCTGGAACGCATGCCTTCAATTTCTTTCCGTTTGCAATTCCTCGGCAATAATCATCACCGTAGATGAATTCCTCTACCGTGATTCCCATTTCGATTTCGTAAACTCCCGGTCGAGCTAGGTTACCACACGCAGAAATCAATTTCGTACCTGTACTTTTACCTAAACCGATTTTCGCATATTCTTCACCTCCGTCATTCACAATTGGAACGACTGCAGCAATACTTTCCACATTGTTCACTACTGTTGGGCAACCATAGAGACCTTTCACAGCAGGGAATGGTGGTTTCATACGTGGATTACCGCGCTTTCCTTCAAGAGATTCGATTAAAGCCGTTTCTTCACCACAAATGTAAGCGCCTCCACCTGGAGCAACACTCAAGTCTAAGTCATAACCAGATCCAAGGATATTTTTTCCAAGGAATCCTTTGTCATACGCCTCAGCGATTGCTTTTTCAAGAATCTCCAACACCCACATATATTCACCGCGAATATAAATGTAAGAGGTATTTGCACCCAAGGCGAAACTTGACACGATCATTCCTTCAATCAACAAGTGAGGAATTTTTTCCATCAAGTAGCGGTCCTTGAATGTGCCTGGCTCCGATTCATCGGCGTTGCATAACAAATATCTTGGAACGCCTTCCGGCTTGGCCAGGAACGACCACTTCATCCCTGTCGGGAATCCGGCGCCACCTCGTCCGCGCAAACCTGACTTTTGGACTTCTTCGAGCACCAATTCAGGCGACATCGACTTCAATGCTTTCTCAACGGAACGGTAACCACCATTCTTCCGGTACACATCAAATGTTTCGATGCCCGGTACGTTGTCATGTTCTAACAGTAATCTTCTTCCCATCCTTCTTAATTTGGGGTCTGACCGGCCCTGTAAGCCGCAATTATTTCATCCACGCGCTCCTTCGTTAGGTGCTCATGGTATTTTTTTCCGCATTGGAGCATTGGTCCATACCCACATGCACCAAGACATTCGGATGTTTTCAAAGTAAACATGCCGTCAGCAGATGTCTCACCAACCTTGATGTCCAACTTACTTCCGATGTAATCAATGATTGAGTCGCTACCCACCAACATACACGGTCCTGTGCGGCATACTTCAAATACGTATCGTCCTGTTGGCTCGAGATTAAACATCGTGTAAAACGTAGCCACCTCGTATACTTCAATGGGCTCGATATTGAGCACTTCAGCGACATAATCCATCGTTTCAATACTCAACCATCCACCAAACTCTTCTTCTGCCATGTGCAAAATGCGAATCAAAGCACTTTTACTTTTTCCTTCCGGATATTGTGCAATCAATACGTGCACTTCCGCCATTTTTTCTGCGCTGAATACAGGCTTTTCAGAATGGCGTTTACTAAGATCTATGTGTGAACTACTCATAATTAAGCATCTAATTCTCCAGCAATCACATTCATACTCGACATCGTCAATACCGCATCACTAATGGTTTGTCCGATAATCATTTCTGGATATGCTTGGTAATAAATAAAACATGGTCGTCTAAATTGCAAACGGTATGGTGAACGTCCGCCGTCACTAATGAGATAGAATCCTAATTCTCCGTTACCACCTTCCACACTATGGTACACCTCACCTGCTGGGATTGGTGTTTCACCCATCACAATTTTAAAGTGGTAAATGAGCGCTTCCATGTTGTTGTAAACTTCTTCTTTTGGTGGAAGATAAAACTCAGGAATGTCTGCCTTGTATGATCCTTCAGGCATATTCTTCCATGCCTGTTCAATAATTCTCAAACTCTGACGAATTTCTTCTTGACGCACCATGAATCTATCGTACGTATCTCCATCTGTTCCAACTGGAATAATAAAATCGAAATCTTCGTAGGAAGAGTAAGGATTCATCACACGAACGTCATAATCCACCCCCGCAGCACGCAAGTTTGGTCCTACAAAACCATAGTTCAACGCACGCTCTGCTGAAATTGGTCCTGCACCACGTGTACGATCCATGAAAATTCTGTTTCGCGCAAGAAGGCTGTTAAATTCGTTGAACACCTTTGGGAAAGTTCTCAAAAAATCTTCCAATTTACGGTGAAATTCAGGTGAAAAATCACGCTCAAAACCACCGATGCGTCCAACATTTGTTGTTAAACGCGCACCGCAAATTTCTTCGTAAAGTTCATAGATCTTCTCTCGCTCCTGGAACAAATAGGTAAACCCTGTTAGGGCACCCGTATCCACACCAATCACAGAGTTACAAATCAAGTGATCCGCAATTCGCGCCAACTCCATGACAATTACGCGCATGTATTGAACACGTTTTGGAATATCTGCACCAATCAACTTTTCCACGGTCATGTGCCACCCCATGTTATTGATTGGGGAAGAACAATAGTTCAAGCGGTCAGTAATCGGTGTAATTTGATTGTAAGGGCGGCGTTCAGCCAATTTCTCAAATGCCCGGTGGATATAACCAACGGTTTGCTCCGACGACAAAATTTTCTCCCCATCCACTTGTAGGATGTTTTGGAAAATTCCGTGGGTAGCAGGGTGCGTTGGCCCAAGGTTTAATGTCGCAATATCACCATCGATTGTTTCATTGGACAATCCAACAGGTGGCATATCGTAGGCACTATCTTCTTTAAAAGTACTCATGATGTTACTTATTTATCGTCCAAAATATCGGTCATCCTTATCCTCTCGTGTAGCATCTTCGAGGTGGTATTCTTTCCGCATTGGGAAGTAATCCATTGTATCTTCGTTCAAGATGCGCACTAAATTTGGGTGTCCCTCAAACTGAATCCCGAAGAAATCGTAGGTTTCACGTTCCATCCAATTGGCACCATCATAAATATCTGTCAGTGTAGCGATACTTGGATTTTCCGCTGGCAAAAAGGCTTTCAGACGAATTCTAAAGTTATTGGTCCAACTGTGCAGGTGATACACCATCGCAAACTCGCGCCCTTTATCATTCGGGTAATGAACCCCACCTAGCAATGTTAAAAATCCAATTTGCAACTCAGCATCAGATTTAATCCATTCAATCACGTCGTGCATTTGATCTGCTGCAATTTCCATTGTCAACATATCGTAAGGCATTTCGACAGAAACAACCCCTGCGCCAAATTGCTCTTGAATACGTCTTGCTACACCTTCATTCGTCAATTTACTCTCCATCTGATTCAATGTTGTAGCTGGTTAACAAATGTTTATATTCGTCTGAATAGCGACGGCGAATTGGCTCATGTTTCACCAATTCATGAATTTTCATGATTCCATCGATAATTTGTTCAGGTCTTGGTGGACAACCTGGCACATAAACATCCACAGGAATCACACGGTCAATCCCTTGCAATACACTGTATGTATCGAAGATTCCACCTGAAGAAGCACAGGCCCCAACAGAAAGAACCCATTTCGGCTCAGCCATTTGCTCGTACGCTTGCTTCAAGATTGGACCTAATTTCTTAGAAATTGTTCCGGCCACAATCAGCAAGTCTGCTTGACGTGGTGAGAACGACATGCGTTCCATTCCAAATCGCGCCAAGTCGTAATTACTCCCCATGGTTGCCATGAATTCAATTCCACAGCATGAGGTAGCAAAAGGTAGCGGCCAAACCGAATTGGCACGAGCAACGCCCAATGCCTTTTCGAGGGTCGTCATTTGATACCCCTCCCCATTGATTACTTGAATGTCATCTATTTTTCCCATTCCAATGCGCCTTTTTTAAGTACGTAGAAAAAGCCTACCAAGAAGAAGGCTACGAAAAGAATAACAGCCAAAAGTCCTTCTAGTTCAAGCTTTTCAAAATTCACCGCGTACGGGTAAAAGAAAATCACTTCAACATCAAAAAGTACAAATAAAATGGCCGTCATGAAATAGCGAATAGACACAGGAAAACGCGCATCACCATCAGATTCCACGCCGCATTCCCAGTTCGAATCCTTCTTTTTTGAGTGGACATTTGGCCCTAGACGGTGAGTAACGAACAATACGAGAACTACAAATCCAGCGGCAACCGCTACCTGAATCAACAAGGGTAGATAATCCGCGGAGCTCGAAGCTACTTCCATAATTGAATAATTTAAATTATAATCAACTAATAATTAACATATTACGTTCGGATGAAACAGAATTCAAAGGACGCAAAATGAATTTTATCCACGAAGGACGGACAAATTTACCTTTTACATTGAAATAGCGAAGGAAAAAAGGCAAATAATTTCAGTAAAAATGACACGATAAACGCTGCGAAATGTTTCGTTGAACACGTCGGATTACCATTAAATTGCCACCCCGTGAAAATCAATCGTCCACGCAATGTATTCAGCCGTGTAGGCCCCATCCAGTTCACGAATGGTCAGTTGATCAATCTCTGCAGATTTTTCTTTGTCTAGAGAAAAAGAAAGGATGGCGCGAATTGCGGTCCCATCTCTTTTGCCGAAAATCCCGATGTGTTTCGTTGGCCACAAATTCACCTTTTGTGCCTCTGCACAAATCATTTCAATATCCGCATAGGGAGCAATCATCCAAAATGCACCGTCTATTTGAAGCAGATTAGCCACCTTTGAAAAAAGCAAATCGAAAGGCAAAGAAAATACATGCCTGGCTTGCGCTCGTTGCGGATTGGGGTTTAGTAATCCATCCGTATAAAAGGGCGGATTACTGATTACCAATTCGAATTTCTGTTCCACCACCAAATCTTTCAAATCAGATTCAAACACATTTATTCTCGCTGACCAAGGTGAGTTTGCAACATTTATTTTCGCTTCATCAGCAGCTGATGGTTCAATTTCAATGGCAAGAATCTGAGCTTTTGAAAATTTTTGGGCCATCATCAAGGCAAGGACACCTGTGCCCGTGCCGATATCTAAGATGGTGGAAGGATTTTCTGACTGAACCAATGCGCCAAGCACCATGGCATCCGTACCAACCTTCATTGCTGATGATTCTTGTCGAACCTCAAAATGACGGAAACGAAATACAGACATGCCCGTGTTAGCCTAAATACAATTCAATAAGTCCCTCTGGAGCCGTTATCGTCATGGTCTTTTTCTTTCGATCAATCGCTTGAACCACGTTTGCAGCGAGGGGAATGAGTACCTCTTTGCTACCCTGTTTGATTTGAAGCAATGGATTGATCGCTAAATCAATCACATCCTCTATAATTCCCACTTCGCCATAGGATGTATCTATCACAGTAAACCCGACGACCTCGTGGTCATAAAACTGTATCCCTGTAAGTTTTGGGAGAATTTGTGCTGGGAGAAAAAGGCGTTGACGTAGCAAAAGGCGGGCATCGTTTTCATTGTCCACACCCTCAAATTTCACCGCAGCAAATCCTTTATTTTTCAACTTAAATGACGCGACAAAGAAAGGATTCAACTGCCCATTGATCTCAATGAAAACAGCATCTAAAGAGGAGTAGTCCTCTGGATTGGTTACGTCTAAAAACAGCGAAACTTCACCTTTAAATCCGTGAAGTTTCGCTACATAACCTAGTTCAAAGCAATCTGCTTTATCCATTCAAAAGGGATAATGGCTTATGCCTCTGTTGTTTCTTCTGCGCTTTCAGAAGCCTCATCTGCTGCAGGAGCTTCAGGAGCTGCCTCTTCAGTTGCTGGAACTTCTTCAGGAGTTTCTGTTGCAGGCTCTTCAGCTGGTGCTGGAACCTCTTCAGGTGTTTCTTCTATTACAGGCTCCTCTGTTGCAGGCTCTTCAGCCGGTGCTTCTTCAGCAACTACCTCAGTTGATTCTTCAACTTCTGTTGCAGCCTCCTCTGTTGCTACCTCTTCTACCGCTACTTCCTCTACCTCAGGAGTGTTTTTTTCTTCGATTGCTTTCGCTTTTGCAGCATTTGCATCAGCTTCAGCTTTCATGCGTGCTGCTTTGTCCGCCGCTGCATTTTTCGCAAGATTGTCTTGCTTGCCAGTGATTTTCGCATCCTTATCTGCCAACCATTGGTTGAATTTCGCTTCCACTTGATCTGCTGTCAAAGCACCTTTCTTCACACCGTTCAATAGGTGATTTTTGTAAAGTACACCTTTGTACGACATAATCGCACGTGCAGTATCTGTCATTTCAGCTCCAACTTGCACCCACTTTAGTGCTGCGTCGAAGTTAATATCGATCGTTGCTGGATTTGTGTTTGGATTGTATGTCCCGATTTTCTCGATGAACTTACCATCTCTTTTCGCTCTGCTATCTGCAGCTACGATGTGGAAGAAAGCCTTGCTTTTCTTACCATGTCTTTGCAATCTAATTCGAGTTGCCATAATTGATTTTACAATGTGAGGTTCGAAACCTCGGTTTATAAATAAATGATTTGGGGCGCAAAGATAGTGATTTATCAGTAAGAAACAAGATTGCGCTAAAATAATCGCTGGAAGCATTCCCTTACCGATGAATTATTTGCAATTTTAACTATTCAAATTGAACCATGCCACAACAGGACATTCAAAATACTCTTTTTGAGCTTATAAAACAGCGCATCGCAGGTGAAGATACAATCGGAAACGCGCTTGCGGATGTTTTGAGCATAAGCTCAGATGCTGTGTATCGTCGATATAGAGGTGAAACTGCACTAACAATCAATGAAATAAAAAAGATTTGCCTACATTACAACATCTCTTTTGATGCCTTGTGTTCCATGGAAGCCGGAAATGTAACATTTACCTATCCGCCTTTAAATACCTATGATTTCAGTCTTGAAACTTACCTTGAGGGGATCCTGCAAGCATTTGAAAAACTAAAAAAGCAGACTGATCCACAACTCATTATTTCGGTGAACAACACACCATTTTTTCAATTATTGAACTTTCCTCAACTCGTGCGCTTTAAGTTGTATTTCTGGGCGAAAACGCATTTAATGATTCCAGCATATCAAAACGAGAAATTCAAACACGAAAAGACAAGCGATCGTGCTTTTGAATTGGGAAGAGATATACTTCAGATTTACAACTCTATTCCATCTCAGGAGATTTATGATCCACAATTGTTGCAAGGTTTTATTCGTCAAATCGTCTATTATTGTCAAGCGCATCAGTTCGAGGATCCTGAGTATGCGCTCTTCCTTTGCGATCGGTTGAAAATGATGTCTTCCCATCTAAAGGATCAAGCAGCACTTGGAAAAAAGTTCATTTTCGGCACCCAAGCACCAGCCTCTGGAAATGATTTTGAGATGTACAACAACGAAATAGTGAATACAGATGCATCCTTCTACTTCTCTACCGCTGAATTGAAAGGTGTTTACCTCACGCACAATGTGATGAACTACCTGCAAACCAACAATCAAGGATATGTTGAAGACACGAAACAAATCCTAGACAAGCAGATTGCAAATTCGAGTATTATCAGCGTGGTCAACGAAAAGGATCGCAACAATTATTTTCATGAGCTCGATCGAAGCATCGAAAATGCACGTAAGAAGATTCAAGCATCGTTGATTTAACGGAATGTAAGCAAAAAAGATTTTCTTCAACTTGCGAATTTCGCAACTAATAATTTCATCCTTGTTGAAATCGATTTTGAATGCACCAGGTTTGTCGAAACCTTTGTAGAAAATAATCGATGTTATGAAAAATCTTAAAATCATCCTCTCTTTTGCACTTCTCATTGTGAGTGCAACAGCAACGGCACAAACAACGAATCCAACAATTGCCGTTGCTAATCCAAACATTAATAGTATTGAGGTCAAACCCGAAATTGCCGCAAAGATGTTGCGACTCGAATTGATTAAGCTAGGTAACTTTATTGTTTTGGACGAATTTGATATGGCGGATGTACTCATGAATTCGCCACAATTCACCTCAGGTTGTTATGGTCAAAATTGTTTGGCAGTGATGGGTAAAAAACTGAATGTTGATTACATCCTGTGTGGGAGCTTTGATGGTTTCGGGAATAAGATTGTGCTAACGTTAAAGCTCATTGATGTCAAGACATCATCTACCTTTAAATCGGCCATGCGTGAATTCGACAATCAAGAAATGGAATTGCAACGCATGTCGGAAGTACTTTTGAAAGAAATGCTTGGTGTAGAGGTCCCAAAAGAACTTGCAGAGCGTCTCGCATTTAAGAATGATCCAATTACATCTACGAATGTCGGTCGCATCAAGAACAATGGCCCACGAATCGGTTATGCGTATCTTTTCGGTTCGATGAATGAATTCGCCACGCGATCAGAATCCCAAGGTGGCTTAGGCATTTTCCCAGGCGTCAGCATGATTGGGTTTCAACTTGAGGGACAATATGTTGGAACGGAAAATTTTTCCGCATTGGTTGAGGGCTTAGTCAATGTATCTGGACTTGAGCAAGGACAGTTCCTTCCATCAATAACAATCATGAATGGATTTCGTTTTGGAAAAGGGGGGTGGGAATTGGCTTTCGGACCAGGCTTTGGAGTAAAACCTACATCCCTAGGTTTTTTCGACACTGATAATAGCTTCAGCACAAATCAGCAGTACTTTTCAAAAGACGATTGGGATGCCTATGCACTCCGGGAATATGCCAATGACCCACAATACTCGACAAATGGAGTATTTACAGCGCCAAATCCCTGGGATATCAATGCGAAATACAATTTCGATAAGCGCTTTGGAGATACACGCGGAGATTGGAAACTAAATACTATGTTTGTTTTCGCTATTGGTCGTACTTTTAGAGCTGGCGCTTTGAATAGTCCTGTCAATTTATTCTATTCATCACACAAAGGTGGCGGAATGACAGGAGTCAATGTTGGCTTTAATGTTCAAAAGAGCAAACGAACGATCAATGGGATTTAATTCAGAATTATAGCGATGAAATATATACTCTTTTTCGCAATCCTGTATAGTACTCTTGGATTCGGACAGTCACAATCAGTCGACACCAATATGATGCAAAATCAAGAAAAATCTGAGGACTTCGTGCTTGTCATTCAAAAGAAAACTGGAAATCAAAAAAAGCGCTATATCGTCGATAAGAAAAGAATACGGGTATCTAATGCCGCAGGAGCTCATGCATCTGGCAAGCTTCAGATTGTTTCACCTGACACCATACTTGTTGGCACTCAAAAAATTGCCTTTTCAGAAATCACAAGGATTGACGTGTATTCAAGAGTATTTCGAACAACTGGACTTATCTTGGGAGGATTTAGTGGCTTTCTGAATTTGTATTTATTGGCTTTTGGTGAACCTGAGGCTTCTTTGGGTATTCTTCCCGTTACTGGAGCGTTTGTTACATTAACACTTATTTCACGGAGGTACAACATCGTTGATAAACACCGTGCGTATTTCTTAAAATCATACTAGCATGAAACAGCACACGATTTCCAATGTATGTCATATCATGTTGCTCAGTATTTTTATGACGATTCAATTCGTCGTTCAATGTCAATCGGCAGAAAATAGTCCTACATTATGCAATGTCCAATCAGATTCTGTGCAAACACCTGCGACTGAAAAGGTACTTTTTTTGAAAAAAAACAGTGATTTTGGAAAAGCGGCCGTTGTCACTGAAAACAGGACAATCAAGGTGATGACTAAATCTGGCCAAAAATTGAAAGGGATTTTTAGCATCAAGGACTCTTCGACAATTGAAATTAATCAACAGCTCCTTTCCCTCGACGCTATTTCGTACTTAAAAGTTCCGAGAAAAAACTTCCGAATCGTTGGAGGAAGCATCGCGAGTACTGTCACACTAATTGCAGTCATTACCTTTGCAGTGAGTGGGGTTCCACCCTTAGGTGCCATTCCATTCGCAGCTGCCTCATACATTATTTTCAGCGCATCGAAAAAATACGATCTGCAAACCGTATACTCTATTCAGGTATTGAGAGGTGGACCAAATTGAAACATTGGCGAGAAATTATGCGAACGGAGGCACGGAAGTCCTGTGTTTCATGTCGTATCAATCAATATTGAAACAGGTTAATTTTCAACATTAGGCTATATATCGTTTGCGCACATATTCTTCCGAGTAGATTAGATTCAAATCAGCTACAATATTTAGTTATTTTTGAATCATAGATTCTTGCCATGAAGTGTTTTATTTTATTCCTCTTTCCTTTTCTTTCAATCTCTCAAATCATTCCAAATAGCTCTTCGCTCAAACTTGAAGAGATTATGAAAGGAAATGAATTCGTTGGTTTTCTTCCAGAGAATATCCGTTGGAGTGTAGATGGTCAGACCATTTATTTTGACTGGAATCCAAACCATGAACTCGGAAATAGCACCTACGCATATCGCATAAACGAAAAAGGCGCGACACCAAAAAAAGTAGATCGCATGGAGGCAATCGAATTTGATCCTTCGCAAAGTCATTTTCCTCAGCAATATGTAGCCATCGATGGTGCACTTGTAGTTGTAGACAAACGAACATCGGCCATTACACCACTCTACTACACCTCTGAAGATGTCTACAATGTTCAACGAACGAACACTGAGCATCTCGTGGCTTTTCAACAAGGAAACAATCTCTATTTATACAACGCACTTAGCGGCTCAATTGCTCAAATCACCAACTTTCAATCGGGCGGCGCAAAACATGCAGACAGAGATTCAACTTTTCTGATGAAGGAGGAGCAATTTTTATTCGAATATATCCGCGATAAAAATGAACGAAATGAATGGAACAACGAACAACGAAAGTCTCGTTTTTCATTACCTGAACCAATTTATTTTGGCAAGGAGGTTCTTGAAAATCTTCAAATCAATAAATCTGGCAAGTATATTACTGCGCGATTTAGCACCTACCCAAAAGAGCAAGATACTGAGGTAGAACATCACATTTCTCAGGATGGTCATGCATATACTACCCCTGCCCGTTCAAAGGTAGGTGCTGAGGAGCCAACACACCGATTGGGAATATTCAGCATCGAACGCGATTCCATCTATTTTGTTGATTTCAGCACCTTGAGTGACATCAGAAAAAAGCCAGCATATCTGAATGATACTTCTCCCTATTCCTCCGATCGGAAAATCGTGATGCACTCCTTGAAATTCTCGTCATACGGAAATAAAGCCGTGTGTGACATTCGTTCCTACGATAACAAAGACCGTTGGATTGTGCTCATCAACCTGGAAACAGGAAAATTCATAGAAATCGATCACCAGTATGATGAAGCCTGGATTGGTGGCCCTGGAATTTCTGGCTGGAACACCGAGGAGGGCACGCTTGATTGGATCATCAATGATCTGGGTGTTTGCTTTCAATCAGAAGTCAATGGATATTCTCAACTGTATCTTTACACGATGCGCACGAAAGCCGTTACGCCCATCACACGAGGGAAAAATTGGGAAGTACACAATGTTACATTCTCAAAGGGACACGGCAAATTATACATTACGGCAAATAAAACAAATCCTGGAAATCGCGATTTCTATCAATATAGTTTCGCGTCGAATGAATTTACTCCCATTCTAACAAAAGATGGTGCACATGAAGTATATGTCTCACCGGATGAAAAGACGCTAGCTGTGCGTTACTCGAGTAAAAATGAGCCTTGGGAGTTGTTTTCTGCTCCAAACACAATAAACAGCACTTTGACGCAAATCACCCATTCCACAACGGAGGAGTTCAGCCGATACAAATGGCGCGAACCAACGGTCATTGCCTTTAAGGGTTCAGATGGTACGGATGTATATGCTCGGGTGTACGAACCTGAAAAAGGAAAAAGCAATAAGGCGGCTGTGATTTTTGTTCATGGTGCGGGTTACCTTCAAAACGC
>JBEIKR010000039.1:0-19844 GCA_040379705.1 Crocinitomicaceae bacterium
TATTTGAACTGTTTGACCCCGATGGGGTCATTGGCCTTTAGGGAGGGCTTATGTTTACAGGGATTCGACCCCGATGGGGTCAGTAAATCAAAGTTAAGCTGATTGGATAAAACATGAAGGTGGATTTAGTCGGACAACAATAATTTCTATTTATCAATTACTTATCTAACAGGGCAATCAAATCAAAAGGAATCTTAAGTTTATTTCTATTTTTGGCAAACATTACATTGTTTCGAAATCCATTTGATCATGATTCATTGGCATTCCCAAACCCCTCCTGCGGCACCTTTTTTTGCATCAATATTCAATTATTATCTATCCGATGATTTGGAAGGATATGAGGAATATGACAATGAAACCCTAATGCTAGTTCAACAAATTCCAGGTTACTTGGGCTATGAAAGTATGAAACACGACGGGCGTGGAACGTTCATCAGTTATTGGGAGAATAAAGAAGCCATTCAACAATGGGCAAAACATCCTGTTCATCAAGAAGCCAAAGCACTCGGTATGTCAAAATGGTACCGCTATTATCACAGTATGATTGCTGAGGTTGGCCGTTTTCATTCACATCAATTCTAGTCTGAATCACAATTAACCCTTTTAAGACTTCACACCATGTGATAAAAAAAGAAAGTCCAACGTTTCCGTCAGACTTTCCATAGTAATATTGAATGTGTTTTGTGCTTATTCTTTGATGATGCGCTGAACGCCAATCACTTCATTTGCCACCAGGATGCTGACCATGTAAACACCATCCGACAACGAAGACAAATCAATTTGCTCTTGGTGCGCAATCGTTTGCGTCAACAATACCTTTCCAGAAAGGTCGTTCACCACCACCTGAGGTGATTCAAGATTGTCGTTGACTGAAATGGTGAACATTCCTTCGGTTGGATTGGGATACATCTTGAACGCTGCTGAAGTCGTTTCATCAATCTGTGCTGTTGCGTCATAAATCACTTCGAAAATAAATTGTTTGGTTGTGACTCCCGCAGGGAAGCCATTGTCAGTAACGGTGATGTCAAGATGATAAAATCCAGGCGCAATGCCTGTCGCATTGAATGTTGCCGCAACATCGTAATATTGTGAGCTAATTGGATTGAGTGTGTAGGTGAATGCCCCCGCAGGTATGTCTGAAGTAGCCGTGATTTCAATCGTCTGATCGACTTCTGGTGTCATCACACCAAAATTGAAGTCAGTTGAATTTAGGGCTTTTACTAAGGTGTCTCCTGTATACACATCAATGGTGTCACAAATCGAGCTGCTAACGAGAAGTGGTGGTGTGTTGCTTGCACTGGCTCCAGACACATTGAAGTAAATTTCTTGACCATCAAGAAAATCCACGCCGTCTGGAAGGCCTGTTGGGCCATCAAAATCTGCTCCCGTCTGAATGAATTGTCCTACTTGAAAGTAATTTACACCATTTCCGGTATTCAACCCCACGGTTGCTGGTGCGCCTCCGAAACCACCCCATCCACCTGAAGCATCTCCCGTAGTCCATTGCATATCCTCATAACAAAACGACACATTTCCACCTGCTGATACCAATGAATCAGAACCATTTGAAATGATCAATTGAAAGGTCGATACCAAGTCATTGTGGTAATTGAAGTAGCCCACTTGGTTCCAGTTGACAATCAATGCGGTTGGTGTCAACTTATACCAAACACTGCCCCCATTTCCTGTTGGGTTTCCAAGGCTGTCAAGGGTGCCGCGTGTATCTACATCCGCCCAGAAAGGCGCGATCATGAGCGTTGATGAATCAGGAAACGCATTTGGAGTAAATGCGAAATAGGGAAAGTCAAATGAAATGTTGCCATTGTTATTGATGTAAAGCGAATTAAATGACGTTCCATAAAAATCAAAGGTAAAAGGTAAGTTGATCAATCCGGTTGACTCATCATCGTTTGGTAACATCGCCAAGGTAAAGGTAGAGTCAAGCGGCACCATGCAATCACACACCTCATTTTTTTCATTTCCGCCGTGGTACTTTATGTTTGTCGCAACTACGGCATCTGAAATTTGGTATTGAACATTGGGAACAAGCATTCCCGATTGCTTCAATTGCTGGTACTCAGCTTTGGTAATAGTCGTTGTATTTTGACCATAAACCAGTGTTGCTGAAAGAAATAAAAATGTTAGGATCTTTTTCATAGTCGAAGGTTTTTATATCCACAAGACTAACAAAATGATTGTCGGTTGCCTAAAATGCCGGCTGTTCGGTTGAGTTGCACACCCGTTATTTGTTATAAACAACTGTATAACAATCGCTTATACCGTCGAATCAATTTTCACCTCTCCGTAAAATCGCCTCGATCTTCTTCCCTTTGGCCAACTCATCCACCAACTTATCTAGGATCCGCACATTCTTGGTGAGTGGATTTAAATGGGCTTCAACACGATACCCACAAATCATTCCTGAATTTTGTCTTCAACTGATAGACGTGAATTGTAGGGGCTAATTGCTGATTTAATCTGCAAATTTAGAATGAAAAAATGTTCGGATTTTAAGTGCTGAAAATCGCCGTTTTTTCTTAAAAAATCGTCGAAACTATCGATTCTTTATGCTTACATTTACACGTATTCAAAAAATCTCTTTAATATGGAATTCCCACTTATTGCACTCGGCCTAGTCGTGATTATTATTCTCAGTGGATTGTTAACGGTTTCACAAGGATCCATTGCTGTGATCACGATGTTTGGTAAATACCGCCGAATTCTTCACCCAGGATTACGTTTAAAAATTCCATTTGTTGAGAAAGTATTCAAGCGTATTTCTATCCAGAATCAAAGTATTGAAATGGAGTTTCAGGCGGTGACAATCGATCAAGCCAATGTTTACTTTAAGAGCATGTTGTTGTACAGCGTTATGGATGAGCAAGAAGAAACGATTAAAAAGGTGGCTTTTAAGTTCATTAGCAACAAAGATTTCATGCAGGCCCTAATTCGCACGATTGAAGGATCTATTCGTTCGTATGTGGCAAGCCAGAAGCAATCTGAGATTTTGGGTTTACGTCACGAGTTGGTGGACAACGTAAAGGAACAAATTGATCACACATTAGAATCGTGGGGATTTCATTTGTTGGACCTTCAAATCAATGACATCACCTTCGACGCGGCGATTATCGAAAGTATGAGCAAGGTGGTCGCATCAAACAACCTAAAAGCGGCTGCTGAGAATGAAGGTCAGGCTTTGTTGATTACGAAGACAAAAGCGGCAGAGGCTGAAGGTAATGCGATTAAGATTGCAGCATTGGCAGAGAAAGAGGCGGCAATGTTACGGGGTCAGGGTGTTGCCTTATTCCGTCAAGAAGTAGCCAAGGGAATGAGTGAGGCGGCCGAAGAAATGAAGCAGGCCAACCTAGACACCAATGTGATCTTGTTCTCGATGTGGACCGAAGCCATTAAGAACTTTGCTGAATATGGAAAAGGCAACACGATCTTCTTGGATGGTAGCCCTGAAGGAATGGACAACACGATGCGTCAGATTCAATCCATGTTGAGTGGTGAGATTCAGAAAAAGAAATAATAACGCATGTACATTTCGCTCACCCAATTAAAACCGAAGGGCTTCATTAGTTTCTTTCGGTTTTGGATATTAGCGGCACCAACCTTTCGTCAAGCTCAAACAGCAAAGGGCAATTTAAGCCTTGCGGTAAAACGAATCAAAGGCCATCAATGCACCATCACTTCTTGGGAAAATCGAGAGGCAATGTTGGGCTTTATGCGCAGCGGACCTCATCTTAAAGCCATACATGCATTCCACAAAATTTCCACTGGTAGAACGTGTGGATTCGAATCCGACCAACTTCCAACGTGGTCTGAAGCAGTGGTCTTGCTCCAAGAAAATGGAAAGGATTACTGACAGGACTTCTGAAAGTCGTGATTGGAAAAAAGACTTCTGAAAGTTACGAGTTACAAATTACGAGTTAAGTTCAACTTCGAACACTACCGGATCTTGTTCTGATAATTTGCAATTGGACAAAAGACTGCTGCGCTAAAAGACTTGATCAATCTTCGTATTGTTTAGATTCAATCAAGTAATTCGTAATTCGTAATTCGTAATTCGTAATTCGTAATTCGTAATTCGTAATTCGCAACTATATATTTTTAACTCTTCTTCATTCAAATCACCCCCTCTTTTGCGTAGAACTACTTAGTGGCTACTGAGGGAATGCGCTGAAATTGATGTGCTTCTACCTTATAATACTTTCCTGGCCGGTGGAATGTGTGAACCTTTGTTTCGTCGAAAGACATAAACGAAGAAAAATTAAAACACAAAACACACACATAAAACACACAATTATGAAAACAAAACAGTTCATTTTCGCTGCAGGTCTTTTTACAGTAACGTATCTGTTTGCAGCATTCTCATCATCGGCTCAAATCACGGAAGAAAAAATACCGATGTCTTTGCAATTGGTCAATTCAAACCCTACTTGCTATGGAAGCAACGACGGTGTAATTACGATTGACATCACAGGCGGATTTCCTCCATACTTTGTAAACGGTATTGAAATCGTCGGGAATTCATTCGAGGTAACAAACCTAATGGATGGTCAGTACAGCTTTTATATCTCTGACACCTTACTGACGAATTCTACCGTTGAAGTACTTCTGGTTTCACCGCCACAACTTGACTTATCTGCTTCAATCACAAATGTGAGTGCCTTCGGGGGGAACGATGGGGCAATTGATTTAAGCGTTCCTTATCCTGGGGTAACATACAGTTGGTCAACACCTGATGGGTCTGGTCTTGTAGCCACTCAACAAGATCAATCAGGATTGACAGCGGGAGTATATGCAGTCACTGTCATCGAATCTAATGGATGCGAAACAAGCAAACGCTTCACTGTAGAACAAGCGCCTCAAGGTACTGGTGGCACTGGTGGTGGAGGCATCTTGCCAGGAATTAACCCAAACACAAACGGATCAAACAGCTCAAACGGAGGCTCTGTAAACTAATCGATTAACCACTCACACGACATAAACACTTGAAACAATTAAAAAAACACATTAAAAAACACACACTTAAAAACAGTATTATGAAAACAAAAAACATTTTATTCGCAGCAGGACTTCTTGCAACAACTTTTCAAACAAACGCTCAATTAACAACAGTTGTTGGGGGATCAAAACTTCCGCTAAAATTGGAAATCTCAAAAGTATCACCCTTTTGTCACGGTGATCAAAACGGAAAAATTCACATATCGATTACAGGTGGTCAAGAACCTTACACGGTCAACAACCAAATCATTAACGGAAACATTTTTGAAATCGGTTTACTCGGAGCCGGAACGTATACCTTCAATATTGCCGATGACTCCATTTCATATGCTACCGCACAGATTGCTCTAACGGAACCCGCCGACTTAAAAGTATCGTCCATCGTGAATAATGTAACCACGACTAATGGTTCTGATGGAAGCATCAAACTTCTTGTATATGAAACAAACCCAACATTCATTTGGGAAGACCTTACGCCGAATGGCACGAATAACGTGATTGTGTCTTCAAAAGATCAGATTGGATTAGACGCTGGATTCTACGGAGTAAAAATCACAAACGAAAAAGGATGCAGTACGTATAAAAAATTCGAAGTGATGGAGCCAAACACACCTGTTATCGGTGTAACGGCCAACCCAGATGTTATTGGCGGAGAAGGAACGTCAGTATCCAGTAACATCAGTGTGTATCCAAATCCTTCATCTGGACATGTAACCATCAGCGCACGTGAAACGGTTCACACGGCAATGATTATGAACGATCTAGGTATCGTACTCAAGACTGTGGACTTCAAGAACGAAGGAGCATTGGCAGGATTGGATTTGAATCCTGGTGTGTACACACTCGTTTCCATTGATGCACATGGAAATCGCGCAACGGAGCGTATTGTAATCCGATAACAAGTCATTTTTTTCAAACCCAGAATAAATGAGCCGGCGGGGATTCCCGTCGGTTTTTTTGCATTTCAATCAATTTTTTCCATACTTTCGCAATCAAATAATTAAACCCACTAATATGAAAAAACTTTTACTTGTTATTTCTATCGTTTCTGCAGCCATGAGCGCAAGCGCACAATCATGTACTCCAGGAGCAAATTATGCAGATTCAGTGTATGGTGTATGGCCTGATACAGTGCAGAACTTCCCTTACGCTGCTGTGAATGTTGCATACTCTACAGATTTAAATTTCAAAGTTCCTGCGGAAGTTACAGCGGAGCTTGATCCAACTGGAGGAACCCTTGTTGGAACACCTATCCAAGGATTCGTAGTTGACAGTGTCGGTGGCCTGCCTGCGGGAATGAACTACGGATGTAATATCTCAAGTTGTGAATATGCCGGTGGTGCAAACGGATGTGCAAACCTTTATGGAACACCTACTGCCACAGGAACTTACCCAGTTGAAATCTATATCACTGCTACGGTGTTGATTACAATCATCCCTGGATTCCCGCCAACGCCACTTCCACAATCGACATCCTTCTCTGGATACCGCATTGTTGTTGGTCAAGCAGGTACAATCGATGCAATCTATGAGCCTTTGAACCTTAAGCCAAACCCAGCAAACGAAAATGTGACGCTGTACGGAATTACTCCAGACATGAACATCTCTTCAGTAGAAGTGACCAACATGGAAGGTAAAGTTGTTCGTACATTGAACATCGTTGGTTCAACGTTGGAAATCAACTTGAATGGTTTGAATAACGGTGTTTACTTCGTTGTTGTGAACCACGCTGGTGGAAAAGAAACAATCAAATTCATCAAGAACTAATCGTTTCTTCACGGTATTGAAAGGCTCCCAAACGGGGGCCTTTTTTATGCAATTTACTTTATATACAGCGTTCAAGTTTCGCGGGATCTATAAAGATGTGTTAATTATTTAACTATGATTTGCATGTTGTTGTGTGAAGAATATCTTTGTCATGTTAATTATTGAACATGGAGATTACACCTGAGATCAAACAACGCTTGGCGCTGTTGAATGACAAATATACGGCGCTAGGCCAAGATTTATTGTCCTACCTTGATGGCTTGCTATATGCCGACGCGGTGAAGTATTGGGATTATATCGAACTCGATACGCTTCTCAGTCTACAGAAGCCTCGTACAAGTATCCCTGACGAACGCATCTTTATCATTTACCACCAAATCACGGAGTTGTATTTCAAGATGGCCTTGCAAGAATTTGAGCAGCTTGCCGATCACCCTGCCATAAACGCGGAGTTCTTTGTGGAGCGTGTTGGCCGGATCAATCGCTACTTCGACGCCTTGATTACAAGTTTTGATGTCATGTCGAAAGGAATGGATCACAAGCAGTTTTTGCAGTTCCGCATGTCTCTTTTGCCTGCGAGTGGGTTTCAATCAGCGCAATACCGTCTTATTGAAATGTTCAGTACTGAATTTCTTCACCTCGTCAATAAAGATGTCCGCCATCAATTCACGAAAGAATCAAGCATCGAATCGATGTATGAATTCATTTATTGGAAAGCAGGCGCAACAGAGTTGGAGACTGGAAAGAAGACATTAACCTTGATTCAATTCGAAGAGCGTTACCAGGAAGAATTTATCAAACATGGCAACGCCTGCCGTCATCGCAACTTGTGGCAAGTGTATAAACGCTTGAGCCCAGAAGCGCAGAAATCAGAAAAAGTGATTGCCACACTCCGACACAACGACACCAATGTCAACATCAACTGGCCTTTGGCACATTATAAATCTGCTGTGCGTTACTTAAACCGTGACACGGAGGATATTGCGGCTACCGGCGGAACCAACTGGCAAAAATACTTGCCTCCAAGATTTCAAAAACGTATCTTCTATCCAGAACTATGGACAGCAGAGGAACAGGAAGAATGGGGAAAAACGTGGGTAAACGACGTTCTTAAATCCTAGATTTTAGGCTTTCCAGAAGGTCGCTCATGGTGTCGAACATATAATCTGCAGCGGCCAATCGGTGGTCGGGATGGTGCGTTTTTTCAGGGATGCATGCCACCTTCATGCGTGCGGCCTTTCCGGATACAAGCCCATTGAATGAATCTTCTACCACCAAACATTCTGTTGCAGGGACATTCAAACGATGTGCGGCTGTTAAATACACCGCGGGATGTGGTTTTCCAAACTCCTCGTGTTCAGCCGAAACACAGACATCAAAGTAGCGTTCAATATCTAAGGCTTGAAGCACCGTGGAAATCAAAATTTCGTAAGATGAAGTCGCCAATCCAACCTTGACTTTTTTCTCTTGAAGGTATTGAAGGGTTTGGACCACCCCGGGCAGAGGGGCTGCATTTTCCTTGATTAACTCAACCATTCGAAGAACAATTTGAGTTTCCACCTCATGGGGGGTGACATCTTTCCATCCTTCGTGAGCATGCCAGAACACAACCACCTCATCGAGACGTAAGCCGACTGTTTTTTGAAATTCTTGTTTTGTCAATTTAGAACCCACGCTTCGAAACACTTCCTCCATGGCAATTTTCCAAAGTGGTTCAGAATCTATTAACACACCATCCATGTCAAAAATCACTGCAGTAAAGGGAGAGATTTCAGTCGTCATCCAAAAAGTATTACGGTAATTATTTATTGACATGAACGCGTACCACCTCGATTCTTCGGTCGCTCACTTGCTCAATAATGAAAATATGTGACTCTATTTCAATGGTTTCACCGATCTCGGGGATGTTCTCCAACTCATTTAAAATTAAGCCTCCCAAGGTTTCATATGATTCAGATTCAGGAAGTTTTAAATCATATTCCTCATTGAGGTAATCGATGTCTGCTCGGGCAGAAAAACGGTACTCATGGTCACTAATTTGTTCTTCCAACCAATCTTCCTTGTCGTGCTCGTCCTCAATCTCGCCAAAAATCTCCTCGATGACATCCTCGATTGTGATAATTCCTGCGGTACCTCCATACTCATCCACTACCACTGAGATGTTCGCTGACTTCTTTGTAAACATTTCCAAGAGTTCCTTTCCAGGAAGCGCAGAGGGGACAAAGGAAATAGGCAATAGAATTTGTTTAATGGCAACAGGGTGTTTGAACATTTCAAATGAATGCACATACCCAATGATGTTGTCTATTGAATCTCGATAAATCACAATCTTTGACAAGCCTGTATCAATGAACATTTTTTGCAGGGTGCCCACTTCATCGTTTACTTCAAGTGCAATAATTTCCGTGCGAGGAATCATGCAGTCCCGCGCCTTAATATTCGAGAAGTCTAAGGCGTTTTGAAGGATTTGCATTTCATTTCCAAAGTCTTCCTCTTCATCAATCCGTGATGACAACTCTTGCACATAATTTTCAAGGTCAATTTTTGAAAAAACCTTTACATCTTTTGACCGATCCACGCGCAATAAACGCAATACCGAAGTGCTCAGCAACATCACTACCTGCGTGGGAACATATAGCAGGATATAAATGAAAAACATTGGAAATGTAAATAGCCGCAAGAATCTGTTTGGGTTTAATTGAACCACGGCCTTTGGCAAAAACTCTGCGGTTATGAGCACAAGCAGTGTTGACAGGGTTGTTTGCAAGAGCAAAATCATTCCCGAGCGCTGGATTCCCCATGATTTAATGATTGGGTCGAGCAATTCTGCGGCATACATTCCAAACAAAACTAAGGCGATATTATTCCCCAACAAGAGAAACGCAATAAAGGTCGATTCTCTTTTGTAAAAAACGTCGATTGTTTTACCAAACAAGGTACCCTTGTTGCGTTCAAGCTCAACCTTCAAACGATTGGATGCAAGAAACGCAATCTCCATTCCCGAAAAGAATGCAGAAAACAATAGAGAGATGAGTATTACAACGACCGATATGGAAGGGTCCATTTACAAGAATTCTTTATGCAATATATAAAAAAGAAGTCTCACAAGACATCAAAACCAATGTCTTTACGAAAATATGCGCCCTCAAATTCAATGTTTTCAATGGCGCTATACGAGCGATTCAGGGCGACATCGAGGTTCTTCCCATAAGAAGTCACAGCGATTACGCGTCCTCCAGCAGTCATTACCGCAGGTCCATCGGGTGATGTTCCCGCATGAAATACAAGGCTGTCTGTTGGTGTGTTTAATCCATAAATGACCTTGCCTTTTTCATAGGTTTCGGGGTATCCACCTGAAACCATCATGACCGTTGCCGCGCATTTTTCCGAAAACTGAATGTCTCGTTCCGACAATGTTCCAGTGGCAACACCTTCAAATAAGTCCAATAAATCAGATCTTAAGCGAGGAATAACCACCTCTGTTTCTGGATCACCCATGCGGCAATTATACTCAATCACATAAGGCTCACCTTTCACATTTATTAATCCAAAGAAAATGAATCCTTTATAAGGGATTTTGTCATTCTTCAAACCTTTAATTGTTGGTATAATGATTTGATTTTCAATTTTATCTAAAAAGGTTGGGTCTGCGAAAGGCACTGGAGAAATGGCGCCCATGCCCCCTGTGTTTAAGCCTGCATCCCCTTCGCCAATACGCTTATAATCTTTGGCTTCTGGTAAAATTTTATAGGAATCTCCATCGGTTATGACAAACACCGACAATTCTATTCCCTTTAAGAACTGTTCGATTACCACGCGTGTGCTCGCAGCGCCAAATTTCGCATTGGCCAGCATCTGCTTCAATTCTGATTTGGCTTCTTTTAAATCCTCCAAAATCAACACCCCTTTTCCAGCAGCAAGTCCATCGGCCTTCAACACATAAGGTGCTTTCATGGATTCCAAAAAAGCATATCCTTGCTCCAACGTGTCTTTAGTGAAGGTAGAATATTTTGCAGTTGGAATATTGTGCCGTGCCATGAACTGTTTCGCAAAATCCTTGCTCCCTTCAAGTTGAGCCGCATATTTATTAGGGCCAATGACTGGAATATTTTTAAGCGCTTCGTCGGCAAGAAAAAAATCATGGATTCCATTTACCAAAGGTTCCTCTGGACCCACCACAACCATGTTGATTCGTTCAGTCAACACAAATTCACGAATAGCAGCAAAATCGCTTACTGAAAGCGCCACGTTTTTACCGTGAAGTCGGGTGCCCGCATTTCCCGGTGCAATAAACAGCTCCTCAAGCAATGAACTTTGAGCAATTTTCCAGGCGAACGCATGTTCTCTTCCGCCATTTCCTAGTAATAGAACCCTCATTCAGGTAGCAATTAGCAATATTTAAGTAATGATTCAAACAGTGCACGACCATCTTCATTGGCTAGATTGCGGTCCGCTGCACGCTCCGGGTGAGGCATCATCCCAAAGACATTCTTCGATTTATTTGTAATACCCGCAATGTTCATTCGTGCGCCATTGGGATTGTCTGAATCATTCACGATTGCATTTTCGTCGCAGTAATGAAACAACACTTGGTCGTGATCTACAATCGATTTCAGGGTGTCGTCAGGGGCAAAGAAACGTCCTTCCCCGTGGGCGATTGGAATTTGGTATGCTTTATCCGATGAAAGTCCTTTCGTGATTGCTGATGTTGTTGAAACAGGCTTTAAATAGACGTTCTTACAAATAAACTTTTGATTGGCATTGTGTAAAAGCGCCCCTTCAAGCAGTCCAGATTCAGTAAGAATTTGAAAACCATTGCATACCCCGAGGACATATCCTCCCTTGCCGGCGTGAGCTACCACCTCATTCATTATGGGAGAGAATCGTGCGATCGCTCCAGAACGAAGGTAATCTCCGTAGGAAAAACCTCCTGGTAACACTACGAAATCAACCCCTTTCAAGTCAGTCTCTTTGTGCCAAAGGCGTTCAACTTTTTGTCCCATGATGTCCTGTAGCACATATACCATGTCTTCATCACAGTTTGAACCGGGGAAGGTAACAACACCAAATTTCATCCGATTAAGCAATTTTAAGGTGGTAACGAACGGCCGACCACTTGTGTGCAAAACTACATAAATTGCATGGGAATGCGGTAAGTTAAAGGAAAAATTTCAGGCAAGAATATCCAAAAGTGATATAAAAGAGAAAGGCTGCCAATCCGCCAAATGTTGGGCTAGAAAAGGAGAAAGGAAGAAAAAACGACAAGGGAATCATCAAGAAACTGAAGCGTTCAATTTGGCCAAACATGAAGAAATCAGCAACACCAAAGATTGCACCCAACAACACCAACCACCAAAGCATGCTGGACAATTTTTTGAGTCGAATCGACGAGGTTTTCATTCGTGAACGGATACTCACCAAGCTCAATAAGAACAATAGCGTAAAAAGGATGGCCGTAATCAAAAAGTCTGTTTGCTTGCTGATGTAATCTGCCGCCTTATCAATCAATTTCAATTCAATCACACTGCCCGACATCCAGATGTAGACGCCCGCATAAAGAAGAGGGATAGACATTCCAAAAAGGACCATAAGTACTTCACGGAAAACGAAAGGACGAATTCGTCGAACCATAATTATCATTAAAGGAGCCAGCAACACCAAGGGTGGGTGAAAGGTTGTTGCACACCCAGCAAGAAAAGCGCTATTGAACACCCGTTTACGGCCATCTTCATTTTGACGAAGTAAAAACAATTGATAAATCATGGCAATTACAAAAGAGTGGGCGACCAAAAGTCCATCAATTGAATAGGCTGCATGGTAAAAACTCATCATCACCACATACAACAATGACGGCATATAACTGTTACGCTCGAAAAACTCATTAGCATTATAAATCATGTTAATCGCAAGCGCATTCAGCACCACTAAAAGAGCGCCGCTTATTTCAAGAAATGCGTCTGATAAAGGAATTGAAATCCCCCACATCCCGATATTCGTCTCGGCATTCTGGGGATAATAATTGGTAAATTGATCCAAGAAAAAATACCCCGCCATAAAGCAAGGAATGAGGAATAGCACCCCTGTTCTATTTCCTAGAAACAATTTTACCATGGCACGAAGATACATATTGTCGCCAATAGGGTTGAATTAAACTCCGTTTCATCTCCTTAATTTTTACTTGGAACTTACCTATTTTCGCTTATATTTGCGCCCACGTCCCACCTGCGGGAATGTTCAAAACCAAAATGCCATGTCACAGGAAAAAACAAGATATTCAGACGCCGAGTTGGCCGAGTTCAAAGAGTTGATTCAAACAAAGCTCAAGGAAGCACAAGACGATTACGATTTATTGAAAGGATCGCTTTCACACAATGACGATCATGGTACCGATGATACCGGGCGTACATTCAACATGATGGAAGACGGTTCTGACACTTTATCACGTGAAGAGGTGGCACAATTGGCCGCACGTCAAGAAAAATTTATCCAAAGTTTGCAGGCTGCCCTTGTGCGCATTGAGAATAAAACATACGGTATTTGTCGCGTAACGGGCAAGCTCATTGCGAAAGAACGTCTTCGTTTAGTACCCCATGCTACCATGAGTATTGACGCAAAAAACGCGCAAAACAAATAAGCTGTGAAGAAAAACTTGTGGGTTGTTGGTGTGTTGGTGGTTCTTATTTTATTGGCCGATCAATTCATTAAAGTTTATATTAAAACCCATTTTTTGCCACAGGAGTCAGTGCCTGTTTTTGGGGATTGGTTTGTGCTAGAATATGTCGAAAATCAAGGGATGGCGTTTGGCACAACCTTCGGGAATCAGATGTGGCATAAACTCGCATTAAGCATCTTTCGTGTCATTGCTATTTTTGGGATTGGGTTCTATTGGTGGAAACAATCTCAAGCGGGGGCCCGTCGAGAATTTCTCATTGCAGTGGGCCTCATCTTTGCGGGTGCCACGGGAAACCTCATCGACTCTATGTGTTACGACTATATTTTCACCTACGATCCATGCATGGTATTCAATCACCTCGAGGGTTCTGGAATTAAAACAGAATGTGGTTTTCTAGGCGTATATGAAACGCGACACACCGGATTTCTCTTAGGAAATGTGGTGGACATGTTCAAATTCCAGGCACAATGGCCGGAAGGTATGCCATGGCTTGGGGGTTCAGAGGTCTTCCCAGCGATTTGGAACCTCGCTGATGCCTCCATCACAGTGGGTGTTGTGATGGTGTTTTTACGTCAACGCACATACTTCCCAACGAAGAAGAAAGAGAAAAAACCAGGTTTCTTCAAGCGACTCTTCAAAAAAGATACTGAAGTTTTCGTTGATTAGAATCGCGCAGTAATTCCACCCATCACCTGGAAGATTTGTACTGGGTGGTTGTACCATCTGTAGTATCTCTGCGATGCCAAGTTGTTGAATTGAATGAAGGCGGAGATGCGCTTATTGTAACGATACTCCAACCCTAGGTTGATGTCTGTAATCAAGCCCATGCTCTTTGCCAACTGTCCATTTTCCAATGTCACATCTGACTCCGTAGCATCATATACCAGCGCTTTACGTCCTCCTTCAAAACTCACATCGAGATTCACTAGAAACTTATCATACAAATTGTAGCTTCCACGAACACCCGCCTGCCATTGTGGAAGATTCCATGCATAGGTGTTATTCAACAACATATAAGAATAGTAGCGCCCCATGGCATCTACTTTCAATTTCTCGTTCAACTGGTAAGAAACGGAACCTTCAATGGTTGTTTGATTCAATGTGTCGTAGATCAATCCGAACTTATTCCCAATGGAGAATGTCGTGTCGGTAATGAAGAAGGCCTTGTCTTTCACCCGCGCAAAACTTGCGTTCACATTGAAGCTGATTCGGCTCGAAAGCGTTCCTTTGATACCCCCATACACATCGATGCTGGTGTTTTCATTTTTCAACTGAAGATTTGACAAGACAAACTCATTGTCATCAACCGTTGATCTAAAGGTACGTTGCTTCAATCCACCGCGAACCCCAATGAATGGAATAAAAATGTCATTAAACAACGAGTACTTCACTTCGGCAACAGGATACAAATGCACCTTTGTTTGAGTGTTTGCATCCACAACAAAATCAAATCCTAGGATAGCACGGAAACGATTGTTCCAAAGCTGTGTCGTCACTGTGGGTTTTAAGTTAATCACTGTGTTATTAAGCACCAACCCGGAATCTGCTGCAAACTGTAGAGTATCTGACGGCGTTCCATAACGGTATCCATTGTATCGCACATTGGCTTCAGCAGCAAACACTTCTTTTCCTTGACGGTACCAGCCTGACCCCCCTACGGACACATAGTTCTCACTCCCTTTCCATTCGCTCAATGAATCGGATGGTTTTTTCGAGTTGAAATGGTTGTAGGCCACGTTGACTTTGTAATTCAACTGCGCACTGTCTTTTTTGTGTGAATCGAAGGAAAAAGCACCTCCCACATCTTGGTAACGTTGCGCTATTGTACTTCGATCGACCGAATCCGTTGGAATCTGCCATCCATAATAATGCAATCCTTGATTGTTGTAGTGCACATCTCCCCGCAGTGTATAGCTCTTCTCGTTTATGGCTCCGAACACATTGACACGCGTACGGTCAAACTGAGCGGGAGCATAACCCGTAAAATTCCCATAAGAACTTAAGTGCTTCGCGTGAACGCCATATACATATTTACGTGAGCGTTTAGAATCGAAATACACTTCTCCAAGAGGCATTAGTTCGGAGCCTATACCCAACTTCACATAAGTCGAATACAGTTGCTGCAACTTCGGCTCCACCTTGATGGTCACCGGTTTAATCGTATCCAATTTGATCTGTGTTGGAAAACGCAAGGACAATAGAGGATATTGCTGCACTTGTGTTCCGATGACGGTATCGATAATCGTCGGATTCATACTGATTCGATATGCCGGTGGAATATCTCTATTCCCCACTCCACTAATGATCACCAAGTCACCCTGTGCATGCGTCAGGATTGAAACCAGTGTGGCAAGTATGGCGATAAATCTCTTAGTTCCCATTTTCGTTCATTTCAATGATTGTTTCACCTTCTGGTGTGACGCTTTTCGGCTGATTCTTCAATTGTTGGATCTCCAGCATTAACTCATTTGCTTCAGTCAGAATTCCATCATCGGTCGTTTTATAGTGGTTAATGACCGAGTTGAGTGTACGTTCTGCTTGGAACAAATCATCCGTCGCCAGTTGCACTCGTGACTGCAGTATGAGTGCTTTGGCCGTCCAATAGTTGTAGCTCGGCTTCATCTTCAGCAATTCGCGAATTGTTTTGTCTGAATTGACATAGTCCTGCTGGGCATAATAAATTTCAGCGATGATAAACTTCGCTTCAGCAGCGGTTGCCGTCGTTGTGTTTTTCACTAGCCACTCGAGGTGTGGAATGGATACAGAATAGTTCTTCACCTCATAACTAGAGATTCCAGCAACATATTCTCCTTCTTGACGAATCGTATTGTTAATTCCCGTATTCTCGAGTACCAAGGTCGCTTTCTCATAGGCTTTCGACCAGATTTCGATAATGAAATAGCTACGCATCAATCCAAGCCGTGCAGAAAATACATTTGATGGTTTAGAACTTACCCCCTCTACTCGTTCGTAGAACGGGATGGCTTCTGCATAGCGCTCACTGTTGTAATAAATCTGTGCTGCACGCGATGCTGCATACTCCGTATATGAATTGTTCGGACCTTCCAAACATGCCGCGTAAGCCTTCACTGCATTTTCCTTGTCGTTCAAAGAGAAATATGAATTCCCCAAGAAGAACTTCGCATCCACAGAGTAACGTCCTGTTGGGAATTTATCCAAGTACTTTTTGAACAATGGAATAGATTCAGCGAACAAACTATCCTTATATGCCTCAACCGCTGGTGAGTAATAGAGTCCTTCTTGTTCTTCCATTGAAATATTCGCACATGAATACTGCGAGGCAATATCACTGACTTTTTCTGGCTGCTTCAACGCAGCGTAAATATCCATAAGTCCACGAACAGATTTTTCACAAACGGTACGGTCCTCGCCGTGCTCAGTTAAAATTTGCTTGTACTCCAACTCCGATTGACGGAAATCATGCTTTTTGAAATGAATGTCGGCACGCTCAATGCGGCAATCTACGACTAAATCAGAATTCGGGTATTCATCCATGATTCGATTAAAGTACGTTTCAGCCTTGTCGAATTGTTCTTTTGATTTATAAATTAAGGCAACATCATACAAGCACTTCAGTGTGTATTTAGATTCTTTATAATTCGTGAGAATGTCCAATAGGCGTGCGGCTTTCAAGTCGTCGTTCCCCATGTACCCATACGCTCTCGCCATGTAGAACAAGGCTTGATCTTCGTAACCTGACGCTAGTTTTACTACCTCTTGGTAACTTTTTATAGCCAACTCATCTTGCTTCGTCGCAAAGAATCCATCGCCGACACGCATGTGTGCATCCGAAAGTTTTCGTTTGTCTTTGACTGTTGATTGACAATAGATTCGAAAGGCATCTGTCGATTGCGTAATGTCGTTCTTTTTCAAATACGCATACCCCATATTGTAATAGGCATCTGATTTCAGTCCGCTGGACTGCGCCGCTGGCATCGAGATAAATTCGCGGTATCCCTTGATGGCTTTGTCCATGTCGTCCAAGCGGAAATGTGCATCCGATGCCCAGAAACGTGCCTTCGCTGTAATGGCCGCATCCACAGGATATTGATTCACTCGTTCAAACATTTTTAAGGCACTTTTCAAATCTCCTTTTTGGAAATAGTCCACGCCATAATTGAAGGCTACGAGCTGATAGACCGTTTTCAAGCGCGTGTCTTTGTTCTGCAACTTATCCAAAGACTCGAGTGCCTTTTCATAATTATTCGTTGAGGAATACACATTCACGAGGTACTGATTCACCTCATCGCGACGTTTGGACTCTGGAAATTCAGACAGGAACGATTCAAATGCTTCCACCGCATCATTGAACGGGTTGATGTCCAGTTTGTACGAAAGCACCGCGAAGTTGTAAAGCGCATCTTCTTGGATTTTTAGATCCACATCAATCGCTGCGGCCGCGCCAAATGCTGATCTTGCTGCGGCCAAGTTATTTTGCTTCATTCGTGACTCCGCGATGTGATATAAAGCCATTTGCGCTAAACTATCCTTTTTGCCATTCGCCGCGCGGTCAAATAGCTTCGCCGCTTTGTCGTAAATGGCAGATCGGTAATAGGCATAGCCCAACTGATAATCGTCATCGCGTGTGGTTTGTGCATTTTTATTGTACGCCTCAAGGTAGGGCACTGCCTCAGTAAATTTATTTTCGCGGTAATAGGAATCACCGACCAAATGATTCATGTCATTTTGATTGAACACTTTTGATGTGTCCATCACATTCGGTGCAATTTCGATGACCTTTTTGTAGTCATTTTGTAGGTAATAGATTTGTGCGAGATAATAGGGTGCTATGGATGCATATTGCGCCTTGTCCATCAATTTTATAAATCCGGCTTCAGCTACCGAATACGCCTTATTCATGTAGGCAATGTGGGAATAAAAATATAATGCTGGCGTACTGTATTGGGTGGAATCGTCCTTTATATCATGAAAGGCATTTCGCGCGGCTTCATAGTTTGCTTCTTGGAAGTTGGCATAACCCAGTTTAAACAAAAACTCGGAGCGATCTTCAGAGTTTATATCCTTGGTGCTCAATTGATTAAACCAAATGAGGGCGTCATTAAAGTCGCGTTTGTGGTAGAAAAACTTCCCGAGACGGAAATAAATTTCTTTGTGGTAGATGCTTTCTGGGTAATCAAGGTTGAACTTTTCAAGCAGCGCGACTGCGTCGTTGTTTGAAAGTTCCAGTGCTGAAATCCCTTCATAATAACGCGCCTTGACATACATGGGGTCGTTTTGTTTCCCGAATTGATCGATAAATGCACGGAATTCCATACGCGCTGCAGCAAACTGTGCCTTCTCGTACAATTCCTCTGCACGATAAAAGCCCGCATATTCACTGTTGTATTTTTCTGAAGTCTGTGCAAAAACAGCCATGTTGACGCATAAACCCAGAATGATCAGAAGCCTGGTCATAAGATGTGTATTTAAGCTTGTAAAATTACTCCGGGCGTATTCGGTTACAGAAGCCTTCTATAAAAGTTTTACACTTGATTCTGTTAAGATAATTTTTAAGGCAGCGCCTTGAAAATAGCGTGATTTAAGACCTTTACAACAAATATTGTCCATGGAAAAAGTCATCGAAATAAAAAACGGTCTCATTCGACAACAAAACACAACCATACTTTCGGGTTTACAATTCAATGTAGGTCCCCAAGACTTTGTGTATTTGATTGGTCGCACTGGTAGTGGAAAAAGCACATTGCTTAAGGCGATTTATGGCGAATTGCCGCTAAGCGAAGGAACTGGAACTGTGGCTGGATTTGATTTGTTGCAATTGAAAAAGAAAGATTTGCCCATGTTGCGACGCAAGATAGGTATTGTCTTTCAAGACTTTCAATTGCTAACCGACCGCACTGTAATGGACAACTTACTTTTTGTACTTGGTGCAACTGGCTGGTCAGAAAAGACGCTTATGCAGAAACGCGCCATGGCAGTATTGCAGTTGGTGGGCATTGAGAAGAAAGCCAACACCATGCCCCATGCCCTGTCGGGTGGTGAGCAGCAACGCATTTCCATTGCGCGTGCCTTATTGAACAAACCTGCGTTGATCTTGGCTGATGAGCCAACAGGAAACCTTGACCCAGAAACTTCCGAAGACATCATGCATCTGTTAATTGCCGTAGCAAAAGAAGAAGGTTCGGCAGTCTTAATGGCTACACACGATATGAACATGGTCAACAAATTCCCAGGGAGAGTGGTGCGCGTGGAAGAAGGGCTGCTTGTTGAGGAGTAGATGGTTGTAATTAGACAAAAGACCCGCTGCGCTGAAAGACAAAAGACCGCTGCGCTAAAGGACTTAATTGAGCTTCGAACGCTCTCGCTCTCATTCTCACTCTGAACTTTGTGCCGCTGCGCTGTAAGGCTTAAGAGA
>JBEIKR010000040.1:0-19143 GCA_040379705.1 Crocinitomicaceae bacterium
CGGTGAGTATGTTTTCTTTGTCAGCGGATGGTGACTTAAAAAGTTTTATTCAGCATGTTCACGCGTCAATAGATCCTTTCGATCCCGATTTTGTTGTTTTACGTTCATAAATCATATAAAATAATCAAGGTAAATACCCGTTTTGAGATCGGCCCATGAGCAAAATTGTTACATTCCTTTTCTTATGCATCGCGATAAATTCTAGCGCGCAACAAGCTGTTGTTAAAGGATTTTGCTTGGATAAAAAAGGAAAGCCAGTCGAAAATGTAAAGGTGTTCTGTGAAAAAGCGCTTCCTTCGCTTTCCTACACAGATTCTCTTGGCGCCTATTTCTTGAATGTATCATTTGGCGACACCATACAGGTGGTTTACCGGACCTCTGATTTGGAAGAAAGCCGCACCTATATTGTATCGACCGATGCACTTATGGTTCCATCCATTCGCTTGAATTTCCAACAAGAAGCTGGGGTTTCAGTCTACGAGATACGACAAGATCCATTCGAATTGCCAAAATTGAAAATCATTGATGTCCAAAACATACCCCTGGGCAATTATGAACGTTTTTTAACCTATACTACCGCTGCTACATCGAACAATGAGCTGACAACCAATTACAATGTACGTGGAGGAAGCTATGATGAAAACTTGGTGTATGTAAACGGATTCAATATTTATCGACCTTTTCTCACCCGAAGCGGACAACAAGAAGGGATGAGTTTCATTAATTCAGCCTTGGTGGGTTCGGTGAAATTTTCTGCGGGAGGTTTCGATGCACAGTATGGTGATAAATTGAGTTCTGTTTTAGATATCGAATACAAAAAACCCAAACCTTTTGCAGGGTCAGTGATGGCTTCGTTATTGGGTGTTGAAATGCACATGGAGCAAGAGGTAAACAGCCGATTTAGCTATCTTTTCGGTGCGAGATACCGCTCGAATGGGTATTTATTGAATTCTCTTCCTACGAAAGGGGCATACAATCCTGTTTTTTGGGATGTGCAGTTTTTATCCGATTACAAGATTACCGAGAGACTAACATGGAGTGTGATTTCACACTTTTCAAGCAATAATTACCGCTTCACACCGCAAAGTCAAAAAACAGATTTTGGTACAGCCAATGAAGCATATTCTTTCATGATTTACTTTGATGGAAAAGAAGATACACGTTTTCAAACGATGATGGGAGGAACGTCGCTTAAATGGCAGCCGACGAAAAAGACAAAACTTGATCTTTATGCAACTGTGTTCAATACGGTTGAACGCGAATACTTTGATATTCAAGGTCAATACTACATCAACCAATTAGAAACCGATCCTTCGAAGGAAGAATACGGGGACTCGATCGCGGTTCTCGGTGTGGGAACATTTTTGAATCATGCGCGAAACAAACTCAATGCAACTATCATCAATCTTTACCATAACGGAAGTCATGAGTTTAAAAATGGTTTTAGGGGAGAAGATTCTCTTCGGTATAGCCGAATCACAGCACTATGGGGAGTGAATTACCAGCACGACGTGTTTACGGATGTGCTCAGCGAATGGAAAATGATCGATTCAGCCGGATATAGTGTGCCACAAGGAAGTCCTAACACCGTTGATTTGTTTGAGACGATTAAAAGTAATCTTCAATTGAGTTCCGATCGCTTTACAGGGTTTGCACAATTGAATTCTCAATGGTCGAAAACGAAGAAAAACCATGTCGTTTCGGTGGTGAAGAAAGAAAAGGTCAATGGTGTGAAATCCATCAAGACGTTTACTGATACGATCAGTGAATCAACGGCGCGATTGAGCTTCAGTGTTGGAGCACGTGCAGGATACACCACCGCGAATAATGAAAGGTATGTCACACCTCGGATGGCCTTGACCTATTTTCCTCGAATTTATATGGTGAATAATGGAAAGGTAGCCCGAAGAAACATCAGCTTTCGATTGGCGACCGGTTTGTACTATCAGCCGCCATTTTACCGCGAATTCCGTACATTTAACGGCAAACTGAATCTTGATGTGAAGGCGCAAAAGTCGTTTCACTTCGTCACAGGAACAGATGTTTATTTCAACATGTGGGGGCGGGAGGTGCCGTTCAAATTTACTGCGGAAGCATACTATAAGTACATCTGGGATGTGAATCCATATGAAATTGACAATGTGCGCACTCGCTACTATGCAACAAATGATGCGGTTGCCTATGCGTATGGGATCGACATGAATATTCACGGCCAATTTGTTGATGGGATCGAATCGTATTTTAAGATGGGCTTGATGCATACCATGGAAGATTTACGCAACGATTCGTACAAAGAATACTACAATGCAGCGGGTGAAAAAATCATCTTTGGATATAGTGAGGATCAAGAGGTGGTGGATAGCGCGACCATCTATCCAGGATTTATCCCTAAACCTACAGACCAGTGGCTCACATTCGGCGCTTTGGTGCAAGATCAAATGCCCGGATTTGAACGGTTCACTGTTCAAATGGGATTGCAGTATGGTTCGCGTTTGCCTTATGGACCACCAGATTTGAATCGCTTCAAGGATACCCTTCGGATGAAATCGTATTTCCGAGTGGACATCGGGATGTCGTATGATTTACTCAATAAAAATAAGAAAGAGAATTTCTTTAGGAAGACTTTCACAGATGCCATCTTATCGTTTGAGGTGTTCAATTTATTGGGAATAAACAATGTGCTCTCGAAGCAGTGGATCCAAGATGTGGAAGGGAAGTATTATTCCATTCCCAATTATCTTACGCAACGCCGATTTAACTTAAAATTGATTCTAAGGTTTTAAATCACCGGTTTTTCTGATTTTATTCCTACTGTTACTTTTTCATCTAATTGTTGTTAATCGAACGATGAAAAAGGCAATCAATATATTGGCAATCATTCTTTTGGTAAAAGGATATGCCGCAGCGCAAATGAATATTCGAGAGTTTATTCGTTTTAAGGATACGGTTGAAGTAGATAAATATTCGCCTGATAAATCATTCTTCTCGCACCTCAAATTGAATATGGCCCCCGGAGATTATACGATTTTAACACTCCCTGAACTTAAAAAACTGGATGGTCAAACCTTGGTGGGAGTCGATTTGGTGTATAGTGATTATCCCGTCGGAGAGAATTTTACCGAATTAAACCGAAAGCGTGTGCTTGAGCTATGCATGCATCTTCCAACGGCGTTTAATAATCCGATGATTAAATGGCAAATTGTCAAGCAAACTGGGGTTGAGCGGACAGGGAATATCCAAAATTATTTTCATGGCTTTGTGATTTATTACCGTCCGATGCCTACGTATCAAGATGAAAATAAGTTGATTACTGATGTAATTGATGGTAAAGTAGCGCCATCGGACTCAACCTTACTCAAGGTATTTAGTCGAAATAAGTCATGGAAAGATATGCTGGTGGTGTGCGATGTCACCGGTAGTATGTCGCCCTATACTGCACAGTTGCTTTTTTGGATAAAAAGCAATCAAAAATTGAATACGTTCAAACAAATTGTTTTCTTCAATGACGATGATGATGTGAGTACAAATCAAACATCGAAGTTGGATGAAAATGGGATTTGGAGCATTGAATCGGGCAATTCAGCCAAGGTCATTGAAACTGCGTTTGAAGCAATGCAGAAAGGTCAACATGCTGAAAATGATCTAGAGGCTATCTGCTATGCCATTAAACAGTTCCCTGAGAATAAAGGAAATGTTGTGCTTATTGCGGACAATTGGGAGAATCCTTGTGATATGCACCTGTTGGACTATTTGAAAAGTCAAAAAATTCCAGTGCATATCATTGTTTGCGGAGTTGATGATCGAATGAATACTTTATACCTTGATATTGCATTTGCAACGGGTGGGTCTGTTCATACCATGGAGGAAGATCTCTCTAACATCGCCACATTAGGTGAAGGGAAGGTCATCCGTTTTGGCAAATTGAAGTTTAAGATGACCGGTGGGAAATTCGTTCAAGTTGCGGCATAACTGCCGTAAAACTCCTTTCGATGTTAGGTCCTAATCCTAAGCGGCTCCGTAAAACGATGTCAACTGCGTTTTGAAGTGCATGGGTACCGTCAAGAGATTCTGAATGTCGTACCCAAGTTCTAAAATGTCTTCATCGTATTTTTCATAGATCCAATTGATTTGTACTTTGTGCCCCTTGAGTTGTATGAATTGGCTGATCTTTAAAAAAGTGAACAGCTGTTTTACACTCAAGGTGTTCAAGTATTCAAACTCTAGATTGATGGTTGTCTGTTCAACAGGCGAATCCAAGTATTGCAATAACCATGTTTGAATCTCTGACCAAAATTCTGTCGGATTCACTCCTAAAGAGCGTCCTGAGATTTCGATTACTCCTGTTGATGGATTGCAGTTTACTGCTGGTGTCAATGCTGTTGATTTAATTTGAAGTGTGTTCATCTTGTGTGATTTTAATTGTTTCATACAGCAATGTTCAGCATCTTTCATAGGGTATGGAACGAATGAGAGGTCGGTGCATGTCAAAATCAGCTCAACGCACTACGAGCAACTAAGTGTTTCTACATAGGAGCAGGTCAATTTTGTAAATGTTTGTTCCAGGAATCATCAAAATAGCGCTCAGTTTTTAAGTGTTTCAGCCTTCCGTTTCCGCTTCATTTTGTACTTTTGAACTTGCATGTAAATACCTCAATCGTTATGGAAAAAGTGGAACAGTATATCCCACAAAACAAAATACGCATCGTCACAGCAGCTTCTTTGTTTGATGGTCACGATGCTGCAATCAATATCATGCGCAGAATCATTCAATCCACAGGGTGCGAAGTGATCCATCTTGGACACGACCGCTCTGTGGAAGAAGTGGTCAACTGCGCCATACAGGAAGATGTGCAAGCCATCGCGATGACTTCCTATCAAGGTGGTCACATGGAGTATTTTAAGTACATGCATGATCTGCTCAAGGAGAAAGGCGCACCGCACATCAAGATTTTTGGAGGAGGTGGTGGAACAATTCTTCCTTCTGAAATCGAAGAATTACATGCCTATGGAATCACACGCCTCTATCACCCAGATGATGGACGTACCATGGGATTACAAGGGATGATCAATGACCTCGTACAAAAATGTGATTTTGCTGTTGGTCAAGATGTGAATAACACAGATGGCATTTCAGAAAAATTTGTTCCTGCGATTGCACACATGATTTCTGCTGCAGAAAATTACCCTGAGCAGTCTGTTGGAGTATTGAATCAAGTGCGCGAGATGGCAGCAAAGAACCATGTGCCAGTGCTCGGTATTACAGGGACAGGTGGTGCAGGTAAGTCCTCTTTGGTGGATGAATTGGTGCGTCGTTTCTTGATTGATTTTACGGATAAGCAGATCGCTGTCGTTTCTGTCGATCCTTCAAAACGAAAAACAGGAGGTGCCTTGCTCGGCGACCGCATTCGAATGAACTCTATTCGAAGTGAACGTGTGTATATGCGCTCATTGGCTACACGTCAATCGAACTTGGCGTTGTCGAAACATGTAGCAGAAGCCATTACAATTCTGAAAGCTGCAAATTACGATTTGATCATTCTTGAAACGTCTGGAATCGGTCAGTCGGATACTGAAATATTAGACCACTCAGATGTTTCGTTATACGTAATGACACCTGAATACGGCGCCGCTACTCAGTTGGAGAAAATTGATATGCTCGATTTTGCGGACGTTATCGCACTAAATAAGTTTGATAAACGAGGAGCGCTCGATGCTTTGCGCGATGTGCGTAAACAATACCAACGCAACCACAATCTGTGGGAAAAAGAAGTAGATTCAATGCCAGTGTATGGGACAATTGCGTCGCAGTTCAACGACCCAGGGATGAACTCTCTGTATAAGGTTATCATGGATAAGGTAGTTGAGAAAACGCAAGCACCTTTGAATTCTACTTTCGCGATTACCCGTGAGATGTCCGAGAAAATCTTTGTTATTCCGCCGGATCGAACACGCTATTTGTCTGAGATCTCTGAAAACAATCGCTCTTACGACAATTGGGTGAATCAACAAGTGTTGGTTGCCGAACGACTTCACGGTTTACATACCAGTATTCAAGCCATTTCAGCTTCCACAATGGACGACAAAGACCGTTTGGTGAAGGGACTTCAAGAAGCATTCGAAAAAGAGAAGTTGAATTTCGATCCTAAAAACTGGGACATTCTTGAGAAATGGGAGGCGAAGAAGAAATTGTACAAGGATCCTGAATTTAACTTTAAGGTGCGTGACAAGGTCTTGTCGATTCAAACACATTCCGAATCGCTTTCTCACTTGCAGATTCCTAAAGTAGCAACTCCACGTTATTCCAGTTGGGGAGATATCCTTCGTTGGTCTTTGCAAGAAAATGTGCCTGGTGAATTTCCATATACTGCTGGTTTGTTCCCTTTTAAGCGCGAAGGTGAAGATCCTACGCGTATGTTCGCAGGAGAGGGTGGTCCAGAGCGCACAAACAAACGATTCCATTATGTTTCCCTTGGAATGCCAGCAAAACGCTTATCAACGGCGTTCGATTCAGTGACACTCTACGGAAATGATCCAGATCTTCGTCCAGATATTTACGGGAAAATTGGAAACTCGGGTGTATCGATTTGCTGCCTGGATGATGCGAAGAAACTATATTCTGGCTTTGATCTGTCGCATGCCATGACTTCAGTGTCCATGACAATTAATGGTCCTGCGCCAATGTTGCTTGGATTCTTTATGAATGCGGCGATCGACCAAAATTGCGAGAAATACATTAAAGCGAACAGCCTAGAGCAAGAGATTGAGGCGAAAATTGCTAAAATTTACAGCGCCAAAGGAACTGATCGCCCAAGATATCAAGGTGAACTTCCAGAGGGAAATGATGGGCTTGGATTGATGCTACTCGGTGTTACGGGTGACCAAGTGTTGCCGGAAGATGTGTATCAGCAAATCAAGGCCGAAACACTTACACAAGTGAGAGGAACTGTTCAAGCGGATATCCTGAAAGAAGATCAAGCACAAAATACATGTATCTTCTCAACAGAATTTGCATTGCGACTTATGGGTGATGTACAACAGTATTTCATCGATAAAGGGGTGCGTAATTTCTACTCGGTTTCTATCTCGGGTTACCACATCGCTGAAGCAGGTGCAAATCCAATTACGCAGTTGGCATTTACCTTGGCAAATGGATTCACCTATGTAGAATACTATTTGAGTCGTGGAATGAGTATCAATGACTTCGGCCCGAATTTATCGTTTTTCTTTTCGAACGGCATCGATCCAGAATACGCGGTGATTGGTCGTGTTGCCCGCCGTGTATGGGCAAAAGCGCTAGCGCGCCGTTACAGCGCGAATTCTCGTGCTCAAATGTTGAAATACCACATCCAAACATCTGGACGATCCTTGCATGCACAAGAAATTGATTTTAATGACATCCGAACAACATTGCAAGCGTTGTATGCGATATATGATAATTGCAATTCGCTTCATACCAATGCGTACGATGAAGCCATTACCACACCCACAGAAGAATCTGTGCGTCGAGCGATGGCCATTCAGTTAATCATCAACCGTGAACTTGGATTAGCGAAAAATGAAAATCCTTTGCAAGGCTCATTCATCATTGAAGAATTGACGGACCTTGTAGAGGAGGCGGTATTGACAGAGTTTGATCGCATTACGGAACGTGGAGGTGTGCTTGGAGCAATGGAAACAATGTACCAACGATCAAAAATTCAAGAGGAATCATTGCATTACGAAATGTTAAAACATACAGGTGAGTTTCCAATTATTGGGGTGAATACTTTCCTTAGCTCGAAAGGATCACCAACGGTTTTACCGAAAGAGGTGATTCGCGCAACAGAGGAGGAGAAGGAATATCAAATTTCTATGCTCTCAAATTTACATATTTCCAATGCGGATAAATCCAAAGAAGGGATTGCGCGAATTCAAGATGCGGCCATTAACAATCGCAATATGTTCGAAGAATTGATGGAAACATGCAAATATGCATCCTTAGGACAAATTACGAATGCACTGTTTGAAGTAGGAGGGCAATATCGCCGCAATATGTAAATGAATCCAATGAGACTGGGCAAAGCGTATATAATGGCTGTTGTTGCAGCTGTGTTTTTCACTTCTTTCGAAGCAATTTCTCAGCGTTCTGTAATCCCGAGTCCTGTAAGCTATTCAACTATCGACGGCTTTTTTTCATTGAATGAAGAACTTGCCGTTAATAGCGAAAATGTTCCCTCAGGAATAATCGATTACGCATCGGATCGTTTTACCAAAATTTTTGGGATGCGCGTGGTTATTTCGCAGAACGCAAAAGATCTTATTTTTAAGAAGGTCAGCAACGTTCCTGTGGATTATTACTCGATAAACGTCAATGAAAACATCATTATCACGTATAGTTCGGATGCAAGTTGTTTCTATGCAATTAATTCACTATTTCAATTGATAGAGGGATCGGAAGGGCATTATACCATCTCTAAATGCTTTCTAAAGGATTATCCAAAGTTTTCTTGGAGGGGCTTGCATCTTGATGTTTCTCGCCACTTTTTTACTGTGGATGAGGTAAAGCGTTATATCGATCTGATGGCCATGTACAAATTCAATAAGTTTCACTGGCATTTAACGGATGACCAAGGATGGCGGATTGAAATAAAAAAGTATCCGAAACTCACAGCTATTGGAGCATGGCGCGATAGCACAGTGAATGACCATTATTCAACAAATCCAAGAACCTATTCGGTGGAGCGCTATGGAGGTTTTTATACGCAAGAGCAGATCAAAGAAATTGTTCAATATGCGGCAAATAGATACGTCACCGTAATTCCTGAAATTGAAATGCCAGGTCATGCGCGTGCAGCCTTGTCTGCGTATCCGGAACTTTCTTGCACGGGAAAGCAGCAAGGTGTGGAAGGACTTTGGGGAGTTTTTGACGATATTTTCTGTGCGCATGAATCGAGCATTGAGTTTTTGAAGGATGTTTTGGATGAGGTCATGGTGCTGTTTCCTTCCGAGTATATCCATGTAGGAGGGGATGAGGCGCCAAAAACACGGTGGAAAAAATGCAATAAATGTCAAGCGGTTATTCGCGAAAATGGATTGAAGGATGAACATGAATTGCAAAGCTGGTTCATTACTCAGATGGATAATTATTTAACATCAAAAGGACGCAAACTCATTGGTTGGGATGAAATACTCGAAGGTGGATTAAGTCCAAATGCAACTGTGATGTCGTGGCGTGGTTTTGAAGGTGGAGTAGAAGCGGCCAAACAGGGACATGATGTGATAATGTCACCGGGTTCGCATTGCTATTTTGATCATTATCAAAGCAAAAACGCTTCGGAACCTCTCGCCATTGGAGGATTTACTCCCATTGACAAAGTATATCAGTTTTCGCCAATTCCCCAAAGCTTGTCAGCCGCGGAAGCCACGCATGTTTTGGGTGGTCAAGCCAACTTATGGACAGAGTATATTCCCGACATGAAACAATTGGAATACATGGTGTACCCTCGAGCCTTGGCCTTGGCGCAAGTACTCTGGTGTGTTGAAAAGCCCCCGTATCAGTCGTTTCGATCCGATTTAATAAAAAATCAGTTGACCTACCTCGATCGCTTCAAAGTAAATTATTCAAGGGCCATGTTTTATCCTGAAATGAAAATTTCGCGTGAGGAAAATGGCTTGGGTGTGGTATTTAGTGCGGCCGATACGAGTGATCAGTTGGCATTGACGGTGCGCTTGGATGAAACGAATGTCGCTCCAAAGTATCCGGATTTTCTTGTCGGAAGCAATATCCTTTCATTCAAAAGAGGAGCAGATTCGGTTGTTACATATCGCTTCGATGTGAGGTCGGAATACATTCCAACACCGTCACAGTTTAAAATGACGATTCACCCTGCGATTGGTCTGAATCTGGAGTACATCACCCAACCTGATGAACGCTATAATAGTGGTGGAAGTCTCACCATGGTAGATGGAATTATTGGCGCAAAACCTTGGAAGGGGAATGAATGGGTAGGTTTCGATGATCAGGAAATAGAATTCATTGTAGACCTTGGTAAGAAATCCAAAATTGACCATGCAGAAATGAATTTCTTGGAAGATATAGGTTCGTGGATTCATCTACCCAATTTTGTTCGGATCTCGGTATCAACGAACGGAAAAAAATGGTCGTTTCTAGAGGATGCCTACATCGAAAAAGTCCAAGGAAACGGAAGACATTTACCTTTTGCATTTCACATTCAGAAAAAGGCCCGTTATGTGCGATTTAAAATCGTAACGTTTGACGAAATTCCAGATGGAATGCCGGGCGCAGGACATGTGCAATGGACCTTTATTGATGAAATAATGCTGTTTTCCAAGTAATGAAATTTGAATTGTGCGCCGCTTCTATTGAAGCCATTCAACTCGCGAAGGAATTGAATTTTGACCGCATCGAGTTATGTCAAAACCTCGAGCAAGGTGGGTTAACACCGTCATTTTCTATGATTGATTATGCCATTGCTTATGGAATCCCAACACATGTGCTTATTCGTCCACGTCCTGGAGGATTTACATACAATTCGGATGAATTGGAGTTGATTATTCGAGAAGTAGTGAACTGTAGAAACATGGGTGCGGCAGGAATTGTCATTGGTGCCTTAAATGAAAGTGGTTCCATCGATGAACCGATTCTTGAGGAAATCATGAAAAAGTCGGGTGGACTTGAAGTAACTTTTCATCGTGCATTTGACGATAGTGTGGAATGGAAGAAAGCCATGGAGATTCTAATTAAACATGGTGTCAAACGCATCTTGTCTTCGGGACTTGCACGAAATGTGGATATCGGTTATCCTATTTTAAGTGAAATGATCAAGTACGCTGATGGTCGTATTGAAATCATGACAGGTGGCGGAGTCAATGCATCGAACATAGGCCGTTTGGTGGATGAATTAAAACCTGATGCGATACATTTTTCTGGTACATTGAAGTTTCAGTTGGATGAAGATCCACTTTTTTCAGAATCCATTCTGAAAGTAGATTCAAGCAAGGTGAAACGTATTCTTTCCGCTGCAGGGGTGTAACAAAATTGCAAATTTTCGTTTTCTGACCATGAAAAAACTGACTCTTTTTATCACAATAATCTTGACAACAAATATTTCGGCGCAGTGTGATTCTGTTGCGGCGCTCAATGCTCAAATAGTAAATCTTGCAGGAAATAAACTAGGCAAAAAAGTGGATCGAGGTGAGTGTTGGGATTTGGCGAAGTACGTTTTGGATGAAACGGATGCCAAATGGGATGGAATGTTAAAATTTGGAAGGGCTCTAAAAAAAGGAGAGTGCATTATGCCTGGAGATATCATTCAATTTGAAAAACTAAAAACAATTTCGGTGGTCAATGGCGTTAAAACGACCGAAACATTTCCACAACATACCGCGATTATTTACGAAGTGAAAAGCAGTGATGAGGTAATACTCATACATCAAAATACCGGCTATACAGGAAAAAAAGTAGGAACTAGTAGGTTTAGGTTTAGCACCATTACCACAGGGAAATACACGATTTATCGCCCTGTGTTAAACTAAATCCGATCTAGAACATAGCGGATTAATTCTTTTATTTGTTCTGAATATCCTTTGGAGAATTCTAAGTTTGGACGATTACCTATTCCTAAACAAATGGTAGCACATTCGTGTCCCAAGGATCTCCCCAATGCAAACAACGCGGAACTTTCCATTTCAAAATTCATGACTTTCAATCCTTCGAGTTTCACTGAAGTTAATTGCTCGTTCAGAAGGACTGTTTTTGCATGAAGGCGTAGTTGCCTTCCTTGCGGCCCATAAAATCCACTGCTGCTTACAGTAATACCCTCGAAGGTTGACTCAGAACGAAGTCGTTCATTCAATTCTTGAGATGCACTCATCAAGTAAGGATGAATGGTTTCTGGGAGTGTTATTTGAGAACGGATGGCCTTTTCTAATGATTGTTCTACCTCACTTTGGGGCACATCATAGAAATGAGCGATGTTGTCCAGTCCAAAGGCGTGCGAACTTAAAATGTAGGAATGCAATGGAATATCAGCTTGTAAGATACCGCAGGTGCCAATACGAATGAGCGTCAGTTTTTTGAATGTGGGATTGTCTTCACGTTGAATCAAATCGATGTTTGCAAGGGCATCTAATTCATTGATTGTGATATCAATATTGTCGGTTCCTATACCAGTGGAAATGGCTGAAATGCGTGTTCCTTTGTAGGTACCTGTGTGGCAAACAAACTCTCGATGTTGAGATTGATGATCAATCGTATCGAACATCGATGAAACCATAGAAACACGGTCTTGATCTCCAACGAGAATTACCTTTTCGGAAAGCTGTTCAGGCGAAATGCCTAGGTGATATACTTGACCTAAGGAGTCGAGTACAAGTTCCGTTGCAGGATATTTCATACCTTGAGTGTGATAGAATTAACGCTGTGTAAGGCTACCGAATACTTTTTGCAAAATATCTGTTACTCGTGCCATCGGGTCTTTGCGAATTTTATTCTCTTCAATCGCTACCATGTAAAATAATCCTTCAATGGCTTTTTCTGTCACATACTTGTTCAAATCTGGATTCAGTTTTTGACCTCCCGAAATGGCCATTGCAGCATTGTACTTTGTGATCAACGGTTCCCAGTACTCTGTCAATTTCACTGTTGAGATTGCTGCTTGCACCTTGGGTGAAAACGCTGCAACAAGTTTTTGCGTGGTATTATCGCGAAGGAATTTTGTCGCCGATCCGTCTCCACCATTTAGTATGGCAAAACCATCCGAAATACTCATGTTCTTTATTGCATCCGCAAATATAGGCAATGCTTCTTTTGTGGCTTCTTCTGCGGCTCTGTTCAAGGTCGTTTCAAATTTTTCTACTTGTCCGCTCAAACCTAAATCAAGTGCCTTTTGCTTCACTTTTGCTGCATCTGGAGGAAAAGGGAGGCGAATGGCTGTATTCTTCAAGAACCCATCCGTAACAGATGTAAGGTTCACAGAATTTTTAATTCCGACATTCAAGGCTTCTTTCAATCCGGAAATCACTTCATCATTTGTTAATGATGGTTTTGTCGGTGTAGTGTTTGTTGTCGTTGAATTCACCAAGGTTGCTGCTTCGTTCAAAACGTCACAGGCGGTGATTGCAAACAAGATAGTTACGGAAAAGAGTAGAATGAATGGTTTTTTCATAGCTGACATATTTGAGTACAAAAATGGTGTTTTTATATGGTTTGACAAAATAAAAAAGAGGAGACCAAGGCCTCCTCTTTGTGATCGTTTTATAGTAAGTTATTTTAATACGTTGATATACCCGTTGAATGTGAATTTTTCATCATTCAAACTATCTTTTCCACTAGCGATCCACGTGTAGGTGCCTTGAGGAACAATGTTCCCACCGTAAGTGCCATCCCATTTTTCAGATACATCGTGCGATTCCCAAACTACTTCTCCCCAACGGTTGTAGATGAATAGTTCGAAATTATAAATATCAAGCCCTGCAACGAAAATCTCCCATGATTGATTGTGTTCGTCACCATCAGGGGTGAATGTGTTCGGTGCATAGAAAATGACATCTTGAATAATATTCATATCTAGGGTTACCGTATCTGTACAACCATATTCGGTGGTAACAATTAACGTTACTGGATACACACCTGCTACTCCCTCTGGGTAAATGAATACTGGATTTGCAGACCCGCTATAGGAAGGACTTGCACCAGGGCTCAACCACTGCCAATCGATTACATCAGGCGTTGATCTGTCTTGCAATTGAATGGTTGTTTCAAAGAAAGTGGCTGGATTCGAAGAGAACGTAAAGTCGGCTACAGGCAATGGAAGAACTTCAATAAAGTCGATGAATGAACCCGAGTACACACACCCAAAGATTGAAGTAGTAGTCATATTCACTGAATACATGCTTGGAATTTCAAACCAATTGCTGGTTGAATCTGCACCTTGTTCTAGAATGCTAGTGCCATCCGAGAATTCAAAGAATGTTGTAGCAATTTCACCACCATTGGAAGATGAATTGATGAATTCAAAGAATGCTGGCGTACAATCTTCTATTTTATTCGGTGTAATTCCAGGAACAATTGGAGTAGGGAAGTAAATCAAGGTACACGTATCATCCGTTGGAGATCCACACGCCTCACTCAAAACGACACAGTATTGTGTGTTTGTAAACTCTGGGTCTACAGTGATGGCTGCCCCTGTGCCGATCTGAGTTCCACTTTCAGACCATGTAAAGGTATATGGTGAAGAACCTCCTGTAGCAGTAATATTCAATTCAATATCGTCTTCCGGACAAATTTGTGTTGCTGGAGTTATCGTTTGAATTTCTAGTGCAGGTGGTTCGCCAATCGTGATTAGTTGCGTAATTACACACCCGTTGTTATCAGTGATTGTGACTGTATGATCAGCCGCAATTAAATCCGTCGCTGTGTTCGTTGTGGATGAAGATTGATCCCATGAATAAGTATAAGGCGCTGTTCCTTGCGTAATCGTCAAAGTAGCAGTACCATTACTTCCTGAGTTACATGTGGCATCCGTTTGCGAAGCGATGTTTGAGACCATTCCAGGAATTTCAGAAACAACCACGGTAGTAATATCCTGACATCCTACATCAGATGATACTGTGCAGTTGTAAGTTCCTGCAGCAAGACCAGTTGCCGTTTGTGTTGTTTGTTGCAATGGGTCATCCCAAAGGTAAGTGACGTTTCCAAGCAGTGGAGTCATCGTTGCAGTTGCGGTTCCATCCGATCCTCCAGGACAAGAAACCAAAGTAGATGATGATGAAAACGTTGCTGGCGTGTCCCCAACAGTTACAGTAGCTGAAGCAGGACATCCCATTCCATCCAACGCATTGACAGTATATGTTCCAGCAGGAACACCTGTTACAGTGGCCCCACTTGCCGCCAACGTTGGCCAAGAATAGGTAAAAGGTTGCATTCCGACTCCTGGAACTGCTGTTACCGTTCCAATGCTTGAACTACAAATATCAGGAGTTGAAGTCGCCGTTACAGTCGCTGTAACGCGCGTTAACCATGTGGTATCTTGGGTAATCGAACCGATACTCGCTCCACAGGCCGAACCAGTTAAGAAATAACCCGTCGTTCCTGCAGGTACAACAGGTACAGGTAAAACTCCATTGTTGTAAGGGAAGGTTTGCCCCAAGGTATTTGCCCATCCCATGCCTGTGCCGGATGAATAAACCAACAAATAAGGAATTGTTGTAATCGTATATCCTCCTGAAATTCCTGGTGCTCCTGGCGTATATCGTTTACCATCTTGATTTGCAGACCATGCCGTGTTGTTTCTTCCCGGCGTTATGTGCGCAACAGTTCCAGTAGCATTTTCCGTTCCCTGAATGGCCAATCCACCATTCCAATTCGGACAAGGTGGCTTGTTTCCTATATGAAATTCAACCACATTGGTGGTTTCGTAAAGGACAATCGCAAGATATGAGCATTGAGCGCAAGAAAATGTTGGTACTTCACGATAAAGCACAAGAAACTTTCTGAATGGCGCGGTACCAATTGTCTGATAAGAAACTTGACCACCAATTCCTGGGTTAATATCTTGGTAACATCCCATTGCTGAATTCTTTGCATCGGCAAAGGTGGTGTTTGGTAAAGTTCCTATCCCTCCCAAAGACCACGCACAATAACCATTTGCTTTGGATAAATCAAAAGAAACCAATCCGTTCGAGCCGATAACAAGTTGCGTGTAGTTGTTGTTGTAAAAGTTAAAAGTAAAACCGATGTTGACAACCCCAGAATAAACGTCGTCACTCAACGACACATTGGTTGGCGCATTCATAAATATTCCTGCGGAAGCTGCCCCTCCAATTCCACCAGTACTGCAATTGTTGATGGTTACTGGTGTCCCCGCACAAACGGTGGCGTCTTCACCGAGGCAAAGCGTTATGGGTGCTTGAGCGTTTAATTGACTCGCAAATGCAAGCAGTAGTAGTGTTGAAAAAATTAGTTTTCTCATGATGTTAAGTCGGTTTAACTAGCAAGTAGACGTACAAATTTATACAAAGTTGCCGTTTAATAAAAATCTCAAGTGAAATTGATTTTAAAACATTGATAAACAAAATGTTAATATTTAAATAAGTTTAAGTGAGGCAGGATAATTTTGAACAAACCGTGGACACTTATCAGTTCCTTAAAATATTCATTACATTTGCCCGACCAATAAAATATTTTAGAAAATGTCAAGTAAATATCAAGCAGAGATCGATGCGTTCATGGATCGCGTGAGAGCAAAGAACGGACATGAACCAGAATTTCTTCAGGCTGTTCATGAGGTAGCAGAAGCGGTAATCCCAGTAATTGAGGAGAACCCAAAATACAAGGCTTCTAAGATTCTAGACAGAATCGTTGAGCCAGAAAGAACAATTATTTTCCGTGTGCCTTGGTTGGACGACAACGGAAATGTTCAAGTGAATCGCGGATATCGCGTAGAGTTTAACTCCGCAATCGGACCTTACAAAGGTGGTTTGCGTTTTCACCCTTCAGTGAATCTTTCGATCCTTAAGTTCTTAGGTTTCGAACAAATCTTCAAGAACTCGTTGACTACATTGCCAATGGGTGGTGGAAAAGGAGGTTCTGACTTCGATCCAAAAGGAAAGTCAGATAACGAGGTAATGAAATTTTGTCAATCATTTATGACAGAGCTTTGCCGTCACATCGGCGCGGATACTGATGTACCTGCGGGTGATATCGGTGTTGGTGGACGTGAGATCGGATACATGTTCGGTCAGTACAAAAGAATTCGTAACGAATTTACAGGTGTCCTTACTGGTAAAGCACGCAACTGGGGTGGATCTTTGATTCGTCCAGAAGCAACAGGATATGGGACAGTGTATTTCGCAAAAGAAATGCTTGCTGTCAAAGGTGATTCCTTCAAAGGAAAAGTCGTGGCAGTTTCTGGTTCTGGAAATGTGGCGCAATATGCATGTGAAAAAGCAACTCAACTTGGAGCAACAGTAGTGACTTTATCAGATTCTGAAGGTTACATCTACGACGCTGCTGGTATTGATGCGGAGAAATTAGCTTTCGTTATGGAGCTTAAGAATGTGAAACGCGGTCGTATCTCTGAATATGTTAAACACTACCCATCTGCAACATTTGTCGCTGGTAAGCGTCCATGGGAAGTGAAAGCAGACATCGCGTTGCCATGTGCTACTCAAAATGAGTTAAATGGTGATGAAGCGAAAGTATTGATTGCAAATGGTGTACAATGCGTTGCTGAAGGAGCAAACATGCCATCGACGCCTGAAGCAATTACAGCATTCCAAGCAGCTAAAGTTCTTTTCTCTCCAGGAAAAGCATCAAATGCCGGTGGGGTTGCAACATCAGGTCTTGAAATGTCTCAAAACTCACTTCGTTTGTCATGGAGCAGCGAAGAGGTCGACCAACGTTTACACGGAATCATGGTGTCTATACATGAAGCATGTGTGAAGTATGGTACACGTGAGGATGGTTATGTTGATTATGTGAAAGGTGCTAACATTGCTGGATTTGTGAAAGTAGCAGATTCAATGATTGATCAAGGTTTGGTATAATTAAATCACAACAAAATAGTGAAAGCCGTTCCTTGTGGACGGCTTTTTTTTGTGGATAAAATGCTGAAATGTGAAAAACGCTTCGCACATTTTGCAGTAATTTTACCGAAACAATTTAAACATATGGACGCATTGGAAAAACGGTATATTGAGTTCAGTAGAGACGGATTTGACGATCAAGAATTATTGTCAATTTATCGCACTTTGCTCAAGCCACGTATGATTGAGGAAAAGATGCTTATTCTCTTGCGTCAAGGTAAAATCACGAAATGGTTTTCTGGCTGGGGACAAGAAGGAATCTCTGTTGGGTGCGCATATGCCATGCATTCCGATGAGTATATCCTTCCTATGCATAGAAACCTTGGAGTTTTCACCACAAGAGGGATTCCAATGAACCGACTCTTTGCCCAGTTTCAAGGAAAAATGTCGGGTTTCACAAAAGGAAGAGATCGCTCTTTTCACTTTGGAACACAGGACTACAAACTGGTTGGAATGATTTCGCACCTTGGTCCTCAGCTAGGCATCGCTGACGGGATCGCATTGGCGAGTAAGTTGAGAGACGCGAAAAAATCTACCATTGTGTTTACAGGTGATGGTGGTGCCTCAGAGGGAGATTTTCATGAGTCATTAAATGTAGCATCCGTTTGGGATTTACCAGTCATTTTTGCGATTGAGAACAATTGCTGGGGGCTTTCTACACCATCCGTGGAGCAATTCAGATGCAAGCAATTCATCGATAAAGGAATCGGTTATGGAATGGAAGCTGTTCAGGTGAATGGGAACAACATCCTCGATGTCATTCGTACCGTTCGAAAAATCAATGACGACATTCGATCAAATCCGAAACCTTACATTTTAGAGTTAATGACTTTCAGAATGCGCGGTCATGAAGAGGCTTCTGGGACGAAATACTATCCTGATGGATTACAAGATGAATGGTCGAAGCAAGATCCAGTGGCCAATTTTGAGTTGTACTTGAAGGAGATAGGTTTGTTATCCATTGAGTTGGATGAGCAATACCGCGCCGAATTGAAAGAGGAAATTCAACAAGGATTCGACGAAGCCAATGCTGAACCGATGATTGATGCTTCTTTGGAACGAGAAATGGACGATTTGTACGCGCCTTTCAATCAGTTAGTGCACCAGTCAGTTGGAAATAAAACAGAAAAACGCTTCATCGATGCCATTCAAGACGGATTGCGCCAGTCGATGGAGAAATACCCGGATTTGGTAATCATGGGACAAGACATTGCCGAATATGGCGGTGCTTTTAAGGTTACCGAAGGATTTGTGGATCAATTCGGTAAAGGCCGAGTGCGAAACACGCCGATATGTGAGTCAGCAATCGTTGGCGCTGGATTAGGTTTGTCAATTTCAGGTATGAAAGCGATTGTAGAGATGCAATTTGCAGATTTCGTGACATGTGGTTTTAATCAAATCGTGAACAACCTTGCGAAAATGCACTGGCGATGGGGACAAAATGCGGATGTTGTAGTGCGCATGCCTACAGGGGCAGGAACTGCTGCAGGACCGTTCCATTCACAAAGTAATGAAGCATGGTTCTTCCATACACCAGGATTGAAAATTGTCTATCCC